>CAZGJC010000018.1:0-16266 GCA_964526505.1 uncultured Clostridium sp.
GTGTTCCAGAACTATGCACTTTATCCTCATATGACGGTTGCCGAGAATATGGCATTTGGTCTTAAACTTAACAAGACTCCGAAGGAAGAAATAAAGAAGCGTGTTGAAGATGCCGCAAGAATTTTGGATATTACCCACCTTCTTGACCGTAAGCCCAAGGCTCTTTCGGGTGGTCAGAAGCAGAGAGTTGCACTCGGTCGTGCGATTGTACGTAATCCTATGGTATTCCTTCTTGACGAGCCTCTCTCAAACCTCGATGCTAAACTTCGTGCGACGATGAGAACCGAGTTGACAAAACTTCACAATAGAGTAGAAACAACGTTCGTATACGTAACTCACGACCAGGTAGAGGCTATGACGATGGCTACGAGAATCGTAGTTATGAAAGACGGTCTTATCCAGCAGGTAGATACTCCTCAGAACCTTTATGACAAGCCTGTGAATATGTTCGTTGCAGGATTTATAGGAACTCCTCAGATGAACTTTATTAACGGTGTTCTCGAAAAGAAGGGTGAAGATCTTTTCTTCAACTTTGAGGAAAATCGTTCTATCAAGGTTCCTGCGGACAAGGCAAACGCTCCCGCACTTCAAGAGTACATAGGACAGGAAGTTGTAGTCGGAATCAGACCTGAAAACATTCATGACGATCCCGCACATATGTCCGTTCTCGACGACAGCACGGTTGAAGCGTACGTTGACGTTACGGAACTTATGGGTGCTGAGATTTACCTTTACCTCAATATCGGTGAAACAAATCTTACCGCTCGTGTATCGCCCAGATCTACTTCCAGAGCGGGAGATACAATCAAGATTGCTTTTGATACTGCAAGAATGCATATCTTTGATAAAGATACCGAAAAGTGCATAGTACACTAATATTTAAAGTTGAGTTTGACTTTTTAGGTCAAACTCAACTTTTTATTTTCAAAAGTAATTGAAATTTACCTTTTTTTGTGATAGAATATAACAAAAGTGCAAGTTTATATTGTCGGAGGCGGATATGGACATCGGAAAAAGAATAAAGCAATTACGAACCGAAAAACTGATGACGCAGAGTGAACTTTCGGGAAGCGTGATAACAAGGAATATGTTAAGCCAAATCGAAAACGGTATAGCGACTCCGTCACTTCCGACGGTGACGTATCTTGCGAAACGTCTCGGTGTGCCGGTGGGATATTTGCTTTCTGATGATGACGATGATTTTGTATACCGCAAGGCATCTGCGATGGAGAACATAAAAAAAGCGTTTACAGACCGAAATTACGAAATGTGCAGGGATTTGTGCATAAGTGTGACAGGCAGTGGTGACGATGAGATAGAACTTATACTTGCGATTTGTACCATAAATATCGCAGTGTGCAAAATACTTGACGGAAATTTGAGATCGGCTTGCGATGAAATTGACAGTGCGATTATTCATTCACGTGCTACGGTTTACGACACCGTGTCGATTAGAAATTGTGCGTACGTATTGGCGAGATTTTTGAGGAGCATTTCTCCGACGCTGGTTTGTTCGGAGGTGAACGGCGAGGATGAGAGAACATACTCACCGTACACTTTTGAAAACGGTTTTTGCAAATACATTGTTGCACTTGACAGTTTGGATTCGCTATGTTTTGATTTAAATGATGAGAGTGAGTCCTTATACAAAATACACGTAGAAGCAAAACGTATGATACGTGACGACAAATTTGAAGATGCTTTCAAACTGTTGAAAAAACTTTATGCAGGAGACGCCGTTTTATCGAAAATGTTTATGTATCTTACAAGTATAGATATGGAGATATGTTGCAGAGAAATACAGGATTTCAGAAGTGCTTACGAATATTCTCAAAACAAAACGCTTTTACTTGAAAGTATGCTATCGGAAGTTTGAGAGAATATGGGAGTTATTAAATTTACAAATTATTTGACGCTGTTGTTACTTGTTGTAATTTTATTTGTTTCTTGCAACACAATTGATATTTACGGAGAGGAAGAAAACACGGGCAAGATTATAGATGCGTCGGATATACAGGAGATAAGAGAAAGAGCAAACGGGAAGAATATTATATATGCGGATGGTATGGACGACAAATATCCGGCGTTTTATTGGTCTGAAAGCGGAACGGTGTACCACGCAACTTCCGATTGTTCATCGCTCTCAAACTCAAAAGTGATTATATGCGGAAATATAAATCAAGCATATGACGGTGGAATTGTCAGAGGTTGCACGAGGTGTTTTGAAGACGAAAACTGACGTCGCTCCAACAAAAAAATATAAAAACAGATAAAAATCTTGTCTTTGAGATTGACAAAATAAAAAAAATATGGTATAATACCCCTATAAATCGTTTTTAGAGTGGGGTACTGTTCTTCTGAATTTGTACAACTTCACGGTTTTATACTCTGCTACGGATTTTATTCGGGAGGAAAACGTATGGAAATAGCCATCATCGCACATGATACAAAGAAAGAATTGATCACGCAGTTTTGTATTGCGTATTGCGGAATATTGAGCAAACACAATATATGTGCAACGGGAATAACCGCAAAGTACATTTCCGAGGCTACGGGTCTTAAAATAGAAAAACTTTTCAGCGGACAGGACGGCGAAGAACAAATTACTTCAAGAGTTTCGTTCAATGAAATCGACGTTCTTATATATATGAGAGATACTCGCACAACAGGAGAGTATTCCGATCACGATAAGGTGGAAAAAGAACTTCTTCTTATGTGTGACAGATACAACGTTCCCGTCGCTACGAATATAGCAACCGCAGAACTTATAATAATGGCACTTGACAGAGGAGACCTCGATTGGAGAGATCTTGTAAACCCGAAGTCTGCCTACAATATGAAAAAGCACAAATAATAAAAAGGCAAAAAACACGCTGTGCAGAGCGTAGGATCACAGAGAGAAAACGTTTGGTGAAAGTTTTTATCTTATTCTGCAACGGTACCGCTTTTGCTGACAACTCAATATTTTAATGAAGTTAAAAAATCGGGTGGAACCGTGCAATTTTTAATGCACCCCGACACAGTTTTGTGTCGGGGTGTGTTTTCTTTTGGAAAATCAACGTTTCTGACGTTATATTTTACAATAATTACAATAAAATGAAAAGAGGAAATCAAAATGAAAATCAATTTTCAATCCAAAGTTTGTGAATTTGATGCTCCTATTACGGTATATGACGCCGCAAGGGAAGCGGGTCTTATTGACAGAAGCGTACTTTGTGCCGGTGTAAACGGCAAAGTAGTTGAACTTACACATATGCTTGATGCAGATTCGGACGTTAAACTTTATACGTTCGATGACCCCGAAGGCACTCACGTTTTCAGACACTCCGCCGCACATATTTTGGCTCAGGCGGTAAAGAGACTTTATCCGAGTGCCAAACTTACGATAGGTCCTGCACTTGACGACAGTTTTTACTATGATTTTGACAGTGAGATAACTTTCTCACCCGAAATTCTCAAAAATATTGAGAGCGAAATGAAGAAAATCGTCAAAGAGAATCTCAAAATCGAAAGATTTGAACTTTCCAGAGAAGAAGCGATTAAACTTATGGAAGAGAGAGAAGAACCTTACAAGGTGCAACTTATAAATGAACTTCCGAGCGACGCTGTTATCAGTTTTTACAGACAGGGAGAATATATTGACCTTTGTGCCGGACCTCATCTTTTCTCAACAGGTGTGGTAAAAGCGGTAAAACTTACTCAATGTACCGGTGCATACTGGAAGGGTGACCAAAACAACAAGATGCTTCAAAGAGTATATGGTCTTGCATTCCCCGCAAAAGACCAACTCAACGCCCACGTTGCAATGCTCGAAGAAGCAAGAAAACGTGACCATAACAAAATAGGTCGTGAACTTGAATACTTTACAACCGTTGATACCGTCGGACAGGGATTGCCCATTATTATGCCGAAAGGTGCAAGGGTTATTCAAACGCTTCAAAGATGGATTGAAGACGAGGAACAGAGAAGAGGATATTTGCTCACCAAAACTCCTCTTATGGCAAAGAGAGAATTCTTCAAAATCTCCGGTCACTGGGATCACTATCTTGACGGAATGTTTGTTATCGGCGACCCCGATGACTACACGAAGGAATGTTTTGCTCTTCGTCCTATGACTTGCCCTTTCCAATATCAGGTATTTTTAAACAAGAAGCGTTCATATCGTGATCTTCCCATGAGACTCGGAGAGACGTCAACGCTTTTCAGAAATGAAGATAGCGGAGAGATGCACGGTCTTATTCGTGTTCGTCAGTTTACTATTTCGGAGGGTCACCTTGTCATTCGTCCCGATCAACTTGAAGAAGAATTCAAGGGATGTCTTGACCTGGCACTTTACTGTCTCGACGTTCTCGGACTTAAAGAGGATTGCTCGTTCAGATTTTCGCAATGGGATCCCAACCGTACAGACAAGTATGAGGGAACACCGGAGCAGTGGGATGAAGCACAGACGATTATGGGTCAACTTCTTGACAAATATCTCGGACGTGAAAACTACAAGATAGGAATTGATGAGGCTGCATTCTACGGTCCTAAACTTGATATTCAAATAAAGAACGTATTCGGAAAAGAAGACACGCTTATTACAATACAGATAGATATGCTTCTGGCGAAGAAGTTTGGTATGGAATACGTTGATTCGGACAACACGATGAAAACGCCGTACATTATCCACCGTACTTCTATGGGTTGCTATGAAAGAACTCTCGCACTTTTGCTTGAAAAGTATGCAGGTGCATTGCCTACATGGATGGCTCCCGTACAAGTTAAAATGCTTCCCATTGGTGACGAACAGGTTGCATATTGCGACGAAATCGCAAGAAAACTCGGTTCTCTCGGTGTAAGAGTTGAAGTTGACAGAAGAAACGAAACTATCGGATACAAATTACGTAATGCACAACTTGAAAAGGTTCCGTATATGCTCGTTGTGGGTGCTAAGGAAGTCGAGAGTGAAACCGTTGCTGTTCGTTCGAGAAAAGACGGCGAACGTGGTGCTATGTCAATTGACGCATTTATCGGAGAACTTATTCAGGAAATAGCGGAAAAGAGAAGATAATATTATTTTTCGCAATTTATTTTGATATTGGAGCGAATTTTTAAAAATATTTCGCTCCGATATTAAAATGTTTACAAATTACTGTTTACAAGTATGGCAAATCGTAGTAAAATAATTCAGAAGAATATATAAATTCAAGGAGTTTTCAACAATGGGCTGTCCTACTTACAAAAGAGTACTTATTAAAATTTCAGGCGAAGCACTCGCACACGACAACAAGAACGGCGACTTATATGATTTTGAGTTTATGGACAAAGTTGCGTCGGTAATCAAGAAATGCGTTGATGAGGGCGTTGAAGTTGCGGTTATTGTCGGTGCCGGAAACATATGGCGTGGTGCAAGAGGAACGGCTATTACAAGGTGTCGTGGTGACCATATGGGTATGCTCGCAACCGTAATAAATGCACTCGCTCTTCAAGACGTGTTTATTAAAAACGGTATGGATGCACGTGTGCTTTCATCGGTTGAAATGAATACGTTTGCCGATTTTTATACACAGAGATTAGCCAACGATTTGCTTTGTGCCGGCAAGGTGGTTATATTGTCGGGCGGTTCGGGTATTCCTTTCTTTTCCACGGATACGCCGGCAGTGGTTCGTGCCGCTGAAATAGGAGCGGATGCTGTTCTTATGGCAAAGAACGTTGACGGGCTTTATACGGCAGACCCGAAAGTAGATCCGGCGGCTCAGCGTATAGATGACATTACATATACGGAAATTATAGAAAAAAATCTTCGTGCTTTTGATATGACGGCAGTTTCTTTCTGTAATGACAACGACGTGACGTCATTTGCTTTCGGACTTTCAAATCCCGAGAGTATATATGATATCATAATGGGCAAAACAGCGGGAACCAAAATGCATAAATAATAAATTCGAAAGGAAACAAAATATGAGTTACAACACAAAAGATATAGAAACAAAAATGCAAAAATCCATTGCTTCATATGAAGAAAACCTTGCTTCCATTCGTGCAAGCCAAGCGAACCCGTCGGTTCTCAACCGTGTGACGTTTGACTATTGGGGTTCCCCTACGGAAATAACGTCGATGGCAGGAATATCAATTGCCGATGCAAAAACGCTTGTGATAACACCGTATGATACAAGTACGTTAAAGGCTATGGAAAAGGCTATTCTTACTTCCGATATAGGAATTACGCCGTCCAATGACGGTAAAGTAATACGTCTTGTGTTCCCTCAACTTACCGAGGAACGCCGTCGTGACCTCGCAAAACAGGTTCAGAAAATGGGAGAAGAGGCTAAGGTAGCCATCAGAAATCTCAGAAGAACGGCAAATGACGAAATCAAAAAGCAGAAGAAAGACAATCTTCTTACAGAGGACGACGTGAAGAACGCAGAGAAGTCTGTTCAGGATCTTACAGACAAGTACATCAAGAGCATTGATACGCTTACCGCAAAGAAAGAAAAGGACGTTCTTACGGTTTAATCCGACTGCTTGCGGTGACAAGCGGTAATTTAAACGGACAGCGGGAGCATATTTTCTCCCGCTGTAATTTTGATAGAAGGGATATTATACTATGCCGAAGAAAACTGAAATATCCGCAGACCTTTTGCAGGCGGTAAAAGACAGCGGTTTGAGGCACGTTGCATTTATTATGGACGGCAACGGAAGATGGGCAAAAAACAAAGGTATGCCCAGAGAATACGGTCACAAGCATGGAACCGAAACTTTCAGGCGTGTTGTGGAGCATTGTGGTAATCTCGGTATAGAGTGTGTCACCGTTTATGCTTTTTCAACCGAAAACTGGAAAAGACCGAAGTCGGAAGTTGATTCCATTATGAAGTTGCTTGAAACGTATTTGGACGAAAAATATCCCGATGAGGCTTGCGTTAAGTTTTTGGGAGACAGGACGCCTCTTAGCGAAAAACTGAAAAAAAAGATGGAGAGGGCAGAGAAAAAGACGGAGGGCAGGCCGCTCAAAGTAAATATCGCTTTGAACTACGGCTCACGTTCCGAAATTGTACACGCTTGCAATATGCTTATCTCCGAAAATAAAAGTGAAATCACCGAGGATGATATTTCCTCTCATTTATATACGAGCGGATTGCCGGAACTTGACCTTATTGTGAGAACCGGCGGAGATGTCAGAATATCTAACTTTCTGTTATGGCAAGCCGCTTATGCCGAATTATATTTTACAGACGTGTTATGGCCTGATCTTTCCGATGATGATATTGACGATGCCGTCAGGTCTTTTTGTTCGAGAAAACGCAGATTCGGCGGTCTTACGGACAATGACAAAAATAAACCTTAAACATATGAGGTACAATTTATGAAAACAAGAATTATTACCGCAATTGTCGCACTTTGCATATTTGTTCCGGTGCTTATATTCTCGGATACCATGCTATTCCCGGTGGCTATGGCGATTTGTGCCGTAGTTGGTTGTTACGAGATATTTTCTTGTGTCGGAATGAAAAATAACTTACTGATGTCGTTGCCGACGTATGCTCTTGCCGTATGTTTGCCGATACTTAAAAGAATTATTCCGACAGGTGAATTTGTTAAATTTTGTATATGTGCGATAGGCGTATTGATAGTTTATATGCTTGGAGTTGCAGTGTTCCAAAACAAAAAATATCACGTTACTGACACATGTCTTGCGTCTATTACTTGCATTTACGTTATTGCTTCGTTTGTGGGAATAGTTTATTTACATGATGATGTATTGCACGGAAAGTACATATATCTTATGACGTTTATTTGTGCGTGGACTACCGATACATTTGCATATTTTACGGGAAGACTTTTCGGCAAGCATAAACTTATACCCGAAGTCAGTCCGAAGAAAACGGTTGAGGGTGCTGTTGGCGGAGTTGTTTTCTGTGTTATATCTACGTTGATATTCGGATTTGTTATTGAAAAATTCTTTAACGGCGACGGAACTGTTTCGGCAAACTATATCGCTCTTGCGATAAGCGGAGTATTTATTTCCGCAGTGTCTCAATTGGGAGACCTTATAATGTCTCTTATAAAGCGTCATTACGGTATAAAAGACTACGGAAAAATATTCCCCGGTCACGGTGGAGTGCTTGACAGATTTGATTCCGTTATGGCGGTTTCTGTAATGCTTACGCTTATATGTACGTATTTTAATCTTCTGGTATAAAGAGGTGAAAGGCTTGCAGGACTATAAATATCCCGATATGATAATACTCGGCTCTACCGGTTCTGTGGGAGAGCAAGCGATAGACGTTGCGGAAAAACTCGGTGTTTGCGTAAATGCCATATCCGCTCACAAAAACGTGAAAAGGGTTGAAGAACAGGCAAGAAAACTCAAAGTTCGAGCGTGTGCTATGAGCGATGAGGTTGCCGCATCTGATTTGAAGTGTAGGCTTGCGGATACGGGTATACGTGTTTATTCGGGTTCGGACGGGATATGTCAAATGATATATGATACGTCGCCTGAGTCGAATAACGGTCAGATAGTGGAAAATTCAATTGTTGGCGAAGCGGGTCTTTTGCCTACGATAGCAACTTTGAAATCCTCGAAAAAACTCGCTCTTGCAAACAAGGAATCACTTGTTGCGGGCGGTGAGATAGTTATGGATATGGCACGTAAAACGGGTAATGATATTTTACCTGTTGACAGTGAACATTGTGCTATATTTCAGTGTTTGAGGTCAGGGAAGAAACAGGAGATAAAAAAAATAATATTGACGGCTTCGGGAGGACCTTTTTTCGGATACACGAAAGAGCAACTCGAAAATATTACTCTCGAAGACGCACTCGCTCACCCGACTTGGAAAATGGGGGCTAAAATAACTGTTGACAGTTCCACTCTTATGAATAAGGGATTTGAAGTTATAGAGGCGGTTCATTTATTCGGAGTGTCTCCCGAAAAAGTCCAGGTTACGGTTCACAGAGAAAGCATAATTCATTCGGCTGTGGAGTATATTGATAACAGTGTAATAGCACAGATGTCAGTACCCGATATGAGACATTGTGTACAGTACGCATTGACACATCCCAATCGCTTTGAAGGTCCCACTGAGGAACTTGATTTGTTCGGAGTCGGAAAATTATCGTTTGCAAAACCTGATTTGGAGGCATTTCCGTTACTTGCACTTGCATTTGATGCGATAAAAGCGGGTGGAGGCGTTCCCGCTGTGTTAAATGCGTCAAACGAAGTTGCGGTCGGTGCTTTCCTTGAAAGAAAAATAAGATACAATGATATATCCGACGTTGTCTGCACTACGGTTGCGAAAATGAGCGATGCTGCGGATGCACATTCGCTTGATGATATTTTGTCCGCATCTGTTACGGCACGCAGAATTACTGCGGAACTAATACGTAAATAATTTTAAGGTGGAAGAATACAAATGGCATTTCTTTATTTGCTGTTGACGCTGTTGATTTTGAGCGTAATGGTAATTATTCATGAACTCGGACATTTTCTGTTTGCAAAACTTTTCGGAGTAACTGTGATTGAATTTTCTGTGGGAATGGGTCCTGCGATTTTTTCAACAAAAAAGAAAAGAAAAGACGAAAAAGAAAATAATTTGCCGTTTGACATTGCGTCGTCTTTTACAAGAGACGGAGATTACGGAGATGATGGTATATCTCAACAGGTGCCGGATACAAGAGTTGAAGACGCAGGCAATCAAAATAACGAAACTCAAAAAACCGTATTCAGCGTAAGAGCGTTTCCCATTGGCGGATACGTAAGCATGGCCGGGGAAGACCAAGCATCGGATGATGAGAACGCATTTTGCAACAAGAAGGTATGGCAACGTTTTTTGATTACGGTTGCAGGTCCGCTAATGAACTTATTGCTCGGATTTTTGTGCGTTTGCATACTTGTCGGTATAGATGGTGCCACAAACCGATTGCCATCAAACGTAATAACCTACGAGGGAGTCGAAGAGTCTGTTTCAAACATCGGTGACAATGCATTGTGCGATGGTGATAAAATTATAAAGATAAACGGTGTAGGTGTGCACACGGGCAATGAAGTTGATTATGAGATTACAAATCAGGGTTACAAGCCTCTTGATATTACCGTTATCAGAGATGGCAAGAAGGTACTGATAGAGGGAGTGACGTTTCCCGTGGAAGAAGTCCAAGGCGTGTCTATGGGCAGAATTGACTTTTACGTATACCGTGAAGAAGTCGGTTTTACAAGTATTGTAAAGCACGCATTTTTCCGTTCCACGAGTATGGTGAAGATGATTGTAGACAGCATAGTTGACTTGTTCAGAGGAAGATACGGTGTGGACGCTTTATCAGGTCCGGTAGGTGTATCGGAGGTTGTCGGTCAGGCAACGAAAAACGGATTTTATTCGGTTCTTTATCTGTTTGGATTTATAACGATAAATCTGGGTGTATTTAATCTTATTCCTTTTCCGGCACTTGACGGTGGCAGGATAATCTTTTTGGCATATGAAGGTATATTCAGAAAGCCTGTAAAAAAAGAGGTTGAGCAAGCGATAAATACGGTTGGAATTATGCTTCTTATGGGGCTTGCTTTATTTGTTATGATAAAGGATATATTTGCATTATTTTAAAAAACAGGCGTGAAATCCCAAATGGGGTTGCACGCCATTGTGTACTTTTAAAGGTTAGTAGAAAGAAAGGAATCTTTATGATTTACAACGATATCAGAAGAAATACACGAGAAATCAGAGTCGGAAAAATTGCCATTGGCGGAAAAAATAAAATTGCGGTTCAATCTATGACAAACACGGATACGATGAATGCGGAGGAGACGCTCAGCCAAATAAAACAACTTGCCTCGGCAGGTTGTGATATCGTGAGAATAACCGTACCGAATGAAGAGGCGGCAAAAACAATTCTTTACATCAAGGAGAGTGGGGTTGACGTGCCTATTGTTGCCGACATTCATTTTGATTACAAGGCGGCAATTCGTGCGGCGGAATACGGAGTTGATAAGATAAGAATAAATCCCGGGAACATCGGAGACGATTTACGTGTTCGTGACGTTGCGAAAATTTGCAAAGAGAAGAATATTCCGATAAGAATAGGTGTGAACAGCGGTTCTGTTGAAAAGCATATTTTGGAACGACACGGCGGTCCCACGCCCGAGGCATTGTGCGAAAGTGCGTTATATCACGCATCTCTTCTTGAAAAATACGATTTTTACGATACGGTCATATCAATCAAGGCATCGACTGTGTCCGATATGATAAAAGCGAACAGGCTTGTGGCACAGAGATGCGATTATCCCATTCATCTTGGTGTAACAGAGGCGGGCGGAGAGAAAATGGGAATTATTAAAAGTTCTGCCGGAATAGGTGCCTTACTTTGCGACGGAATAGGAGATACTTTCCGTGTGTCGTTGACTGCGGATCCTGTAAGAGAAGTTATGGCGGCAAAGGATATTATCGACGCTTTGAATATTGAAGGTCAATGTGGTATGAACATCGTAAGTTGCCCGACATGCGGACGTACAAAGATAAATCTTATTGAATTGAGTCGCAAATTCGAAGATGCGGTAAGAGCGGAAGGATTGATTGATCTTCCGATAAGAGTTGCACTTATGGGATGCATTGTGAACGGTCCCGGTGAGGCGAAAGAGGCTGATATAGGAATAGCCGGAGGAGTCGGTGAGGCGTTGCTTATCTCGCACGGGGAGATACTCGGGAAAATACGTGAGGATGCGATTATCGACACGCTTATTGCGAAAATAAAAGAAATTAAATTAGAAAGATATTAAAATGGGTAAAACGTTTTTAGAGATTTTCAGCAAATACAAACCGAATGCGGACGATGCGGAATTACTCGGTCTTGCAACTGATATAAAAATTCAGGCAGACAAGGAAAACAGGCTATTGCAAGCACATTTGCATTTTCCGAAAACCATAAAAAAGAATACGATTTACAGACTTGAAAAGGAAATTTGCGAGGCTTACGATTTACGAAGAGTAACACTGTTTCCGCACTATCCGACCGATTTGTTCGATGAAGATTACGTTCCGGAACTTTTAAAAGAAACTGAAAATATCGGAATGGTTGCAATGGGTTTTTTCAGCAAGTACCGTTACAATCTTGAAGGAGATACTTTGACGGTCGAAATACCGTTTACTTCCGACGGAGTCTCACTTTTGATTGATGCACGAACACCTGAGGTTATGCAGGGAATTATTCGTTCGGAGTTTGGAAAAAATATTACCGTGAACGTTATACATACCGACGATATGAGTTTTCTTATGAGTAACAATTCGCTCGAACAGACTATTAAAGAATACGATGCGAAAATGACCAAAGCCATTGTGGCAGAGACAAAAAGGCAAGAAAATTCGGCAATCGGTACGCAACCGTCGGAAGAGGTTAAGATGCTTCCGAGGGTTATGTCTGTATTTAAGGAAGATTCGACGCCTCAAATAGAAAACGGGATTTGTAAAATAGGTCATTTGACGTTTGATATATCATCACCCGAATACTTTTACGGAGAACCGTTTACGATTTTGCCTGTTGATATCGCATCGATAGTAAAGCCACAACGAAATATCGTTATAATAGGCAAAGTTTCGGGTTTTACACGGGAACTCAATCGTACAGGCGATAAATTCAATATTACTTTTGCGGTATTTGACGGGAATGCGTCTATTGAAGTTAAGTGCTTTTCTCTTATTTCGGAAGATGCGGACGCTATCTGTTCCGGCATAAAAGACGGTGTAAGTGTGGCACTTTACGGATATGCGAAAAAAGAAACAAGAAAGGACAGATCCGAGGGTCCCGATTTTCAATTTTTCTTCAACAGTGCGGCAAAAATCAAGTTTATTCCGAGACAAGACAACGCTCCGCAAAAACGTGTGGAACTTCATTTACATACGAATATGTCGTTTATGGATGCACTTATTCATCCCGACGAGGTTGTTAAGCAAGCGAAAGATTGGGGACATCCCGCAATTGCGATAACCGACCACGGAAACGTTCAGGGATATCAGCAGGCAATGCTTACATCCGAGAAGATAGGTCAAAAAGTAATTTACGGTATAGAGGCATATTTCGTAAATAATACGGCAACTGCAATATACGGGAAATGCGATGCGAATTTCGATGCGGAGGCAATTGTTTTCGATATCGAAACTACGGGTCTGTCGGTGCAAAATGACAGAATAACCGAAATCGGTGCGGTTAAAATTCGCAACGGTGAGATAGTGGATGAGTTTGATACTTTCGTAAATCCGGAAATGGAAATTCCCGAGGAGATTACAGAACTTACGTCAATAACAAACGATATGGTTCGCAACGCACCGTTATGCGATGAGGCGTTGAGGATGTTCTTTGATTTTGTCGGACAGACGGAATCGAAGTACAAAAAGTTACTTATTGCACATAATGCAACCTTTGATACGGGATTCATCCGTGCCGCGGCACAAAGATACGGAATGGAATTTGATTATCCTTATCTTGATACGCTTGCACTTTCGAGATTTTTGAATCCTGACCTTAAAAAGCACAAACTTGACATTGTCGCAAAGCACTATCATCTTGAAGATTTCAATCATCACAGGGCGTGTGATGATGCGGGGATACTTGCGAAAATATATTTCAAGATGTCGTCGCAGATGAAAGAAAAGGATATCGCAGATTTTACTGCGTTATCAAAAGATATGAATGCCAATGCCGACCCTTTAAAGGGTGACACATATCACCAGATTATACTTGTAAAGAATAAAGTCGGTCTTAAAAATCTTTACAAACTTGTTTCTTACAGTAATCTTAAATATTACAGGAAGAGACCACGTATACCAAAGACTGAACTCGAAGCACACAGAGAGGGATTGATTATCGGTTCCGCATGTGAAGCGGGCGAATTATTCAAGGCGATACTTGAAAACAAGCCCGATGCCGAGATTGAGGAGATAGTTAATTTTTACGATTATCTTGAAATTCAGCCCATATCCAACAACAGATTTTTGATTGCACAGAACAAAGCAAGAGACGAAGAGGATTTGCGAAATTTCAATAGAAAAATTGTCGCACTCGGCGAAAAGTACAACAAACCGGTAGTTGCGACTTGCGATGCACACTTTATGAATCGTGAAGATGAGATTTACCGTCAAATTCTTCTTGCAGGTCAAAAATATTCGGATTATGACACCGAGAGCCAACTCTATTTCAGAACTACCGAAGAGATGCTGGAAGAATTTTCGTATCTCGGAGAAGAAAAAGCATATGAGGTCGTTGTAACAAACACAAATCTTATAAACGATATGATAGAGTCCGATATACGTCCGTTCCCCAAAGGCACGTTTACACCTAATATGGACGGTGCGGAAGAGGATTTGCAACGCATATGTTATGAGAGAGCGAAGTCGATGTACGGTGACCCGTTGCCTGAAATTGTCGCTCAACGGTTGGACAAGGAATTGACGTCAATCATAAAGAACGGTTTTGCGGTGCTTTATATGATTGCACAAAAACTTGTTTGGTACAGTGAGAGTCAGGGATATCTTGTGGGCTCACGTGGTTCGGTAGGTTCGTCGTTTGTTGCCTCCATGGCTGGCATTTCGGAAGTTAACCCGTTGCCTGCACATTACTGGTGTCCGAATTGCCAATACAGTGACTTTTCAAATCCCAGTGGAGCAGGCTCGGGATTCGATTTGCCGGACAAGTTATGTCCCGTATGTGGAACAAAACTCAAAGCGGACGGTCACAATATTCCTTTTGAAACCTTCCTTGGGTTTTACGGAGATAAATCTCCCGATATAGATTTAAACTTCTCGGGTGAAGTTCAGGGAAAGGTACATAAATATACGGAAGAACTTTTCGGTGCAGAAAACGTGTTCCGTGCCGGAACGATAGGAACGCTTGCGGATAAAACGGCTTACGGCTATATACAAAAATACCTTGAAGATAAGGGAATAAGTCTGCCTCGTGCGGAGATAAACCGTATGGTTTCGTGTTGTGTAGGCGTTAAGAGAACTACGGGACAGCACCCGGGAGGAATTGTAGTTGTTCCGAAAGAGTACGAAATATATGATTTTTGTCCTGTTCAACACCCTGCCGATGATCCAAATTCCGATATAGTTACAACTCATTTTACGTTTGAATATTTGCACGACACTCTTCTTAAACTTGACGAACTCGGACACGATATTCCGACAAAGTACAAATATCTTGAAAAATATTCAAACACAAGTGTTATGGACGTTCCTATGAACGACCGTGCGGTATACGATTTGTTTTTATCTACCGCACCGCTCGGTATAAAACCCGAAGACATAGACTGCAATATAGGCACTTACGGATTGCCCGAATTCGGAACACGTTTTGTTATCAAGATGGTTGAAGAGGCAAAACCGAAATCATTCTCGGACTTGCTCCAAATTTCAGGTCTGTCGCACGGAACCGACGTATGGACGGGAAATGCACAGGATTTGATAAACGAGGGTATATGCGACATTTCACACGTTATAGGATGTCGTGACAACATAATGAACGACCTTATTGCATATGGTGTTGAGAAATCGCACGCATTTAAGATAATGGAATCTGTTCGTAAGGGAAAGGGTCTCACGCCCGAATGGGAAGCGGAAATGCGAGAGGCTAACGTACCGGACTGGTATATAGGTTCTTGCAAAAAGATAAAATATATGTTTCCGAAAGCACATGCGGCCGCTTACGTTATGTCGGCAATACGTTTGGGCTGGTACAAGGTACACATTCCTCTTGCTTTTTATTGTTCTATGCTTACGGTTGCCCCGGGTGGTTTTGATGCCTCGATAGTTATTGGCGGAAAGCGGAAAGTGGTTGAAACAATAAAGGATATTGAACGCAGAGACAGAACGAAGGAAGCAACGCCGAAAGAAATTCAGAGCATACCTATTCTTCAACTTGCAAATGAAATATTTGCAAGAGGCATTAAATTCTTACCTATAAATATCAAAGTTTCTGACGCTTCGGCATTTGTTCCCGAAAACGGAAACATAAGGATGCCGTTTTCGGCACTCGGAGGACTCGGTGAGAATGCGGCGGCAAATATTGTTGCGGCAAGAGACGAAGAACCGTTCTTCTCGGTTGAGGATTTGCAGATACGTGCAAAACTTTCCAAATCCGTGATTGATATTTTACGTACCAACGGTGTTTTGGAAGGACTTGACGAAACAGACCAAATATCGTTTTTCTGATAAAATTATAAAAGGGCTTTCTCAATGCATTTAAGCATTTGAGGAAGCCCTATATTCAATATAATTTTTTTGTGAATTTACATTCCGGATATCC
>CAZGJC010000018.1:16366-33761 GCA_964526505.1 uncultured Clostridium sp.
TGAGGAAGCCCTATATTCAATATAATTTTTTTGTGAATTTACATTCCGGATATCCGGAACAACCCATAAATTCACCGTGTTTTCCATATTTTAATATCAAAGGTTTACCGTAGCGTGGGCATATATTGTTGTACAGATTATACTGCATATTATAAATATTGTTTACGTGTTCAAATGTAGATATTGTTTTGTCGTTGACACAAACAATATCATTATATGCTTTTTGAATTTGTATGGGAGTAAGATTTGCACCTGTATCACGTGAAATCAATTGTTTTAATTCGATTAATGTATAAACATCATTGGAATGCACATAGTCTATATTTGCTTTTACAAACACAACCGCAGATGTTAAGGGAATATCTTTATCGATACAATTTGATACGTAGTATGTATGTGTTCTATTTTGGCGTACTGGATTATATATTGCATACCTTTGTCTACCCAAATTTTGCATCCATTCCATCGCATTTTCTTCGCCATATATAATTCCAGAAAGATTTTTTGTTTCGATAACAAATACACCGTTTTTGTTGATGACGATGTGGTCAATTTGGCATGTTTTAAATTCGTCTATACGAAACTTCACATTGTTAAGTACATAATGTTGCCCGGCAACGTTTTTTCCTAATATAATCTTAACCTTAAATTCTCCAAGCCATCCTTTTCCCATAGGAGTTCTGAGAAAAATTATGACGGATATAAAAATAACTAAGATGAATAATAAAAACATAGAAATTAAACCCTTCAAAAGTATTTTGTTGAAATCATCAAGAAACTTTAAACTTATCGGGAGTAAACCCGCTTTCGTAAAAAGCGAGGGAATTAACTACGGTTGTTTGGGGAAGATACATATCAGAAAGGGATACGCAGTATGCAAACGCATATTCGTCCACATATTTAAGACGCATCGGAATATTGACGGTTTTAAGATTTACACAAGCATTAAAAGTGCTGTTACTAATCTCACGCAGTTTTTGCGGAAGAGTAACCGAACGCAAGTTTCTACAACCCTCAAATACGCCCACACCCATAAAGAACAGGCTATGAGGAAGTGATATTTCTTTGATTGAAGTACAGTATGAAAACGCTTTATCTTCAATGGATTCAAGTCTGTTTGACAGAGAAATTCCAAACAGTTTTTTACAACCCATAAACGCACGTTCTTCAATAAATACAACACCGGGTGCAATTACACGTTCAAGGTCGGAACACCATGAAAACGCATACGCACCGATATTACTGACGGTTGCCGGCAGATTGACGGTTTCAATTCCATCGCATCTGAAAAATGCCTTTTCGGCGATGCCAACAACAATTTTACCGTTGGGAAGCCTGTCCGGTATAACTATATCTTTATCGTCACAGTAGCCTATACCGTTGACAATAACAGTTGTCGGGCTGTCGTATATATATTCAAGTCCGTTTGAAAATTTCAAATCCAACCGAAACACGCTCCTTTCAAATAATCATTCACTCTAATTCTACACCTTTTTTTGATATTTGTCAAGTACACGTCATTTTAAGTGACAGGCATTATGGGAACGTGCATATTATTTTGCAAAAATAATTGACTTTTTTTGAATTTGGGTATATAATTATCTATATTACAAAAGACTTATATTTATTGGATTTTTATTGAAGGAAAGGCGAACAAAATGACAAAGATTGATATTTTTTCGGGATTTCTCGGAGCAGGCAAAACCACACTCATAAAAAAACTTATCGAAGAAGCGTATATGGGTGAGAAAATTGTACTTATTGAAAATGAATTCGGCGAGATAGGAATAGACGGTGGATTTTTGGCAGAAGCCGGAGTTCAGATAAACGAGATGAATTCGGGTTGTATATGCTGTTCGTTGGTCGGAGATTTCTCGAAGGCACTTACAACGGTTCTTGACACATACAATCCGGACAGAATTATTATTGAGCCGTCGGGGGTAGGAAAACTTTCCGACGTTATAAAAGCGGTTCGGAGTGCCGATACTCACGGTGCGGTATTGAACGGATTTACAACTGTTGTTGACGTTTCGAAATGCAAAATGTATATGAAGAATTTCGGAGAGTTCTTCAACGACCAGGTTGAAAATGCCGGTTGTATTGTATTCAGCCACACGGACAAGGCAAGTGAGTCAAAGATAAGCGAGAGCGTACAACTTATCAGAGAACATAATTCATCTGCCGTAATAGTCACAACACCTTGGGGAGATTTGTCCGGCGTCCAATTACTTCAAGCAATGGAACGCAAAGATACTCTTGAAGCGGAACTTGAAAGACTTGAACATTCACAGCATTCTAATCACGACCATGATGAACACGAGTGTTGTCATCACCACGACCACGACGATGAACACGAACATTGTCATCACCATGACCACGACGATGAACACGAACATTGCCATCACCACGACCACGACGATGAACACGAACATTGTCATCACCATGACCACGATGATGAACACGAGTGTTGTCATCATCATGACCACGATGACGAGCATGAACATCATCACGAACATCATTATGATGAAAACGGCAATTGTTCTTGCGGTCATCATCACCATCACGCAGATGAAGTTTTTGAAAGTTGGGGAACTGAGACAACAAAAAAATTCAATGCAGAACAACTGAGAACAATTCTCGAAGAGTTGCAGAATGAAGAAAGATACGGCATTATTCTTCGTGCAAAGGGAATTGTTGCGTCAGATGACGGAAAATGGATACACTTTGACTACGTTCCCGGAGAACCGGACGTTCGTTTCGGAGCCGCATCGGTTATCGGCAGACTTTGCGTTATCGGTTCCAAAATGAACAAGGATGCGATAATTTCGCTTTTTAATTGACGGAGGCATATATGACACCAAATATTCCGGTATATTTATTTACAGGCTTTCTTGAAGGCGGAAAAACGCATATAATTCAGGAGTCTATGTGCGACGAACGTTTCAACACGGGAGAGAAAACTTTGATAATCCTTTGCGAAGAGGGAATCGAAGAACTTGATCCGTTGGAGTTCAGCGGAAAAAATGTATATTTTGCAACGATAGACGACGTGTCCGATCTTACGGCTGAAAAACTTGATGCGTGCAGAAACGGTCACAGAATAGACAGAGTTATAATTGAGTACAACGGCATGTGGTTGCTCAAAGATTTGTATGAAAATCTTCCTGCGGATTGGTTTATTTTCCAGAATATGATGTTTGCGGATGCAAACACGTTTATCACTTACAATTCAAATATGCGTTCTCTTATGGTGGACAAACTTATTGACTGCGAGATGATAGTTTTAAATCGTACTCCGGACAATATTGACAAGGAAGAAATTCACAAAATAGTAAGGGGAATATCCAGACGTGCTTCCATAACTTACGATTACCCGGACGGTCACGTCGAATATGATGAAATTGAAGACCCACTTCCTTTTGATATAGATGCTGACGTCATTGAAATAGACGAGAACGACTATGCCGTATGGTACAGAGATCTTGCGGAAGATACCGAAAAATACGATGGAAAAACGGTAAAATTCAAGGGAATAGTCGCAAGAGACGTAAAACTTGGAAAAGATGCCATTGTAATAGGCAGACACGTTATGACTTGTTGTGTTGAGGATATAGCATACAACGGTTTGGTATGCAAATTCCAATCTCCCGTTCCTTACAAAACCAGAGATTGGCTTGTTGTAACCGGCAAGATCAAAATCGAAAAAAATAAACTTTACGGTCGTCCCGGTCCGGTAATTTACGCCGATAGTGCGTCGTATACAAGCAAACCCGAAAAAGAAGTTGCGACTTTTTATTGATTTTTTGCAGGCACAAATTTTTGTGCCTGCTTTTGCATATGACTTCTCGGCAAAATGAGAAAAAGTATTGAAAAAAAGGCGAAACGGGTGTATAATAATATATCGGTTTGTTTTAAAGGAGGAGATATACTTTGGAAAACAAATTGTTTCCGAGCGACGGTAAAATAAATTTGTCAAACGGTGCAGACCTTTATTATATAAATACGAATGAATATAAAAAGTCGAGTGTGGATTTGTTTTTCGTGCTTCCGAGCGACAAACGAAAAACACCGCTTATACGTCTTTTATTGTCGGTCTTGTTCAGAGGAAGTGAAAAATTTCCGACTCTGACGCATATGAACAAGTTTCTGGACAATATGTACGACGCTACGGTTTATCAGAAAGACTATTCTTTCGGTGCCAATCACGTATATCATATTTCTTGTGTGACTCTTGATGAAAAATATTTGCCGTCGGATGACAAGAAAATGGATTTAATCGGTGAGACACTTGGTCTTATCGAGGACGTGTTGCTCTCTCCGATACATGATGACGATGGACTTTTATCATCCAAATATTTTGAGAGTGAACGTGATTTTGCCATGGATACAATAAGGTCTATGATGAAGTCTCCGAAGTCGTATGCCAAAATTAAAACCCTCCAATCGTTGTGTGGTGATGATCCGATAGGATACTCAAAATACGGAAGTGAAGAAATGCTGTGTGGTTTTACACGAAGCGAACTTACGGACTCACTGATATATTTTCTCAAATATTCTAAAATAATTGCATATTACGTGGGAACGTCGGACCCTTATGACATTGCCGAAAAACTAAAAAAACTTATTGCCAAGATGGGGTACAGAGAACCAATTGCAACACAAAAGGCACATCCTCTTGTTTGCGAAGAATACAGCGAAGAGGAAGAAAAATTTACTTTGACGCAAGGTATACTTAATCTCGGATTTACGTGTGATACGGTTTTGGGTGACGATGACTATGCTGTTGCCATGGTTTACAATGAAATTCTCGGCGGAAGTTCCGTTTCAAAACTTTTTATGAACGTTCGTGAGAAAAAAAGTCTTTGTTATTATTGCTATTCTGCCATTGATTGTACGGGTGGCATTATGATGATATCAAGCGGAATAAAACCCGAGAACAAGAATGATGCACTGCAAGAAATAAAAAATCAAGTAGAGCAAATGAGTATAGGCAATGTAACAGACAAAGAGATTGAAGTGGCAAAGAAGGGGCTTATAAATTCCATAAATCAAATTGCGGACTCTCCGTCGGCACAAATTGCGGAAAGTCTAAAATATAAACTTTTGGTCGAAAAGGATATATCTGTTGACGAAAGGAAAAAGAATATACAGAGCGTGTGCAAGCAGGACGTGGTGGACTTTGCACGCAAGGTAAAGTTGAAGGTGGTATTTTTCCTTGACAGCAACGGAGAAGAGGTTTGTAATGAGGAGGAGGAAGATGAATAAAACAGAAAAATTCCACTCGTCTTTGTTGTGTGAGGATGCGTATCACGTCTATCACAAGAGCGGATTATTTATATCTTTCGTTCCTAAAAAGAAAGTGTCTTCACAGGCTGTCCTGTACGTTAATTTCGGCGGTAAATATATGAAATATTCCATAGACGATGAAGTTGTTGACCTTCCTATGGGCTGTGCACATTTTTTGGAGCATAAAATGTTTGACAATGCAGACGGTACGAATGCCGATGAAATAATAAATTCTTACGGTGGTTACTGCAATGCGTTTACGTCTAACACAAAGACGGCTTATTATTTCAGTACGACAGAGAATTTTTACGAGTGTTTACACGAACTTATTCGATTTGTTAACAATCCGTATTTTACAGAGGAGTCTGTTAAAAAAGAGGTTGGAATTATATCGGAAGAAATACGTGGATGTATAGACGACCCGTATGATCGCTGTCACATAAATATGTTGTCGGCAATGTATCAAAACAACACCGTCAAAAACGAGATATGCGGAACAGAGGAGTCTATACGACAGATAACTCCGGAAATTTTATACAGATGTTGCAGAGATTTCTATCTTCCCGAAAATATGAGTTTGTGCATTTCGGGAGATTTGGATATTGACAAAATAGTAGAAGTTGTAGACAGTGTATTGCCCGACGCACCTCATTTCAGAGCAAAAGAGATAGTTTTAAGTGAACCCGAGGGTGTGGCATCCGAATATGTGAGTGCCGATATGCCTCTCGGAAAGTCTATATGCTGTATAGGACTCAAAATCAATGACATCCCAAGTGAAAAAAGGGATAGACTCAAACAAAGTGCGGCACTCGATATTTTTTGCAGAATGATTTTTTCACAATCGGAAGATTTTTATCTTGAACTTCTGGATGAAAATTTGATTTCTCCCGGGTTTGATTGCGGAGCATCAACTACCAAAACTTTTTCTTATATATTATTTTCGGGAGAAAGTGATGATCCTGTTGAACTCACAAAACGCATTAAAGACAAAATAAGGAAGACAATAACGGAAAAACTTGACGTTGCGGCGTTTGAAAGAGAAAAACGTTGTGATTATGCAAGTTTTGTATACGACTTCGATTCGACGGAAGACATAGCGTTTATGTTGACATCGTATGCTTCCGGCAAGGACGGTATAAATTTGTTTGAATATCTTGATATACTTAACGACATAAGCATAGAATACGTTGAGGAACTTGTGTCAAGAGTTTTGAACGAAAATAATTTGGCGTTATCGGTCGTATATCCAATATAAAATTTTGAAAGGAGCGTAATAAAATGATAGAGGTTTCATTTCCCGGAATAGGAATAGACAACTTTGACATTAACAGCGTAGCATTTACGATAGGTAAGAATTTTTCGGTTTATTGGTACGGCATTATCATTACTTGCGGAATAGTATTTGCGTTTATGTATGCTTGGTTCAGGTCAAAGAATGAGAGAATTGTTTCGGATTATCTTGTTGACGTTGCTCTTTGGACTGTTATTCTCGGCATAGTCGGAGCGAGACTATATTATGTTTTGACATCGCTTGATAAATTTGTTCCAGATCCGTTTAATTTGTGGGAATTTATAAAGAACGTATTTAACGTTCGTGGTGGAGGTCTGGCTATTTACGGCGGAATTATCTGCGGAGCGTTGGGTGTTATTATAGCATCAAAGATAAAGAAGATAGATACATTCAGTCTTGCGGATTCGATAGCCCCCGGTGTGATGTTTGCACAGGCTATCGGAAGGTGGGGAAACTTTGTGAACGGTGAGGCTCACGGCGGAATAGTTTCGGAAGGTCATCCGCTTTACTTTTTACGAATGGGACTTTTCCCCAATGATGACAGTGTTTTCAATATGGTTTATTACCATCCGACTTTTCTTTATGAGTCGGTTTGGAATTTGGTCGGTTTCATTATAATAAACGTATTTTACAAGAAAAAGAAGTTTAACGGACAAATTACGTGTATGTATCTTGCCTGGTACGGGTTCGGGAGAATGTTTATCGAGGGACTTCGCACAGACAGTCTTTACGTCGGTTCATTCAGAATATCTCAGGTTGTCGGCTTTTTGTGCTTTATAATTTTCGGAGGTCTTTTGATTTGGGGACTTATATATTCCAAAAAGTTCAACAATCCCGACGCCGAGATGACAAAGTTCGATGAGATATTGAAGCCTGATATTTTACAAAAACCCGATAGATTTTATCACAAATTTTTAAAGAGAAAAGACACCAAACGGAGTAACGAAAATGGCGACAATAATTGACGGCAAAAAAATTTCGGCTGAAATAAGGTCGGAGATAAAAGGTGAGACTTGCAAATTCACGGAAGAGTATGGATATGCCCCCGGACTTGCGGTTATTATAGTGGGAAATGATCCCGCATCGCAAGTATACGTTCGCAACAAAAAGAAAGCGTGCGAAGAAGTCGGATTTTATTCCGAATCTTATGAACTACCCGAGAATACGACGCAACAGGAATTAAATTGTCTCATAGAAAGGCTGAATGAAGACGTAAAGATACACGGCATTTTAGTACAGTTGCCGTTACCGGGTCATCTTGACGAGATGGAAGTATTACTGAAAATAAAGCCCGAAAAAGACGTAGATGCTTTTCATCCTTTCAACGTCGGAAAGATAATGATAGGCGATTACAACTTTCTGCCATGCACGCCTGCCGGAGTTATGGAACTTATTCTCAGGAGCGGTATTGATATTGCCGGGAAAAGATGTGTTGTGTTAGGACGATCAAACATTGTCGGCAAGCCTATGGCTATGCTTTTGTTACACGCCGACGGCACGGTGACTGTTTGTCACAGCAAGACAAAGGGTCTAAAAGAAATATGCAGTGAGGCGGATATACTTGTGGCATCCGTCGGACGGGCAAATTTTGTCGGTGCTGATATGGTTAAAGAAGGTGCAGTTGTTATTGACGTTGGAATTAACAGACTGCCGAATGGTAAACTTTGCGGCGACGTAAACTTTGCGGAGGTTGAACCTAAGGCGTCGTTTATAACGCCTGTACCCGGTGGAGTAGGTCCTATGACAATTACTATGTTGCTTAAAAACACGCTTACGGCGGCACAACTTTTCGAAGGAAAAATCAAAATATAACATTGATAAGAACCCCAAGAGCGTTTGACTTTTGGGGTTCAACTTATATTATTTATGCTTTTGAGACGACTTGCTCGTAATTTGATTGATGATGCGTACTTTTTTTGTGTTCGTATTTTTCTATTGTTTCTATTGCGTTTTTTCCGCACCGGGCAGAAATAGGCAGTCCTCCGGGTGACTGTTGCCATTGCGTTGCCAAAATTAAATTTTTGACACCCGGGACACGGTTGGAGGTTTTGGGTGACAATGATTTTGAAGGCATAAGAAAACTCATAAACGAACCGATATCGGAAGAGACAAATCTTTTATAGGTTGCAGGTGTCCACACGTCCAGAATGTCAAGTTTTCCTTTTAGATTTGAAAATCGGGTTTCGATTATTTCTCGAACGGAATTTGCGTGTTTTATTTTTAATTCTTTGTAATACATCGGATTTTTATCTTTGAGGTTTATAAGATATTTTGACGTTTGCTCATCGCAAAAAATCATTGTTTGAATTATATTTTTGCCTTGCGGTGAAAAACTCGGTTCGTGTGAAAACTCTCGAACAATAAGATTTTCTGATTGTAAATCGCTTCTGTATTTTTTCGGAATTTCGAAAATTATATCGCTTTCAAAAGGAAGTTTGGCTGCGTCGACGGAAAATGCACATTGTATGGCTGAAAAACGCTGTTTTCTGCGGTCGTCATAATCTATCGTAAAACCGTATGGAATCGGCAAATCAAGCATTTGACCGAACATAGTTTTGGGATCTGAGGTGGCTATAACGTAATCCGAATGTAATTCCGTTCCGTCGTGTAAGGTTACACTTTGTGCTTTTTTGTCGGATATATTTATTTTTACCGCTTCGCTGTTTGTTAAAACCTGACCTCCCAAACTTAAAAATCTACCCGTCATTCTTTGAGCCATAGCAACTGAGCCTCCATGTGGCAATCCGCCGTTGTTACCGCAAAAGTGTGCGAAAATCATTAAAAGTGCAAGAGAGCCGAAGTTGTCTCCTAAAAATGACGTTATAAATTTTTGTATTATTTCACTTTCAAATTTATGCGACAATTCGCCGGTCGATAGGGAATAGTATTTATACAGCAAAGGAATATTTTTTAACATTTGAGAAGTTGAAAACTTTTGGTCGTGTGACGGTCCGTATATTCCGACGATACCTTGAATTGCTTCTGTCGCCCGTATGAATTGTATAATTTCTTTTTCGTCTTGCGGAGAAATGCTCAGCATATCTTCTTTGAGGCAGTTGATATCTCTTTTCAATGAAAGACGAGTTTTGCTTGTATGTTCGTAAGTGTAAAGGGAATCCTCAAATATTACTTCCGTGTTATCGAGAACGCCGAGGGTTTCCCACATTTTATATCCGTCGCTGTTCGGGTTTGTTCCCGTAAGCCAGTGTATGCAATTATCTATTCGGTAACCTTGGCGTTGCCACCCGGTAAGATTTCCGCCGAGCATTTTGCCCTTTTCACAGATAATTGCATTATGACCGTTTAGTTGTGCATATATTCCGGCAGAGAGTCCTGCGACGCCTCCGCCGATAATAACTATTTTTGCCATACAAAATCTCCTTTTTTGAAGATTATGTTCTATTTGCGGGAAACTTAAACGGTAGAGTAAAAAATCTGCATATTTTTATTATTATACTACATATTTTATCTTGACGTTTACAATTTGAGTCTTGACAAAAACAGAAAATCGTGATACAATAGTCGTGTTGTGAGGGAGTAGCAAGCACAATGGTGTAACAAGTCAACATACTGACCGTAATAATCCGGTCTGGCTTGTTTTAAATTGCGAGACTTATGCGGAGCCGTTGGCACGGTTTTGCATGAAGTCTTTATTTTTTGCCTTTTTATCTTTTACATATTTTCGGAGGAATAAAATGGATTTCGCTTTCTTTTTTAACAGTGTACTGCTTGGTGTGGGACTTGCGATGGACGCTTTTTCGGTTTCGCTTGCCAACGGACTAAACGAACCCAATATCAAAAAATCCAAAATGTGCGGAGTTGCAGGTGTGTTTGCACTGTTTCAAATTTTAATGCCAATGATAGGCTGGATCTGTGTTTCGACGATAGCACAGTATTTCAAAGTGTTTGAAAAGTTTATTCCTTGGATTGCACTTATCCTTCTTGGATTTATAGGTGGGAAGATGCTTATCGAAGGCATACGCAATCCCGACAACAGTGACGAAAGACCTGCGGTTGGTATAGGTGCATTGATTGTTCAGGGAATAGCGACATCCATAGATGCACTCTCTGTCGGTTTTACTATATCCCACTATGACCTTTTGGAAGCGACTGTTTCGTGTTTGATAATAGGTCTTGTGACATTTGTTATATGTTTTACGGGCATTACAATAGGAAAGAAAGCGGGAACAAAACTTGCGGGACGTGCCGGGATACTCGGCGGTGCAATTCTCATATTTATCGGAATTGAGATATTTATTACAAGCATGTTTTAAAAGAATCGGTTGTATTTATGCAATAAATCACCGATTTTGTAATAAAATGATGAAAAACGTTGACAATGACGTAATGAAATGATATAATTTTATCAAAGAACACGTGTGTTTTTTAATAAAAACATTTGATATGTCATAAGTCGCTGTATATATCAAAAAGGCTGTCGATTTTAGCGACAGCCTTTTTCTGCACTCCTGTGCGGTCGTATAACCGACGATTTTGATATTTCTTATTTGAACTCGTAAATGTAAGTTTATAGGGTAATAAATCTTACGTCTACATATTAACACAAAAAGGAATGGTTGTCAATATGCAAAAGAAAATTTCTTCATCCATAATTCAAAAACCGTACTATATCGGTGTTGATATAGGAACCAACTCGGTAGGATATGCCGTAACAGATACAGATTACAAACCTTGCAAATTTAAGGGCGAACCTATGCTTGGAGTAACGCTTTTTGATGATGCAAGTCAGTGCGACGGTCGCCGTGGGTTCAGAAGTGCAAGACGCAGACTTGACAGAAGACAGCAAAGGGTAAATTTAATCCGTGAATTATTTGCCTCGGAAATTGAAAAGGTTGATCCGACGTTTTTTATAAGAATTAAAGAAAGTGCATTATTTGAAGAAGACAAATCGGAAGACGCATTGCTCGGCTTGGAATGGGATAACGAGGAATATAAGAAAAAGTTCCCGACTATACATCATCTTATTTGTCAACTCATGCAGTCTTCAAACGAAGTCGATATTCGATATATATATCTTGCAGTGGCTTGGCTTGTCGTACACAGGGGAAATTTTCTGTATGACATTGACAGTGAAAACGTCAGAGAACTGACGAATATCGAACCATTATACAAGAATTTCGAAGACTGGTTTGACAATAACGATTATAAAAAACCGTGGGATAATTGCAATATTGATGAGTTTAGGAACATTCTTTGCAAAAGCACAGGCGTGAAGGTTAAAGAGCGTGAACTGACAAGTTTGCTGTTCGAAGGAAAAAAGCCGAAAGACAGCGAAGACGAATATATACATACATCGGGACTTTTGAGTCTGTTTGCGGGCGGAAGTGTCGATATAAAGAAATTGTTTTCGGGCGATGAATATAAAGATATGTCGGAAAAGATACGTCTTGACGATGTTGACGGTATTGAGGCACTTTTGCCTGCACTCGGTGATGATGCGGAGATTATAAAGATAATTTCACGCATATATGACAGTACTAAATTATCGGAACAGCTTGAAGGTCAAGAATTTATCTCTCTGGCTAAGGTTGATAAATATGCAAAACATAAAGAAGACCTCAAACAACTTAAATATTTAATAAGAAAATATTGTGACGGTTCGGTTTACAGACAAATGTTCAGGAACGGGGCAGACAACAAGGGCAAGGCGACGGACAAAAATAAGGATAAACCGATAGCGAATAATTATTCTTCTTACGTGGGCAATTTTAAATCGTACGATGACGATCAGGAAAAGACAAAGGCGTCAAAAGAAGATTTTTATAAATACGTCAAAGACGTTTTGGGAAAGATAACTCCCGAAAACGATACTGACAGGGAAATTATCCATGGCATATATGAACGCATTGATAACGGAAAATATATGCCGAAACAGGTCAATTCGGATAACAGGCTTATTCCGCATCAGTTGTACTATGCAGAACTTAAAGTAATACTTGAAAAAGCGGAAGAAAATTTTGCATTCTTGTCTGTTAAGGATAATGATGGTCTTTCGGTATCGGACAAAATAAAATCTGTATTTAAATTCCGTGTGCCGTATTACGTAGGTCCGCTGGTGTCCGAGGACAAAAGCAAATATGCGTGGCTGGAACGCAAAGCGAATGGCAGGATATTACCGTGGAATTTTGAGGACGTGGTTGACCTTGATTCGTGTGAAGATAAATTTATCAAAAGAATGACTAACAAATGCACGTATTTGCCGAATTGCGACGTTTTGCCCAAGGATTCTATAACATACTCAAAAGCGGTAATTCTTAACTTGATAAACAATATAAATATACATTCCGTTCCGATAACCGTAGAGCAGAAGCAAAAGATGTTCGAGACTCTTTTCAAGGATAGAAAAAAGGTTACATACAAGAATATTATTGAGTTCCTGCGTTCGGAAAACATATTACAGAATACCGACGAGGGATTTGTGGGCGGTATAGACAAGGAATTTAATTGCTCATTTAAAGCATATAATCAATTCAGAAACTTAATTTCCGACAGAATATTGTCGGAAGATGATGCGGAACAGATTATACGCATACGCACTTATACCGAATCACGAGAGAGATTTAAAAAGCGACTTGACAGGTGGCTTTGCGAAAACGGCAAGCAACTCTCGGAAAATGACTTGCAATACGTGACGTCAATGAAATTTTCGGATTTCGGAAGTTTGTCGCTTGAATTATTAAACGGCATTGAGGGGTCACGAAAAGATACCGGTGATACGGGTACGGTACTGTATTTTCTATGGAATACAAACGACAATTTAAGTAAAATACTGACGGATACCGAAAAGTATACTTTCTCGGAGATTATAGCTGAGAAACGCAGGGAGTATTATTCCGAACATCCCAAAAATTTGGGCGACAGACTTGATGAAATGGGAATATCAAATGCAGTAAAACGACCTGTAATACGCACGATTGATATAATATCCGATATTGTAAAAGCAAAGAAATATCCGCCTGCAAAAATTTTTGTTGAAATGGCGAGAGGAGCGACAGAAGAACAGAAAAAGCAGGGACGCACTGTGCAAAGAAAAGATCAACTGCTTGAAATTTACAAGAATTTTGATCAAAATGAGATAAAAGAAATAAGGCATGAACTTGAAAATCTCGGAGATGACGCAAATCAAAAATTGCAAAAAGAGTCGCTTTATCTCTATTTTGTTCAGCGTGGAAGATGTATGTATTGCGGAAAACCTATTGACGATATGAGTATGTGTGATATTGACCATATATGGCCCCAATCCCTTGTTAAAGATGATAGCATACACAATAATAAAGTTTTGGTGTGCAAGGCGGAGAATGGTAAGAAAGGAGACGTTTATCCGTTGCCTGCCGAATGGCGGTTGATAATGATGGGATTTTGGCAGGAGTTACACGACAAGGGAGCAATAAATGATGAGAAATTTGCCAGACTTACACGAAACACGGAATTTACCGATGACGAAAAGATGGGATTTATAAACCGTCAAATGGTGGAAACGAGGCAATCGACAAAGGCTGTAACGCAAATTTTGCAGGAAAAATATCCCTCTGATAATACAAGAATTGTTTTTGTTAAAGCGGGTAAAGTCAGTGATTTCAGGCATAAATACGGCAAAATAAAAAACAAAGCATATAATTTAAATCTTTCGAATGAAGAGATGAAAGATATGTGCATTGTAAAAAGCAGGTCTGCAAACGACATACATCATGCATACGACGCATATCTCAATATCGTAGTCGGTAACGTTTATGATGAAAGATTTTCAAAGAAGTTCTTTGACATTTCCAAGGAAAAATATACTCTTAACGCTGAACCGCTTTTCGGAAATCCGTGGGATAAAAATCCGTCGGTTTGGAATCCGACAGTCCATCTCCCGACAGTAGACAAGGTTATGGCAAATCAGAACGTAAGGCTTACAAAGTATCAAGTGTGTCAAAAAGGAGGATTTTACGATCAGCAAATTTTAGCGGCATATGAGGATAAGGGAAATTTAATCCCTCTCAAAAACGGTATGGATACTAAAAAATACGGAGGGTATAATAAACCGACAATATCTTTCTTTGTTCTTGTTAGATATAAAAGCGGTAAGAAATATGAACTCAATATTCTGCCTGTGCAGTTACTTGTTGCCGACAAATTTTTGAGTGACAAAAAGTTCGCCGAAGAATACATAAAAAGTAGGCTTGGTGAAAAAGCGACCGAAATAACAAGACCGCTCGGAAATCGTATTTTAAAAATAAACACGGTATTTTTTCTTGACGGATTTGAAGTTTGTTTGGCGGGAAAAACCGGTGATAATATAGTGATGCGTTCCTTGATGACACCCAGATACACAAATGAGATTTTGGCATATATCAAAAAAATAGAAAAAACATCGGAGAAAATCGCAAAATATAAGGATTACAAAATAGACGAAAAATATGACGGAATATCAAAAGAGAAAAATATTATTTTGTATGATTATATTGTTGAAAAGATAAACGGAGAGGTTTATTCCAAAATGCCGGGTTCACGTCCTTGTGTTTGTGACGGAAAGCGTAAAATTTTTGAATATCTCGGTATTAAAGAACAACTGAAATGCCTTGCAAACTTGATTTTGTATCTGAAAACAAATCGACCCGGAGCGTGTGATATGACGTATGTTGGAGGAAAAAAGAGTGAGGGAATTGTCCGTTTGAATTCCATCGTAAGCAACTGGGCAAAAAAATACAAAGACGTGAGAATTGTTGACAGGTCTGCGTCGGGATTGTTTGAAAAGACGACGGATAATTTATTGGAGTTGCTCAAATGAGTTGGCGTACGATTGTGATATCCAAACGTTGCAAACTTGACTTATCTATGGGGTATATGGTTGTTCGTGGTGAGGAGACGGTAAGGGTTTTGATTGATGAAATGGCTGTTTTAATGATTGAAAATCCTGCTGTGTCACTCACGGGGTGTTTGCTTTGTGAACTTACAAACAAAAAGGTAAGGATAATTTTTTGCGACGAAAAGAGAAGTCCTTATGCGGAACTTCAACCGTACAATGGTTGCCACGATTGTTCACGGAAAATAAGGCAACAATCAAATTGGACGGAAGAACAGAAAAAATTGGTTTGGACGGCTATTGTCAGTGAGAAAATATGCAATCAGGCAAAAGTACTTATAGATTATGACCACGAAGTTGAGGCATCGATGCTGACAGGATATATGTCCGAAATATGTGTTGGTGACACGACAAACCGAGAGGGACATTCGGCAAAGGTCTATTTTAACGCACTGTTCGGAAAGAAGTTTTCAAGAGGTCAGGAAAACCCGATAAACGCTATGCTCAATTACGGATACGGTCTGATACTTTCCGCATTTAACAGAGAGGTTACACTTGGCGGATACATTACTCATATCGGGCTTTGCCATGACAATATGTTTAATGCTTACAATCTCTCATGCGATTTAATGGAACCGTTTCGCACACTTGTGGACAGGGTTGTTTTAGATACGGAACCTGTGGAATTCGGAAAGGAAGAAAAATTGGCGTTGCTTTCAATGCTGAATTCCACTGTCCATATTGCAGGTACCGAACAAACGGTTCTTAATGCGATAAAGATATACACACGCAGTGTTTTTGAAGCAATTAACGAACTTAACGTTGACAAAATCGAATTTTACGACGTATGACTTACAGATTTATGAGAATTATTGTGTTTTTTGATCTTCCCACGGAAACAGAAGCGGACAAAAGGGAATACAGAAAATTCAGACGGACGCTTATAAAAAACGGGTTTCTTATGATGCAAGAATCCGTATATTGCAGAATGGTGCTTAACGCAACCGTACTAAAATCGGTAGTTGACGCAATACGCAAGGAAAAGCCGACAAAGGGCATTGTTCAATTGCTTACTGTTACGGAAAAGCAATTTTCTTCCATGACGTACATTACGGGAATGTATAAAACCGACGTTATTGATACCGATGAGAGGTTGGTGATATTATGAAACTTGTTTGTCCGTATTTTAATACGCATATTGATATATGTGAGGGAGAATTGTTTTCGCTTGTAATCGAAAATCAGTCACTTTTCCGCACCGTTATCGAAGATATACATTGTCAGGCTGATGGCGGTGCGGGTGGATTTGTCCTGTCGCAAGACAACACGCCGATATCGTTTTGCAAATACGTAGATATTATTGAGGACTTTGCACCTTTTGATATTAACAGGAAATCTTTGCTTACGAAAATAGCGACGGAAATGGAGAAAAATGCACTTGACGGTGAATATTATCTTCAAACTGCAAATTTGCTTGCGGACGTGGAAAAATATATGTCGGTAATATCTTTTGATTTTCCGTTTGACGTTGAATGCTATAAACTCGGGATAGGGTCGCTTATAAAAGCGTTATCCGTGAGAGTGGTTTGTGATTATCAAAATCCCGTTGAGGCTCTTATTGCATATATGACGGCAATATTGGATTTTGACAAAAAGAAATTGTTTATTACCGTAAATATGAGAAGTTATTTTGATGATGAAGAAATTAAAGTATTTTTCGAAGAAGTACGGAGACGACAAATTCAGGTGTTAATGATAGACGGTTGTCAGCATGGTGTAATAAACGGTGTTAAAAGTCTTATAATTGACAGTGATTTGTGCGAAATTTGAAAAAAGCGTGGCGGATAAATTTCGCCACGCTTTTTTAGTTTGGTGTATTGACTTTTAAATTGGCTTATGATATAATCGAATTGGTAAGGTTTTATCTATAAATTTACCGCATCTTCGTAAGGGTGGCCAGATTGTCAAGCCAAGTGCAACACTTTTTTCAAAAAATCGTTAGGAGACAA
>CAZGJC010000019.1:0-33370 GCA_964526505.1 uncultured Clostridium sp.
CGTCCGCAAGGAATGGCTTGAAGATTTGGTAATTGACACGATTATGGAGCTTATCGCCGAGGACGATGTGATTGAGGAATTGGCAGACCGTATCTTCGATTTGCAAAACTCCGAAACTCACGCTTCTGTTGCCATTCAAGCACAGATTGCCGAGGTTGATAAAAAGTTGAATAACCTTATAGAAGCGATGTCACAAGGCATTTTCTCGCAAGCCACGAAAAAGGTGCTTGACGATTTAGAGGAACAGAAGAAAAATCTTGAAATCGAGCTTTTCAGAGCCGAGGTCAAAAATCCGCTTTTATCAAAAGAACAGATTTTGTACTCTCTCTATAATTACCGCAAGTTAGACCTTACCACTACCGAGGGCAAACAACGACTGATTGACGGCTTTGTAAATTCGATTTATCTCTACGATGACCATTTTATAATCACTTTCAACTACAAAAATCAATCCAAAACCGTAAGTTTTGATGAAATAAATAGTTCGTCTTTAACATCAACGGGGTCACCAACAAAAAAATACACGGTAGCAATGCTACCGTGTCTTTTTTTGTTGCTCCGTACGGTCGCAAGAACTCATATACAAAAATTCACCTGTGAATTTTTGTGAAAGTTCGATTCCCGACTTAGAGATTTTGAAGACTTACTTGGTAGCATCGCTACCGTGTATTTTTTTGTTGCTCCGTACGGTCGCAAGAACTCATATACAAAAATTCACCTGTGAATTTTTGTGAAAGTTCGATTCCCGACTTTAAGTTTTTACAAACTTACTTGTAGCATCGCTACCGTGTAATTTTTTGTTGCCCTGTACGGTCGCAAAATGATGTTAATTCCTATGCATTAAGTAACACTATAAAAAATGAGGGCGGCAAAAAGCCACCCTTTTGTGATTTGAAAATTGTTGTCATTCATCAAGTACGTCTGTATTTATTGTATCATCGTCGTCATATTCGTAGTCTGAGTTTTTCTTCGCAGACTTTTTAGGGGATGAATATGATTTGTGCGAATCGTGACGTTTATTGTCTCCTGCTTTTTCAAGGACTTTTACAAGAATAAACAATCCTATTGCCACGATGATTATAATGGAGACTATCAGTATATATTTCCAAACTTGCGAACTTGAAGCACCATAAAGCGAAACTTTATATATCGCAATCGCTCCGCCGTCCGAATTTTTGCTTTGAGGTGTGCAAATCGAAAAACTTATATCGTCGCCGGAGAGTTTGTCCGCAAAACTTGAAATATCAAAGAAATATTCGGTTGATTCCGATGAAATTTCGGAACTTGCACAGAAGGAGATTTTTTCTTTGGTTTGTTTGGAAATGCCCTTTATGATTAAAACCACGGAGTCGCCGGAATATTCTCCGCCTACCGTGATACCCAAGTATTTTGAAGAATCAAGTTGATTTTTTCCAACAGATTTACAAAAAACGTTTCTCCACACGGTGCCGTCTCCGTCGCTGTAAAGGTAAGTAACGGAGTTGCCGTCTGCATCGGTATATTCGCAAAGCGAGGAGTAGTCTGCACCGCCTATCGGTTCAAATCCATAATTACTTCCGCTGTTAAAATCGAAAAGTTTCTTTAAACTTGAAGTTCTGACTTTGTCTGTAACCGCAGAGGCATAGTAAACAGATGTCTCGTCAAAAATATCGCTTTTTCGCAGGGCTTTCCATTTATCGCCTATAAGCGAGTCGAGAGAGGCAAGTTCTTCCGCTCTGTTTGAGGCACATACCGCAAACGTGTCGCACAGAGGCGTCTCTTCGCCGGATGACAAAATAAGTCCCCAAGTATCGTCGATATAGTTTGAATATATGAGAGCGTCCGCAAGTTTTGAATTTTGCGTTGCGTAATAAATATATGCATACGATGCGGAGCGACGCACGTCGGAGTTTTCCGAAGCGGTATTGATTTTGAGTGCAAACGAACTTATGATTACGCTTCTTTGCGTTCCTTTAAATTTGTACTCGTCGGTGCCGAGAATACCTTGCAGTTCGGAAAGACTGTCTGCGGAGAGTTCGTCGGAATACTCCGATGAATTTGCCCATGCCGTATCGCTTGATATATTGCCGTATGACACTGCAACACACCAACCGAAGTTGCCTGTTGCTTTTGCCGAGGTGTTAAAGGAATTAAGATACGTCAACGCACCTCCGCTTGATGCACGCCAAGTGCTGTCCAATGATACGTAAATTTTGCCGTTAAACGCATTGGAAATAAGACAGTTATAAGCCATTCTGACCCACGAGAGATAGCAATTCAAAGATTCCTGAGAGTCTGCTTTTCCCGCATTATTCCACGTGGACGAATCGTTTACATTTTTACCTATTATATAGTCTATTGCCGTGCCGTATTCTCCGCCGGAATATCTTTTTGCAAAAAAGTCGAACAAGGCACGAACGTATCCTTCCGCTTTATTATCTGTGAGATTTGGCAGATATGCCGATGCCGTACTTGACGCGGACGGAAAATACAGGCAATCGATTTTCTCTTTTTCGACTTCATCTTTACCGGTCGCTTTTTGGGGTGTGCCGAGGACAAATTGCAAATATACTCTGATATTAAGGTCGGTTGCTTCTTTTATTTTTGTGTCGAAATAATCTATTTCATCGCCGTCAAAATAGTATGTAACGCCTTGACTTACAATACTTTTTGCATCTTTTTGATACGATTCGAGCAAAACATTGTCAAGTCTGACTTCAAGCAATATATGTTGTGCTCCGAGATATGATGCGTGCGACAGATCGTCCGATTGCAGTCCTTTTATCGAAGAAGTGGACGGGAGCGACACGGTACTGCCCATATCAGATATGTTTGAGATGTACTTTTCATCGGTTACGGGCGTAAACTGACGTGCGTCACCCTCTCCTTCGACTATTGCACAAACAAATGCACTGCAAAGATGATTTTTTCCGTTTTCGGTGAAAGGAATTTCAAAATCAACGCTTGTTTTGACCTTTGCCTCCGCAACGGGAGAGTAAGTGGCAGAATCACCTATGGAGTTTTTTGCTATAAGATAAATTTTTTCTCCTTTGTGTTGATCCACAAAGTCCTGTGTGAAGTTTGCCTCTATTTTGACCTTGCGATTATCTCCGCTTCCCTTGATTTTCGCCGTTGAAATTTCGGATATCGTTACGTCACTTGACCCACCGCATGATGTGAACAAGAGCGAAAAGGTGGCGATTGTGATAATCAAAAGCGTGAAAAGCAATAATTTTCCTTTATTTTTAATCATATATAATTCCTTTATTTTAATAAATTCTCGGAACTCTTGAAGACACGGCACAAAGCAGTTCGTATTCTATTGTGCCGCACTTTTTTGCAAGATTTGTTAGGCTTTCGGGTCTGTCTCCGAAAACAACGACTTCGTCACCTACACATGCTCCCGTATCCGTTACGTCTATCATACATTGGTCCATACATACTCTTCCGACAACGGGTACACGGAAAGTGCCTTTTGACGTATGCAAAGTGAGCAACGCTCCCGAGGATGCACGCAGAAATCCGTCGGCATATCCTATTGGAATCGTGGCTATTTCACGCCGTGTCGGTGCCATATATTCGCCACCGTAACTTACGGTCTCTCCGACGGAAAGGCTATGCACGTGGGCTATTCGAGTTTTAAAAGTCATTACCGGGTCGAGGTCGTATTCTATATATTCGGACGGGAGAACACCGTAAAGCATAATTCCGAGGCGAACACCGTCAAGGTGATATTCCGAAAATTTCACGGTTCCGGCACTGTTACAGATATGTCTGAAACCGACGTTAACGCCACGTTCGGTCAAGAGGTTGCAAACCTTATCAAATCGTTCGTACTGATGTGTTGTTTTTCGCTCACACACGTTCGTTTCGCCGTCGGCGTCGGAAAAGTGAGAGAAAATACCCTCTACGGTCAATCCAGAAAGAGTGTGAATTTCACAAATTTTATCCACGGTATCGGAAATGCTTTTATTACTGTCGGTACAAAGACCTATTCGGTTCATTCCCGTGTCAAGTGCTATATGTACTCTGACGGTGCAGTTATCCGATGTGGCAAAATTATTTAATTTTGTGGCGTAGTCAAACGAGGACACGGTTTGAATGATGTTGAATTTTGAGAGGATTTTTGCCTGAGACGGGAGTGTGTATCCCAAAATTATAACGTCTATATTGTTATCGTCGGGAAAGTTTTCTCTTATTGCAATTGCCTCTTCGACGGATGAAACGGCAAAAAAATCACATCCGACGCTATGCAGAGCCCGTGTACAATCTATCGCTCCGTGACCGTATGCGTCCGCTTTGACAACGCATATTGCACGACTGTTTTTAAGATGTGACGACAATTTTTGAAAATTTGATTTAAGTGCCGTGAGATTTATTTGTGCTTCTGCCTTATGTTCGGGCAGGAGCGGAAGAGATGAATATATTCTATACGCACTCATATTCTCCTCCTTATTTGAATTTATACATCAATTTATTCTTATTCAGTTTAAATTATAACACAGTAAGACAAATATTTCAATACACGTTTATTAAAAAACGGCAACGAAAAACCACCTGCGAATCTGCGAATTATTTCCGCATACAGGTGGTTTTGAATATTTCAAATATTAATATTCTTCTTCGTCGCCGTATTTTTTCTCCGCAACCTTTTGGTCTTCGAGATAAATGACGATTTTACGATTGTTTTCGGAGCCTATGGAGTTTGTGGAAACGCCGTCAATGCCCTGAATTTCGGAGTGAATGATTCTTCTCTCATAGGGGTTCATGGGTTCAAGCATAATGCTCTTCTTGTATTTGAGAACCTTATCCGCCATTCTTCTTGCCAAAGCACGGAGAGTTTCTTCTCTCTTCGCTCTGTAATTTTCCGCATCTACCGTGACTTTCACGTGTGCTTTTTTCTCGCCGTCTATTTTTTTGTTTGCGGCAAGGTTGGCAAGGTACTGAATGGAATCGAGTGTGTCACCGTGATGACCGATAAGAGAACCTGCACCCTCACCTTGAATGTCGATAAGCACACCCTCTCTGTCGGGAGCGTCTTTCATCTCTACCGTAACGTCAAGTTGCATATCGCTGATGAGTTTCTTTACAAATTCAAGAGCCATCTCTTCACCGCCGAGGGTGTAGATTGCCTTGATTTTTGCGGGAACGGCACCGATTCCGAACAATCCTTTTTTGGGTTCGTCGATAATTTCCACCGTCAATTTCTCTTTATCAACACCGAGTTCGGACGCCGCAGATGCGACTGCTTCGTCAATTGTTTTTCCTGTTGCAATTATTTCTTTTTTCACGATATTACTCCAAATGAAAGTGATTATTTCTTGTTAAACCACTTATTCTTTTTTTCACTGTTCTTGTCTTTTTTTGTCTTATCCGACTCATCTTTGAGAGACGCACCGTCAGTCATTTTGTTTTCGGGGAGACTTTCCGGTTTTTTCTCCTCTTCGACGGTTGTTTCGATATATTCCGCTTTTTCAACCGGAACGTAATTGCCGAGTTCATCATAGTCTTCGTCATCTATATGATGAAGAGAACGAACCTTACCTGCGTTTTCGGATTTCGTTACTTTTTGAGGATGCTTTCCCGCATACTCACGCTCTGCCGCTTTATAGTCCTCTTCTGTAAATTGAGGCATAGGCATAACCTTGCTTATGATAATTTGTTTTACGGTGCTGACTATACTCTTGAACATCCAATATATACCTACTGCCGCAGGAACGATAAATGTCATCCATACGCTCATAAGAGGCATCATCCAGTCCATCATTTTGGTGGAACAAGCGGATTGAGGGTCATTAGAGGATGTGTTTTGAGTGGGTTGATATGTGAATTTGCGTGTTATTTTAGAACTGAAAAAGTAAACGAGGAAAGTAAGAACCGGCACGGCAAGAAGCCAATAATAAATTTTATTATCCGGTGTAAAACTCGGAATGTATCCCATATTTATGGGACCTACATTAAGGTTTATGCTTTCCGTTGCCTTTGCGAGGCTTTCCACGTGTTCATAAACCGCATCGCCGTTTGCACAAGCCGTCTTTACGCCCTCAAACGCTTCAATTCCTTTATCGGCAATAACTTCTTTGAAAGTCGAAATGAATCCGATGGTTCCGTTTGTCGCAACCTTTACACCGAGTGTTTCCTGCATATAGGTTGAGAGGAAGTTTACAAAAGTTCCGCCCATATTCATAACGTAACGCAATGGATTTATGACTATGCTGTAAAGTGCCATAATTATAGGCAACTGGATAAGAAGTGGCAAACAACCGCTCATGGGGTTAAATTGCTCTTTTTGATAAAGTTCCTGAATTTCCTGGTTGACTTTTTGCTGAGTTGCCTGGTCGTTTCGTCCGGCGTACTTTTTGCGGATCGCCATTTCCTTGGGACGAAGCATGGCCTGCTTTTTTGAGTTTTTCTGTTGCATAATAGAGAACGGAAGCATTATAACTTCTATTACTATTGCAAAGATAAACAAAGCGAGAATATAACTGTGTGCAGGCATAATATTGGTTATCCATTTGATAAACGTGCCTATATAAAGCAGTATATAGTCTACAAAACTTTTATCGTCTTCAAAAGTAACCTCTTGCGTGAGATTTCCGTTATCATCGGTTGCCACCCAGTCTTCGAGCGTTTTTGACGTGTCGATGCTTGAACTTTTTGCACAACCCGTCATAAGTGCCATCATGAGAATGACGGTTAAGACGAGAAAAAGAATTCTCGTGATGTTTTTTCTTTTTAACATTATAAAAAAATTAGTCCTCTCGTGTATTTTTTGGACTTTTGTCACTGTATAATGGCAAGTCGTACCTGAAAACAAATTTGTTGTTTTCGGGTATGACGTAAAAAATTTTTTCTCCGTAAGAATTTTTGGGGTGAGACAGCCCTCTCAAAGGCACGGGGTCGTACCCTCCCGGGCATAGTGGCTGGCATCTGAAAATGCGGGACACCGTAAGTATAAATCCCACAAAAAATCCCCGTTTGGAAAAAGCCTGTATTGCATACGACGAGCAGGTCGGATAAAATCTGCAACAAGATTTTTTCTTCAATGGAGATAAAAATTTTTGATAAAAGCGAACAAGCCAAATACAAATATATTTCATTGTTTTTTATCTGCTTGGTGCGGAGCCGATTTCTTTTGCTCCATTTCAATATTTTCAAACATTTCGAGCCTTGAAAAGGCGTATTTCAGCTCTTTTGCAATTGCCGTGCTTTTTTGCCCGCAAATTTCGGGCTTGGCACTGATTACAATAAGATATCCCTTTTTTAAGTCGTTTTGTACGCATGAATATCCGGCACGGATAATTCTCTTGGCACGGTTACGTTGCACCGCACCGCCTACCTTCTTTGTAACAGACAGACCAAGCCTGTTTACGTATATCTTTTGAGGATTTTCTCGGCACAGTCTTTTAGCGTGGAGGTCACGAAGAACAAACACGCAAACGTACCTTCCGAAAAAGTGTTTCCCCGTACGATATGCCTTGTTATAAAGATGATGCTCTTTTATAGCCGGGTATTTCATTTCAGGTCTCTCCTTGTATTTCCGCCAAATCTTCCGTATTTTGTCTTTGTATTTTTCCCTTATTTTCTGCGTTGCCCGACGGCAACTGTTTTTGCTTTGAGGGAGACAAAGCAAAAAACCCCGACGACGTACTTATTGGTTCGCACTCGGCGGTACCGCTGTGGTAGGTCATCGGTGTTTTATGTTGATAGAGTTTTCTAACTTAAAGACCCACGTTCTGAAATCGAGACGCAGGCGAGCCGTATTTTTACGGATTAGTAGGTCAGTCTCTTTCTGCCCTTGGCACGACGTCTTTTAAGAACGTTTCTGCCGTCTGCTGTTCTCATTCTCTTTCTGAAACCGTGTTCCTTTTTTCTCTGACGCTTTTTGGGCTGGTATGTTCTGAGCATCTTATGCACCTCCTTGATTTTTTTCGGAAGCGTTTGGCATACAGCACATTTGAGGCTGTTTTACGCTTTTATACAATGACATCGTATATTATACAACAAGTTCCCTATATTTGTCAAGGATTTTTTGAAAAAAATCTACACGATTTTTATAATATCTGGAATATTTTCCGAAAACAAGAGAGAAAAGTTGCGTTTATACGATAAATAAAAACGGCGATACTTGAAGGTGAGAACTTCAAATACCGCAATTTTTATATAATGAAATTATTTGTTAAGACCGTTGAGTGCTTTGGTGAACTGGCTCTTCTTATGAGCGGCTGCATTCTTGTGAATGATGCCCTTAGATGCGGCAACGTCAATTCTCTTAACTGCAACCTTATATGCTGCCTGAGCCGCCTCCATATCACCGGAAGCGATTGCTGCGTGGTACTTTTTGATGTCTGTCTTCATTGCGGACTTGAACATCTTGTTTTGAAGCGTTTTTGTAGCAGTAACCTTAACACGCTTTTTTGCTGATTTAATATTCGGCATTTCTCTACCTCCATCTGAAAATTAAATATGAAGTACGGACGCCCTCAGTCTGAGAGGGTACATCGGGACAGCCGTTCACATACTGTTATATCATATCACAAATTATTTTAAATTGCAAGTGTTTTCTTGAATTTTTTTGAAATTTTCGGAAAATATTTTAAATATGAGAAAAAAACGGAATTTTTCGGTGATTTGACGTTTATTGTTTGGACGTTTCTTTCGCTTTGAGTTCTATTGTGATTTTTGTTTTCGTTGCGGGAAGGTTATAATATTCTTCCCATTCGTATCCGCTTGCCGATATGATAAATATACGATAATCGGCAGGAGAAATTTTGAAGGAGGCTTTTCCTTCTGCGTCGGTATACGAGTATACCGGCGTCTTTTTCGTTGCTATATCGAAAAGTTTGAAAGTTACGTCGCTCACGGGGTTTTTGTTCTCGTCGACAACTGTAATTTCATACTGCTCAATTGTATGAGACGGTTTTTCCGCAACCGCAAGTCCGGTGCCTTTTACGGGTTCTACGAAAAATGCGTCAAGTATAACTATTTGCTTGACGGGAGACGTTACGTTATTTGTGTAACTGTCCTCTTCGAGTTCGCAGAAAGATATGGAATTTACGACGTCATAACCGGCTACGACGTATCCGAACGTTGCATAAAGTCCGTCAAGGTCGGTTGACGCTCTACGCATAATGAAAAATTCCGAGGTGGCGGAATCTCTGTCAACCTTGCGTCCCATGGAAACAACACCCGAGACGTGTAAGAGATTATTTATATGCCCGTTTTCGGTAAATTCTCCGTATACGGCATCTGTTTCGGTTTTGTCTCCGCTTGTGGTTTTTCCGCCTCCCAAAACCATAAAGTCCTCTATTCGGCTTATGATTTTATTTTTATAAAAAGAGGTGCCGACAAGTTTTTTGAAATTTTGAACCGTAAGCGGGGCGATATCCTCTCTGAGTGCAATGATAATGTCTCCGTAATTTTCAACTCTCACGGCGACAAAATCTGTCTCGGCGTCGGATTTTGCAAAGTCTTTATATTCGTATGCATCAATTTGAGAGGTGACTTTTTCCATATCGACATATGTTCCAACGCCTGTGTTTGTCGTATTATAGTATGACCCTTCCGTGTCGGTATCTTTTGCGGACACATATTCCGGATACTGAAAAGGCGTGTCTGCGTCAGGGTCCGTGTTATCATTGTCGTTTTTTAATACGGCAATTATTATTGACGTGCATATCGCAAGAACAACGAGAACAACGGCGGAAATTATGATGAAGTTTCTTGCCTTGTTATTTTTGCTTTTTTCACATTTTGTTTTTTTTGCGGACATTTTATAAATTCCTTTCTCAAAACGGTCGATGGTGAATTTTTTGATTGATACACGTACACAACCGCAGTATAAAATTATCACTTCTGTAATTCTATCATTTTTGCGATATAAAGTCAAGAGCGTATTTTGACGACTTGAAAAATTCGATATAATTGCGACTTTACGCTCATAAAATATATAATACGGCGTATATGTGATGCCACGGAGGAAGTTTTATGGATAAAGACAAGATTGAAGAATACGTGTTTAAATTCATATTTTTACTATGTATTTGCACGTTCGTTTATTTTATTTGCAAGATTTTTTGGAAACCGATGATTCCCTTTATATTGGCGTGGATAGTATCTTATCCGATTCGTACTCTCTCGCAAAAAATTTCAGTCAAAATAAAAATTCCTCAAAAAATTGTGACGATTATTATTGTTCTGTCTGTGATTGTATTGGCGGTATTATTTATACGATTTGCAGGCGGATACGTTGTGAGCCAGGTGAGTAATCTTGCCGAAAAATTCTCTGAAAATCCCGAATGGATAAACGAGAGTTTGAATATGGCTGTTGAAAAAATCAAATCATTCGGAGGAATATTCTCACGCATATCGGAAATCTTTGACGAAAGTGAATTTTCCATCGTCTTTCAAAAATTGGAGGATGCGGTCGGAAATTCTGCGTCATGTACGGTTGAAAAAATTTATTCGAGACTGTCCTCTTTCGTGTTGTCTGTCATATCGGGATTGCCGTCGTTTTTTATGGCTTGCGTTATGTTCGTAATTTCTTGTTTTTATTTTTCTTGCGACGGTGGCGAAATAAAAGAAAATATTTTTTCGTTTCTGCCGGAAAAGATTATAAAAAAGGCAGAATATGCCAAAACAGTCACGAAAAAGATTTTGAAGGGATATTTCGGAGCGTCTTTTCTTTTGTGTCTGTTTACGTTTCTGATTGCTTTTATAGGTCTTGCCGTTATCGGATACGAATATGCTTTTATTGTTGCGGTATTGATTGCGATTGTTGATTTTTTGCCCGTGTTCGGAGCGGGTACGGTAATGATTCCGTGGGCTTGTGTGAATTTTCTTTGTTCAAACACAAAATTCGGTATGGCGATACTTATCCTGTATGCGATAATTACAATTATACGGCAGATATCCGAGCCGAAAATAATAGGAAAAAATATAGGTCTGGGTGCGATTGCCACGTTGATTTTGGTTTATGTAGGCATGAGAATTTTCGGGTTTGCGGGTATATTTATCGCACCGTTTGTCGGTGCCGTCGCAAAGGAGATTTTGCTGTCAATTAAAGGAAAAAGTGCCGAATGATTTTAAAGTTATTCTATTGACAACAGTTTTGTGATATAGTATAATTATCAATGAAAACATATGGCGGAACGAAGAGTTCCGCAAAAGAATTTTGTTGCACCAAAACATTTGTGCGACAGCGAAAAGAGGGATATTTATGGAAATTACAAATAAACGTAGGCTCGCACTTGCGGCGGAAAAGATAAGGCTAGGCATTATCGAATCTACTCATTCGGCGTCCTCGGGTCATCCGGGCGGTTCGCTTTCGATCGCCGATATTCTGGCTTATCTTTACTTTGAAGAGATGAATATAGACCCCAAAAATCCCAAAATGAATAACAGGGACAGACTTGTGCTTTCAAAAGGTCATACCGCTCCCGCACTTTACAGCGCATTGGCGTTACGTGGATTTTTCGATTTCGAAGATCTTAAAACTCTCAGAAATATAGACAGTTATCTCCAAGGTCACCCGGATATGAAAGGAACACCGGGAGTTGATATGTCCACTGGTTCTTTGGGACTCGGACTTTCTTGTGCTTGCGGTATGGCTCTTTCTGCCAAAACCGACGGCAAGGACTATCGTGTTTATGCGATAGTCGGAGACGGAGAAAGCGAAGAAGGTCAGATATGGGAGGCGGCGATGTTTGCTTCGCACTACCGTCTTGACAATCTTTGCGTAATTATCGATTCAAATAAGTTGCAAATAGACGGTCCCGTAGCCGACGTTATAGGTCCCGCACCGTTTGAACCCAAGTTCGAAGCGTTCGGATTTAACGTAATTACAATAGACGGTCACGACTTTGACGATATAGAGAGAGCGTTTAAATCCGCTCGTGAGTGCAAAGGAAAGCCCACCGCCATAATCGCAAATACAATAAAGGGCAAAGGCGTTTCCTTTATGGAAAATCAGGTTAAATGGCACGGAAACGCTCCGAAAGACGAACAGTATGAAGAGGCTGTTGCACAAATTAACGCCAGAATTGCGGAAATCGGCTGATTTTTCGGTTGAAGTTTGATTGGGTGCGAAATTATAAATTATTTCGGAAGGATAAAGTATAATATGTCAGAAAAAATAGCAACAAGAGAAGCCTACGGTAAGGCGTTGATTGAATTTGCCGATAAATACGATTACGTGGTGCTTGACGCAGACCTTGCGGAGGCAACTAAAACAGTAATGTTCAAAAAGGAATATCCTAACAGATTTTTCGATTGCGGAATTGCTGAGGGTAATATGATAAGCGTTGCGGCAGGTATCGCAACAACCGGAAAAGTGGCATTCGCTTCGTCGTTTGCGATGTTTGCGGCAGGACGTGCATTTGAACAGGTAAGAAACTCTGTTGGATATCCACATCTCAACGTGAAAATAGGTGCAACACATGCGGGAATAACGGTAGGTGAGGACGGTGCCACACACCAGTGTCTTGAAGATATTGCACTTATGCGTACAATTCCCGGTATGACTATTGTAAATCCGTCGGATGCAATCGAGGCACGTGCCTCGGTTGAAGCGGCGATTACAACGGACGGTCCGTTCTATCTCAGATTCGGACGCTCGGCGACTCCGATTATAAACGACAATCCGAATTACAAGTTTGAACTCGGAAAAGGCGTTTTGCTTGGTGAGGGAGATGACGTGACCATCATCGCCACGGGTCTTATGGTAAATATGGCTATCGAAGCGTCAAAAATTTTGAGTTCGGAGGGAATTTCCGCAAGAGTTGTAAATATTCACACCATAAAGCCCATTGACAAGGACATTATTATTGAGTCGGCAAAGAAAACGGGTGCGATTGTTACAGCGGAAGAACACAATATCATAGGCGGTCTCGGATCTGCGGTGAGCGAGGTTGTTTGTGAAAATTGTCCCGTCCCAGTTATCAAAGTTGGTATAAACGACAAATTCGGTCGTTCCGGAAAGGTAGATCCGTTACTTCAAAGATATGGTCTTACCCCCGAGAACATTGTCGAAAACGCAAAGCGTGCAATTGCAATGAAAGCATAATTATTACAGATAAAAAAGCAGGTACGAAATTTCGTATCTGCTTTTTTTGTGTGGAAAATTATCAGTATTTTCCGTTTGATTCGACTTCAATACCGTTTAGCACTTTTTGAACGTCGGAAATTATTTTTTCGGCATATGAGGAAATTGTGTAGAACTTTCCGTGTGCGTTTGCGGAATTTGAAACTCCGGTTTCGTCAACGGATTCTATCGTAATATAGGCACGCCTCTCGGAAAATTTATAAAATCTGTATACGAGAGTCATTGAGTTGCCCTTCAAATCCTCGGCGTTGACCGTTATTTTGAGAATGCAAGGGTTCCCCGTCTCGTTTGACGTAAAATTATCGAGGGAGCGATACTGCTCCATCTCTTCCTCTGTTAGAGTACATTCTCCCTCAAAACTGCCGTAGAGCATTGCCATATACAATTGTTGAAAGTTATATATCGCAAGGTGCGATTCGGTGTTTCCGAGGCTATCGGTAGTAGAATATGAATAATTAAGTTCTTTTCCGTTTGCATATACCGATGCGATAAACTTGTTGGTCGAAAGTTGGATCAGTCCCGCATCTCCCGTGTCCGGCGATACGGTTAATAAATCCCCATCCGCCGTGACGTAAAATTCACCGCTTCCCCAAACGCCAGGAGCGACTTCGCTCTTTTTTGCGTTGCGACGCTCTCCCGTTGCTTTGTTATACAATTGGAGCATATTTGTCTCTGAATTATACGACAAAACTTCTCCCGTATTTGCATATACCGTTTCAAGAACACCGTGAGAACTTACGTCGACACCGCCCGCTTGGAGTTTACCGGAATTTTTATCGGCAATATAGATATTATTTGCAACTGCCGACAACGTTGCCCAATTTGCGGTTTTGGGGTTGACGATAATATAAGACCCCTTGGCGGTCACGTAAATATTACCCTCAAACCATTCTCCCTTGCCTGCTTTCTCATATGTGCTTGTGAGTTGTTCTCCTACCGAAGAGTTTTGCGGGATAAGGAATGCGTATTGAGAAAATCCGTTAGTCACAAAACAATCCGACGTGTATGCCACGTCAAGCAAAACAGATTGACCGGACGATGACTGTCCTCCGTTTGCGTCAACGGCAACAACCGAGGCGTAAAGAACGTACTTTGAGTCTTTATACGTTATATTGTAGTAATAGTAAATATACGTATCCGTCGTGCCGTCGTTGTCGGTATCTGTTGATTCAACTTCACAGAGAAGAAAATTATCGCTTTGCGGAGTTCCACTGCTGTATGGTATTCCCGTTATAAGATAGTCACTCTTATATATTGACTGCAATTTTTTGCCGTCCTCAGAAATACCGAACAAGCCGTCATCCTTTTTGATTTCGTACGAAATGTCTCCGCCGTTGTCAAATTTATTTTCGGTGATTGGCAAAAACGTTCCGTCTTGTGTGGCGGATTTATCAAGGTCAAAACGAATTTTATCCGTCTGTGGTGATTCTACGGTAATATCCTTTATATGATTGATGCTGAATTGCATATAACTTGGGTCGTACCATTCAAGTTCGCTCCATGAAAGGAAATTAAACGAACTTTCGTCAACGCACACTATCATATCGTACATTTCAGAATATGCATAGTAAGAACCGTCGGGGTTTTGCGATGAAATGCTGACTTTATTATATACAGGGGCATCGTTTCCTTCTTCGTCCGTGTTAAGATATGTGAAAGTCATAACCTTATCGGGGTTTTTAAGTCCGTATTTTTCAAGTTCGGACTCCGAGGGGGAGAGTTTGATTGTGCCGACAAATTCGGTCTCATAAAGATTTTTGAGCATTTGAGAGACCGACGTGGAATTTATATAATACCCTTGTGAATAGTCGAGGAATGATACGTACGGAAGTGTGGCGTAAAGGCTGTTTTCTCTTTCGGAGAGGTCTTGGAAAGAGAAATGACAAATTTTTTTGCTGTTTTTCTCAAAGACTTCTTTATAGTATTCGTCGTATTCCTCGATTTCTTCGTCTGTTGCGAAGTCTCTGTTGAAGTCGCCGAACTTTTCACTCATGAGTGAAAAAATCGTTTTATAGTCTATATCCCGGTATATTATGAAATTTTCTACGTTGACGTAGGTGCTTGAAGACATAGGATAAACTATGGACGGCGATATTACCGATTCCACGCTTTTGATAATATAATCACCTATACCGGATGACGCCAAGATATAGATGCCCTCACGCTCGGAGCAACGAACGTAGTAACTTGATCCCGTAACGGTGGCATCTCCGAAATACAAATCAATTGATTTTCCGTCGGCAAGCGTTAATTTTGCGTGAGCGGGAAAATAATCATATTCGGTTACGATTTCATTGCCGTCATTATCGACGGTGTTTTCATATCTTTTCTCCTCTGCGAGACCATATTCCGCAAAATTTATTTCTCCGTTTTCGAGTTTTTTCGGATTTTCGAGTTTCATTATAGAAAGCGGATACGTACAGGACGACATAAGATATGCGAATGATTCGCTTGAAAATTGCACGTCTTCGTGACCTTCAAGTACAAATTCATTGAGATTGCTCCTCAAAAAGGCATAGGACCCGTGAATATTTGTCACGTCTATTCTGTCTACTATGCGTGATTTGTCATACAATGCGTTACCTTGTGAATTGTAGGCGTTGTAATAAAGTTGAGGAAACAGCAATTCCCTGCCGTTGTCTATGGTGTACTGACCGCTTGATTTATCTATTAAAACAAGTGTGCCGTTACGTGTGACGTAGTATCCGTCTTCCGTGATGTCGCACACATTTCCATCAGTGTCGACAAGGGCATATTCCCCGTTTACTTTTTTGATGTGATACAACGTGCCGTCCGAAGGGTCGGAAAATTCTATCGGCAGATTGGTAACTATTTTTTTTGCCGCAAAAAGACCTATTGCAAGTAAAACAATCGAAAATACGAGAACAATTGCCACTATACGTTGCCTTGCAAGCATATTCTTTTGCTTTTTTATATTATTTTCGGTGTGATTTAATTCTGACATATGATCACCTGAATTATAAATATTTGCGTTTTGCACACACGACTATGCCCGCTGTGGCTATTGCAACCGTCGGCAATGCTATGCAAACGTAAGACAATATTTTAAACGTCGTGGTGTTTTTGTATGAGTATGCGGTGTCGTCTATCGTATAGTCGTAATATGCTTTAAAGGGTATATTGACTGGTACGGTTTCGGTGCTTGTTGCACGCAAAGCGGCAAGCAAAGCGTCTGCGTTTCCGTAAGAGGATGATTCGAGAAATTCGTTTTTGAGGAAATCCGTTGACGAGAGTGCGAGAACGTATGACGAAAGATTTGCAAGAGTGAATGAATCCTCCTGAACCTGATTGGTTTCTTCCGTAAGTGTAAACAGTTTAAACAAATTGTTTTCGCTTGCGTATTCGTATACGTTGCCGTCTACTGTTGCAAATGCAGAATCGTACGTCGTAAATATATCGTACATTGTTCTTATCACGCCGTTATTATAATAGTTATAAATAACGGTTCTGTCTCCCCCACTACTTTCGGGAAGTATTACCGAACGGCTGTAACTGTCCGAGGGCAATATTGCAGTAGCGTTTCCAAATGCAATATTCGGAGCGAAAGACAAAGCACGCAAATCAGCTGTCACGGATGCACCGTATCCCACGGTTTCATATTTTCCGATTATATAATTTCCGTCTTTATCTGTGCAATTTGAGGTGTCCGACAGCGAATAATTTTTATCAATTCCGGACGCAGTAGTCACTCTGGACGGTTTGATTCCCCATTCCGACAGATATTCTTCGAGATTTTGAAGTTCGGGTGACGAACTGTTACAGATATAGAAAAATGAGTGAGCGTCGTCAAGATAGCGGTCGAGTTTTTCTATTTCCGATACCCCGCCCTCTCCGAGATTTCCGTATGCCTTAAAGTCACTTGTTGGGGCAAAACATACTATCATACGGCAGTTTTCGGGGATTTCTTCTTTTTCAAGGTCTATAAGTTCTACGTTGTATCCGGCGCCCTCAATTATTTTTATGAATGCGGAATATTCGTCGCGTATCTTTGCCTCTCCGCTTGAAAAATCAAACAGTTGCTCGCCGTGGTTGTACGTTATAGCACAAACGGGCGAATCCGCTCTGGTGAGCGAAAGGATGGTTGCGGCAAATTTTTTCTCTCCGTTGTAAGCCCAAACTTCACCGGTGTCCGTATCAAGCGTAAAGAAAGAAATAAGACCGTGAACGTTAAATTCCGTTCCGAAAGAAATAATTACATCGGTAGGATATATTTGCGTTGCACTTGTTATGGTGTAGTCTTGTACGGACGACGGATTTGTTGCCACGTCAGCATATTTAATTTCGATATATTTTGAAAAGTGGCTTTGCAATTGTCTTGCCGTGTGGTGTACTTGACGGCTGTCATCGTCGCTCTCTAACAGATCCGAGTCACGGCAGAAAATTATTTCGACTTTCAATTCATCGAGACCGTCCTTTACACGTTCTGCGTTTATAGCATCAATTTCGGGAATAACGTTCTTTTGCATAACCTCATCAAGAGTGTCCGTATACGTGTAAAATCCCGACATATCGGTATATTTCGGTTGAGTGAGGTCTATATAAGCAACATTATTGTATATTAAAATTCCGAGAAGTATATTTAATATGATGACCGCAACGAGAGTTGCACTTATTATTCCCAAATTCATAAGTTTTCTGCTTTTTTTGCTTTTGACGACAATGATTTCGTCTTGCACGTTTTGCATATTATCCACGTGTAATTGACCTCCTCTCTTTAAATTTCAATTTTTCACTGTGTTTCACGCACGTCTTCTCCTTATGATTACAAAACAACCTGCAATGGCAACGGCAAGCGTGGGAATTGAGCAAAGAAGTACTGTCATTGTTGTCGCTTGCTTTCTTGTTATACTTTGTATCGGCGGTGTGCTGAGCGGACGTGGCGTCAAATTGACGGGAATGTTCTCATATCCCATATACGATATTGTTTTTAACATTATTTCGCTGTTCCCGTAAACGGTAGATTGAAGGGCTTCTTCTTCACAGAAAGAAATCGAAGAACAAGCGAAAAGATAAGAAGTTTTGCCACCGTCGCATTTTTGCTCCGTAAGTGAGACAAGCGTAAAGTCCTCTTTGCTTGCTTTGTTTGTAAGACGCCCGTTTGTCCAAGCCTCTGCGGTAGAGTTAGCGACAATTAGGGGATAAAACGTTTTTTCTCCGTTTGTATATCCGTCGGAGCCGTTCGATTTGAAATTTTCGGCAGGCTTTATGGCACAAGCGTTTCCGAAAACGGCGGTTTTCGTTGAGTCTCCGATTACGGATGACGCTTTGTCGCTCGTTTCGTTTTTGCCCAAAAACGTCAGCCCGTCAATTGAGACGCTGTTTGTTGTATCTTTTAACGTGGAGTAATTTTTATTTCCTTCACCGTTCTCTTGACTCATAAACTCTATTCCCCATTTTGCAAGGAATTCTTCAAAGTTTTTAAGACCGGACGACGCAAATGTGTCCGCTCCGCAGAAGAACATATATTTCCCACCGTCGGACATATAGTCGTTGAGTTTGTCTGTTTCCGATATTACCGATGAACTGCTTTCACGATATAAATCGTTTGACGGATTTACGGTTATAAGCAGTTCACAATCGTCTGGAATATTATCCGTTGCAAGGTTTAAAAACGAATATCCGAAACCTGCATCCGCCAAAAGATACATAAGTTCCGAGTCGCTTATACTTTCACCGTGATTTATTGTAAAATAACACATGGGAGAAGAAGTTGACACTATTCTGAGGAGTGCCGATGCGACTCTTTTCTCTGCGATGTACGACGTGGGATTTTCCGTATCTCCGTCGGTGGTGCCGTAAAATTGGGCAAGGGTGAGGGTTGTGTGCTTGTCTCCGAATTTAAATACAACGTCGGTTGACGAACTTATTCCGTATCCTTTGGCAAGTGTTGGGTTTTCCCAAATGTTTAAGTGCGAAATTTCGATAACCGACGGAAATTTTTCTTTAAACTCGTAAAGAGTGTTGAAAACATATTTAGATGCGGTATCTTCCGTGAGATTTTGTTCTTCGTCACATAAAATAATCTGTATTTTTTCTTCGCTGTCATTTTTGCTTATAAGGGGCAAAATCGTGTTTTGTATATATTCTTCACATTCTTCGCCTATGCCGTATATTACGCTGTCATTCATATTCAAATACCAGCCGAAACCGTTGGCAAGTGAAGAAACTATGGCGTTTGCGATAATCGTGGCAACGGTGACAAGAACCACGAGGGCAACCGATATACCTCCGTATTTGAGTTGACGTCGTTTCTTTCTGCCTTGGGACTTTGACATTTTTTTCATATTACCACCCAAACTCAGCCCCATCTACGCTTTTCGTATATTCTGACCGTTAAAAACAGAAATATAAAGCAAATTGACGCATAGTAGAACAATGCTGAAAAATCAAACAATCCGGCACTGAAATTGGAAAAACGTGTAAGGACGGATATCCAATCTATAACGGTTCTCAGCCACTGTGCATTTATAAATGACGACAAAAATCCTATACAGATAAATCCGAGAATTACGGCAATGGAAATTATTGCCGATGCGAGCTGGTTTTCCGTAAGTGCCGAGATGAAAGTGCCTATTGCTATAAACGATGCACCCAAAAGGATAAGTCCTATAAGGCAACCGAGAAGTTCTCCGGTTGCGGGACCTATGTGTGTATCGGTATAACTTCCGCCCACTCTTTCTTTTGAAGCGATTACGTAAAGAGGGATGAAGTTTATACACGACACCAAAACGTTACATACGAAAAGAGTCAAAGCGGCAAAAAACTTGCCGAGAACCATTCCCGTAAGACTTACCGGAGAGGTTAAGAGTAACTGTTCGGTTTTCATTTTTCTTTCTTCCGCAAAAAGACGCATAGTCAAAACGGGGATAAGTACAGCCAAAACGAATATCATTACGGTGAAAAACGAAGAGGTGTCGTAACTTTGAGATTGCAGTGTTGTAAACGTGCAGACAATTGCCGAAAGCAAGAGGAAAATTCCCGAAAATATATACCCTTGCGGATTTATAAAATAAGACAGCATTTCCTTTTTGTATATGGCTTGCATTTTAAATATCCTTTCTTTTTCGTGAGCGAGTTGACGATGTGTTATTCGGCGTCGCCTCAATTCTCGCTTTCTTTTTTCTTTTCCGCTTCCTCTACGAGCAATTCCGCAGTGTGGCTTTCAAGCGTGTTTTTTGTGCGTGTTCTGTTACGTCTGATTGCGGATTTTGCACGTGCGGAGGATGATTCCTGTGATTTTTCAACGACGGTGATAAATATATCTTCAAGGCTCATTCCGAGTGCTTCGAGTCCTATTATAGCCCATCCTTTATCCGAAAGCGTATAGAAGAGTTTTTTGCGTATGTCGGTGCCGAATTCGCTTTCAATCATATAGGTATAAGCGTCACCGTCACGTTCTGTCAAGACCTCGGCGTACGCCACTCCCGGTATAGATTTGATGGTTGTGAGAATCTCTTTTTGAGGTCCGCAAATCTTCACGTTGAATCTGCGATTGTTTTCCACTACCCTTGTGATGTTTTCGGTTTTTTCGTCGGCAACTATTTTTCCCTTGTTTATAATTACTATTCTGTCGCAAACCGCTTGAACTTCCCCGAGAATGTGCGTCGAAAGAATAACGGTATGATTTTTTCCGAGCGTTCTTATGAGGCTTCGTATTTCTATTATTTGTTTGGGATCGAGACCGACTGTGGGTTCGTCGAAAATTATGACCGGCGGATTCCCTATAATTGCCTGTGCAATGCCTACACGCTGTTTATATCCTTTTGAAAGGTTACGAATAAGTCTTTTTTGAACGTCGGATATTTTCGCCACCTCACAGACCTCGGCAAGGTGAGGATTTCTTGGCAAAGTACAACCTTTGAGATCGTAAACGAATTTCAAATATTCGTCAACCGTCATATCCGGGTACAGCGGAGGCTGTTCCGGCAGGTATCCTATAAGTTTTTTCGCACCTGTCGGGTCGGACAAAATATCAATTCCGGATACGGATACGTTACCTGAGTCGGCTGACAGATATCCCGTTAAAATATTCATCGTTGTACTTTTTCCGGCACCGTTCGGTCCCAAAAATCCGACTGTCTCGCTGGACTGTATTTCAAAACTTACGTCATCAAGAGCAAAATTGTCTCCATAGGACTTTGTAAGATGCTGTATTTTTATCATTTCAGATCTCCGTAAACACGTATTTTTTGCGGTATGTGTGCAAAAATTTAAAATTCATATACATTATATCTTAAAAATGTAAACACATAATGAACGTATATTTGCTTGCAGTTGCAGTTTTATGAGTTTTTTGTGTATTTTAAAGGAGTATTGTATGAATTTATAAAAAAACGGAATGCAATAGATAAATATCTTGACTTAAAGGTGATAATCTGCTAAAATAAAAATGGATGATTGTGTCCAAAAAACGAACATTTGTTCTATAAATATAAAAATCAGGAGAAAAAAATGACAAACATAAACGATATAAGTCTTGCACCGTCGGGCAAAGACAAAATCAATTGGGTGCGTTCTTATATGCCGTTACTTACGGCAATAGAAAAAGAATTTTCGGAAACAAAACCGTTTGAAGGATTGAAAATTTCGATGTCCATACACCTTGAAGCAAAAACCGCAAATCTTGCAAAGGTTTTGCGTACCGGTGGTGCGGAGGTATATGTTACCGGTTGCAATCCCCTTTCCACACAGGACGACGTAGCCGCCGCTTTGGCATTTGAGGGATTTATCGTAAATGCACATCACGGAGCAAGCGAAGAACAGTATATTACCGACCTTAAAGCGACACTTTCGGCAAAGCCGGACCTCATAATTGATGATGGCGGAGATTTTATCGGACTTCTTCACGGAGAATGTCGCGGTCTCGGAGAAAATCTTATCGGCGGTTGCGAAGAAACCACAACGGGTATTTGCAGACTTCGTGCGAGAGAATCCGCAGGACTTTTGGACTATACGATGATCGACGTAAATGATGCCGACTGCAAACACTTGTTTGACAACAGATACGGCACGGGTCAATCAACGCTTGACGGGATAATGAATTCAACAAACCTTATGATTGCCGGAAAGGTTGTTGTCGTTGCCGGTTACGGTTGGTGTGGCAAGGGCCTTGCGATGAGAGCAAAAGGCATGGGTGCGATTGTTGTTGTGACCGAAATTGACCCGGTAAAGGCAATTGAGGCGGTTATGGACGGATTTACGGTTATGCCGATGAAAGAGGCGGCGAAAATCGGTGATTTGTTCGTGACACTCACGGGATGTTCCGACGTATTGACCAAGGAACATTTTGAGGTTATGAAAGACGGAGTTTTGCTTGCAAACAGCGGTCATTTCGACGTTGAAATAAACAAAGTTCAACTTTCGGATATGGCTGATAAGGTTATCAGAAGAAAACCAAATATAGACGGATATTATTTGCCAGACGGAAGAATAATCAATCTTTTGGCTGAGGGCAGACTTGTAAATCTTGCCGCAGGAAACGGACATCCTGCTGAAATTATGGATATGAGTTTTGCGATCCAGGCAAGATCTCTTGAATATCTTGCCAAAAACAAGGGGACGTTTGAACACAAACTTTACTCTGTTCCTGCCGAAATTGATCGTTCCGTTGCCTCGATGAAACTTAAAACGTTGGGAGTCGGAATTGATACACTCACTTCTGCTCAAAAAGCATATCTTGAAAAAGTCGAAGACTGAAAACAGTCTTGTTTGGAGAAGTAGAAATGGAACTTAAAACACAAATTGCCGTAATAGGAGCGGGTCACGCAGGAATTGAGGCCGCACTTGCATCGGCAAGAATGGGAATGGATACCGTTTTATTTACGATGTCCCTTGATTCTATCGGAAATATGCCGTGCAACCCGTCAATCGGCGGAAGTGCAAAGGGACATCTTGTGTACGAGATAGATGCTCTCGGAGGAGAAATGGGCGTGGCTGCGGATAAGGTTACCTTGCAGTCTCGCACGCTCAATCTCGGGAAAGGTGCCGCTGTACACTCGAAAAGAGTTCAGGCTGACAGAAAGAAATATCAGCAAATAATGAAGAATACGCTTGAAAATACGGAGAATTTGCATATTGTTCAGGCAGAAATCACAAATATTTTGACAGAAGAACGTGACGGAACGTACGGCAAAAAAATCGTCGGAGTAAAGACAAAACTCGGCGAGGTCTGGTCGTGCGAGGCGGTGATAATTTCTGCCGGGACATATCTTGACTCACGTGTTTTTGTCGGAGACGTAAATTATTCTGCCGGTCCTGACGCAATGTTGCCGTCAAACGGTCTGTCTGCGTCACTTGCCGAAAACGGAATCAAACTCATGCGGTTTAAAACCGGAACACCCGCACGTGTAAAGCGTGACAGTATAGATTTTTCTGCACTTGAAGTTCAGGATGGCGAACGTGATCCGCTTCCTTATTCTTGGCAGACGTCAACGGAGACATATCTTGAAAACAGAGAACAAATACCGTGTTATATAGTTTATACGAATGAAAATACGCATCGTATAATAAGGGAAAATATACGTCGTTCTGCAATGTATTTGGGTCAAATTCACGGAACGGGTCCGAGATATTGCCCGTCTATTGAAGACAAACTCGTCCGTTTTGCGGATAAGGAACGTCACCAACTGTTTGTGGAACCCATGGGCGACAATAACGAGGAAATGTATATTCAAGGTTTTTCCACTTCCCTTCCGACAGATGTTCAACATTTGATGATTGAATCGCTTGCCGGATTTGAAAATGCCGAAATTATGCGTTATGCATACGCAATAGAATACGACTGTGCCGACCCCACACAACTTTATCCGACACTCGAATTCAAGTCGATATCGGGTCTTTACGGTGCGGGGCAGTTTAATGGCACGTCGGGATATGAGGAGGCTGCCGGTCAAGGTCTTGTTGCCGGAATAAACGCTGTTCTCAAACTGAAAAACAAGCAGCCTATGATTCTCGATAGGTCCGAAAGTTATATTGGAACGTTGATAGATGATCTCACAACCAAGGGAACAAATGAGCCATATCGTATGATGACTTCACGGTCGGAGTACAGATTGCTTTTACGCCAGGATAATTCCGATATGCGTTTGACACCGTTGGGAAGAGACGCAGGGCTTGTCTCGGATGCTCAATATGATGCGTTTTGCAATCGCAGACGCATGATAGATGATGAGAAAGTACGTCTTGAAAATACTTATATCTCAAAGGAAAAAGCAACGGAATTTCTTGTTCAAAAAGGAAAAGAACCGGCAAAATCAGGGCTTTCTTTGGCTGATTTGATACGCCGTCCGGATTTTGATTATGACCAAATCGAAGAACTGGATGCCGATCGCCCTGCTCTGCCACGCTCTGTTGTGATCACGGCATCAACTGATATAAAATACGCGGGGTATGAAAAAAGACAGTTGGCTGAGATAGAAAAACGTTCGAAATTAGACAAAAAAGCACTGTCGCCTGAAACGGATTACACAAAAATAAAAGGATTGCGAATTGAGGCAGCTCAAAAGTTGAACAAGTTTAAACCCTTGACAATCGGTCAAGCATCGGCAATCAGTGGAGTTAATCCTGCCGATATATCTGTTTTGCTTATCTATTTGGGTATAAGATGAGGGATCTGAAATGAATTTTGAAGAATTTGCTAAAAAACTTTACGCTTGCTTTGAAGAAAACGGCATTTCGAATCTTCTTGATGACGACAAGACAACAAAATTTTATCAATTGGCAAATATACTGGTCGAAGCGAATAAAAAAACAAACTTGACCGCTATTACCGATAAGTCTGATATCATATATAAACACTTTGCCGATTGTGCCAAATTGTGTGAGTATATACAAAATAATAAAAGCGTTATAGATGTTGGATGTGGTGCGGGATTTCCATCGTTGCCTCTTGCAATACTCCGCCCCGACTTAAAAATCACGTCGCTCGACAGCACCGCCAAGAAAATAGCGTTTGTCAAAAGCACCGCACGACAGCTCAACTGTGATAATATAGAGGCGATATCTGCACGTGCCGAAGAATTTGTCCAAAACAACAGAGAAAAATTTGACTATGCTACGAGTCGAGCGGTTGCACGACTCAACGTTTTGTGCGAACTCTGTATACCGTTGGTGAAAGTGGGCGGAATGTTTGTTCCGCTAAAAGCGAGCAAGGCACAAGAAGAACTCCAAGAGGCATTAACTGCAATAAGTTGCACGAGCGGTGTACTTGTCGAAGCAAATGAATATGTTTTGAATCGATGTGAAGAAACGCTCGAAAGATGTATATTTAAAATCGAAAAGGTTGAGCCAACAAGCCCCAAATATCCAAGGAAATACGCACAGATAATTAAAAAACCGTTGTAAAATCAAGAGCCACGGGCTTTACGCCCGTGGCTCTTAAATTTATTTGGAATGTTTCACGTGAAACATTTTTTTGATGGCAAGGTGGTGATTGTTTCACGTGAAACAATCACCAAGCACCCTTGTTTTGTGTGGGGGCAACCCGAATGTTTGTGGGTGAATCTCTCTGAGAACGAGAGAAAACAATGCCGACGAAGCGAAATGTTTCACGTGAAACAATATTGCTTGTGGGGCGAAAAATAAATGAAAAATCTTTTAAAAAACTATTGAAAAAAATATGTTGTTGTGGTACAATTAATATGATAATTTAAATAAACAAATTTGAAATCGGGAGGATATTTAATTGGGAAAAATAATATCTTTTTCCAACCAAAAAGGTGGCGTCGGAAAAACTACATCCGCTGTAAATATATCGGCATCGCTTGGAATTTTGGGACACAAAACCCTGCTTATAGATCTTGACCCACAAGGAAACGCAACGAGTGGAGTCGGAATATCAAAGAGAATGCTTAAAGCATCGATAAACGACGTGCTTTACGGCAGTGTTTCGGCGGAATCTGCAATACTTCATACGAATTTTACAAATCTTGATATAATTCCCGCAAACATAGCACTTGCGGGGGCGGAATATAACTTGTATTCTGATAGTGGAAATACAGAAAGTGTCATGAAAAATGCACTTGCACCTATCAAGGATAAATACGATTACGTTATTATTGACTGCCCTCCGTCGTTAAGCCTGCTTACGGTCAACGCACTTGTTGCAAGCGACGGTGTGGTAATCCCTATGCAGTGTGAGTTTTTTGCACTCGAAGGACTTTCACAACTTGCCGTAACCATTGGCAAGGTGAAACAAAATTTTAATCCCACGCTTAATATAACCGGAATTTTGGTTACAATGTATAACGGAAGGCTTCTTCTTTCACTCCAAGTAATCAATGAACTAAAAAAACACTATAAAGACAAACTCTTTTCAACTAATATTTCACGTGGGGTCAGGGTTTCCGAAGCACCAAGTTTTGGAATGCCGGTTTATTATCACGATAAACGTTCAAAAGGTGCGTCTGAATACTTGACGGTTGCGAAAGAACTGGCAACGAGAATATAAGGAGGACGAAAAAATGGCAAAAAAAGGACTCGGAAAGGATTTCTACTCGATCCTGGACGATAATTTTATAGAAGAAAAAAAGGACTCGATAAAAACGCTAAAAATATCCGATATAGAACCGAGAAGTGACCAGCCCAGAAAAACTTTCGACGAAGAAAGCCTTCAACTTTTGGCGGACTCGATTGCTATACATGGCGTATTGCAACCGATAATTGTAAGAGAGAACCAAAATTTCCCCGGAACATATGAAATAATCGCCGGTGAGCGTCGTTGGAGAGCGGCAAAAATGGCCGCACTCACGGATATTCCTGTTATCATAGTTGACGGTAACGACTTAAAAATAGCACAAATATCGCTTGTTGAAAATGTTCAAAGAGAAAATCTAAATCCCGTTGAAGAGGCACTTGCCTATAATGCACTCATTGAAAACTTCGGACTTACACAAGAACAGGTATCAAAAGAAGTCGGAAGAAGCCGTTCCGCTATCGCAAATATGCTCAGACTTCTCGATTTGCCTGACGAAGTTCTTGAACTTTTAAACAATGGAAAGATATCTGCCGGACACGCAAGAGCTATTTTGAGTCTAAAAAATGATGAACAAATGATTTCGGTAGCACAAAAAACCGCGGACGGAAACTATTCTGTGCGTGAAACCGAAAAACTTGTCAAAAAAATGCTCGAAGCGAAAGACGAAGAAGAAATTGTTGTAAAACCCGACGCACAGAGGCGTGTGTATATGCGTTCGCTTGAAAACAGAGCGATGGAAACACTCGGCAGACGTGTTAAGATAAATTCCACAAAAAAGAAAACACTTGAACTGTCGTATGATTCCGATGATGATTTAACTGAACTTCTCACGCTTGTATGTGGAGATAAATTCTTTTCCGAAAAGTAATATAAAATAAGGAGAAAAACAAATGCTTGATATCAATTATATAAAAGAAAAGCCCGATGAGGTTGTTGCTCGTCTTGCAATAAAGGGCAAAGATGCAAAGGAAGACATTGAAAAAATTCTTGAACTTGATGCACGTCGCAGATCGCTCATTACAGAGACCGAATCTCTTAAAGCGGAACAAAATAGGCTTACAAAGTCTATACCTCAATATAAGAAAGAAGGCAAGGATCCGTCCGAAATATTTGCAAAATCCAAGGCTCTTTCTGCAAAAGCAAAAGAAAATGACGAAATACTTAAAACGGTTGAAATGGAACTTTCGTCTTGGATGCTCGGGCTTCCCAACCTCCCCGATCCCGATTTGAAAGCAGGAGGAAAGGAAAACAATGAACCCATCAGATATTTCGGAGAACCGCATAAATTTGATTTTGAACCAAAAAATCATGTAGAACTTTGCACTGATTTGGGACTTATTGACTACGAAAGAGGAACAAAACTATCCGGATCCGGATTTTGGATCTATCGTGGCATGGGCTCTCGTCTTGAATGGGCACTTCTTAATTACTTTATCGAAACACACCTGTCTGATGGATACGAACTCATTCTTCCTCCGCATATGCTCGAATATGAATGCGGAGTTACAGCGGGTCAATTCCCAAAATTTGCCGATGAGGTTTACAAAATCGAAAATCCGACAGACAATCGTGTTAGATATATGCTTCCTACGGCAGAAGCGGCACTTGCTTCGCTTTACAGAGGGGAAATTCTCACGGAGGCTGATCTTCCCAAGAAACTTGTGAGTTACACTCCTTGCTTCCGAAGAGAAGCAGGTTCTTATCGTTCTGACGAGCGTGGAATGGTAAGAGGTCACCAATTCAACAAAGTAGAAATGTTCCAGTATACAACGCCTGAAAAGTCTGATGAGGCATTTGAAGAACTTGTGACCAAGGCGGAAAATCTTGTTAAGGGTCTCGGATTCCACTTCCGCACCGTTAAACTTGCGGCGGAAGATTGCTCTGCGTCCATGGCAAGAACATACGATATAGAAATAAATATCCCGTCTATGAACGGATATAAGGAAGTCAGTTCTGTGTCAAACGCACGTGATTATCAAGCACGCAGAGGTATGATTCGTTATCGTCGTGCGGACGGAAAAATTGACTACGTTCATACACTTAACGGCTCCGGACTTGCAACGTCGAGAATTCTTCCTGCACTTGTTGAACAAAACCAAAATGCTGATGGAAGCGTAACTGTTCCGGAGGTTCTCAGAAAATTCGTCGGAACGGATGTAATCAAAAAATAATTTCCAAATATTACCAAAGAAATGGTTGATTTTATGAACTGCATTTTAAACCTGCCCGTGCTTATATGCAATGGAAATATGGGTTTGACGCTGTCTAAAACGCTTGATCTGTTTGGTGACGATTCTATTTCTGTAATGGGGATAATTGTCGCATTCTTTGTCGGATTTGTCATTGCTTCGCTTTGGACAATTTACGATAAAAAATATCTCGGCGGTTTTATTCGCAAACTTATATGTTCCGAATCCACCACTCCCGATAGTGCAAAAACTCTTTACGAATTGGGTTTTGATGACAAACTCGGAGTAAGATGGTGCTTGAAGCACGGAAGCAATTTCGGAAGATGGGTTGTGTGCGTCGAGCGAGATGATGTACAAACTGATGGCGAGTGCTTACAAGACTCGGGAAAAACCGAGAGAAAAAAACATAAGCCGGATATTGACACGGCAAAGTTTTATATTCCACAGGAAAAAGTGGACGAGGCACGGGCGAAATTCTCCGACAAGGGTGCAAATCTTATCGGGGTCCTGACGGTGGTACTGTTGCTTGTTGTCGCCGTGGTTGTACTTGCAATTTTCTTGCCTAAATTGATTTCGTTTTTGCAGAATTAAAAAAAACTTTTAACTATTTAATATTATTTGTTCGGCAGATGCGACCAAATAACAAAATTTGTCCGTGGAAAATGCGGGAAAATGCGTTTTGTGTTCGCATAGGACACAAAACGCAAAATTATTTTGAGAGGAAATAAAATGGGTGTTTATGAGATTAAAAGCGTCAAAGAATGCATTTTCGGTAACTCTTACGTTGGCAGGGGCATCGTTATAGGAAAAACACAGGATTCGCAAAATGCCGTTTTTGCTTATTTTATAATGGGAAGAAGCCGAAACAGCAGGAATCGTACGTTTATTGAACAAAGTAACGGTGATGTTACTATTTATCCGTACGACTACGAAAAAGTTGAAGATCCGTCGCTCATAATATATTCACCCATCAGAAATATAGATAATAAAATTATTGTTACAAATGGCGACCAAACAGACACAATCTTTGATTTTCTGAAAGATGGAAAAACATTTGAAGAAGCGTTGGAGACGAGATGCTTTGAACCTGATGCACCTAATTTTACACCGAGGATTAGCGGTATAATTGATATAACGAACAAAGATTTTTCATATAAAATGAGTATTTTGAAATCCGCTGATCAAAATGGCAGTGCTTGCAACAGATATACATATTCTTATGAGACTCTTCCGGGACTCGGACACTTTATTCATACTTACCAATGCGACGGAAATCCTGTTCCGACGTTTTGCGGAGAACCGAAAAGGGTGTCAATTCCGAACGACATTGATGAATTGACTTCGGAAATATGGGAAAATCTCAATTTTGATAACAAAATATCCCTTTACGTTAGATATATCAACCTTGACAATGGCAAAAAAGAGTCGAGAATTATAAATAAATATTCAAAATAAAGCGGAGGGAAAAAATGAATCAATTTGAACTGAAATACGGTTGCAATCCAAATCAAAAGCCTGCAAGAATCTATATGGAGAACGGTTCCGACTTGCCGATAAAGGTGCTTTGCGGAAAGCCGGGATATATAAATTTCCTTGATGCGTTCAACTCTTATCAACTTGTAAAAGAAATAAAAGATGCGACGGGCCTTTGTGCCGCAACTTCGTTTAAACATGTAAGCCCAACGTCTGCCGCTGTCGGTCTTCCCATGGCGGATGAACTGAAACGTGCTTGTTTTGTTGATGACATAGAAGGGCTTGACCGCTCACCTATCGCCACGGCATACGCAAGAGCAAGAGGAACTGATAGAATGTCGTCTTTCGGAGATTGGATTGCACTTTCCGATGTCTGCGATAAGACCACGGCACTGATAATAAAAAGAGAAGTGTCGGACGGAATAATTGCTCCGGGATATACCGATGATGCACTTGAAATACTCAAAAGCAAGAGAAAGGGCAATTATAACGTAGTTCAGATTGACGAGAATTATACCCCAAGTGAAATCGAAAAAAAACAGGTTTACGGGGTTACTTTTGAGCAGAAACGTAATGATTTTAAGATAAATACCGCTTTGCTTGAAAACATTGTAACCGATAATAAGGAGATGCCTCAAAGTGCTAAAATTGACCTCACAATTGCACTTATAACGCTTAAATATACGCAGTCAAACTCGGTGTGCTACGCAGTCGGGGGACAAACAATAGGCGTCGGTGCGGGTCAGCAGTCGAGAATTCACTGCACGAGGCTTGCCGGGAATAAGGCGGACATTTGGCATTTGCGTCAACATACGAAAGTGCTGAATTTGCCGTTCTTGCCTACACTGGGAAGACCGGATAGGGATAATTGTATTGATGTTTACATTTCCGAACAATCGGAAGACGTGATTGGCGATGACGTTTGGCAAAATTATTTTACTTCGCAACCCGAAGAACTCACACGAGAGGAAAAGAGGGAATATCTTGCAAATATCGGCGGAGTTGCTCTTGCATCCGATGCGTTTTTTCCGTTTGGAGATAACATAGACCGTGCAAAGAGAAGCGGTGTTGCTTATATTGCACAGCCGGGCGGATCTGTACGTGATGATCAAGTAATCGAAACGTGTAACAAATACGGCATGACGATGGCGTTCACGGGAATGAGACTTTTTCACCATTGACAGCAACTCAAAATCAACTTAAAATATATAAAACAACAGCGAGTTGTTAAAATCGGTTAACTAACGTTGGATGAAACTCGCAGGGGGATAAAATGTATAAAATAGGCTTTGACAGCGATAAATATATGCGTTTGCAATCGGAAAAAATCAAGGAACGTATTTCGGAATTCGGCGGAAAACTTTATCTTGAATTTGGCGGAAAACTTTTTGATGATTATCACGCATCACGTGTATTGCCGGGATTTTGCCCGGACAGCAAGATTAAAATGCTTCTCAAATTAAAAGAAAATGCAGAGACGATAATTGTTGTGTCTGCATCTGCGATAGAGCAAAACAAAACAAGAGGAGACCTTGGCATAACGTACGACGTGGACACGTTGCGATTGATTGACGCTTTTAACGAGGCGGAAATTTCCGTTTGCGGAGTTGTTATTACTCAATATACCGGTCAGCCGAGTGCGGACGCATTTATAAAACGGCTTGAAAATCTCGGGATTAAAGCATATAAACATTATCCGATTGAGGGTTATCCGTCTAACATCACGAAAATTGTGAGTGACGACGGATACGGTGCAAACGATTACGTTCAGACTACCAAACCGCTTGTGATTGTTACGGCACCCGGACCAGGAAGCGGAAAAATGGCTACTTGCTTGTCTCAACTTTACCACGACAGCAAGCGTGGAATCCAGGCGGGATATGCGAAATTCGAGACTTTTCCTGTTTGGAATTTGCCGTTAAATCATCCTGTAAATATTGCTTATGAAGCGGCGACGCTTGATTTGAAAGACGTGAATATGATTGACCATTATCATCTTGCGGCGACGGGGGAGACGGCGGTAAACTATAACAGAGATATTGAGATTTTCCCCGTACTTAAAGCGATTTTTGATAAAATATATGGTGAATGTCCATATAAATCGCCGACAGATATGGGTGTAAATATGGCAGGATATTGCATTTTTGACGAGGAAGCGGTCGCCGATGCGTGTAAAAATGAGGTCGTGAGAAGGTACTACGAGGTACTTTGCAGGAAGAGAAATGGTCTCTCAGACGGCGATGAGGTGTACAAAGCGGAGATTATAATGAACCAAGTCGGTATTGATGCCACTTTTCGCAAGGTCGCCGTTGAAGCCGAAAAAAAGGCAGAGGCTACTTCTGCACCCGCAACTGCTATTGAACTGCCGAACGGTGATATTGTGACGGGTAAGACGTCGAAACTGATGGGTTCAAGTGCGGCGGCATTACTTAACGCTCTGAAAATGCTCGGCGGAATCGACGACGCACATCTTTTGCTGCCACTTGAAATAATAGAACCCGTGCAGAGGTTGAAAATCGAAAATTTGGGAAATCACAATCCGAGACTTCACGCAGATGAAATTCTTCTGGCATTGGCAATTGCAGCGACTAATGATCCCGTAGCGACGAGAGCTATGGCACAGTTGCCGAAATTACACAATTGCGAGGCACATACATCGGTTATAGTTTCTGACGTAGACAGAGACGTTTACAGAAAACTCGGTTTGAGGCTGACTTGTTCGCCTAATTACAACACGAAAAAGTTATATCATAAATAAATACTATCTGTGTCAATAATAGAGACTATTTGTGTCAACAATAAAATATTATTTGCGTCAACTTTCACCGTCATTGTGCGGTGTTGACGCAAATTTTTAAATTTATAAGATTTTTTTTGCAATTTCACTTGACAAAATAAATTTTTGTGATATAATAGTTGGGTAGTGGCAAGCATGCGCCGTTAGCTCAGCTGGATAGAGTGTTTGGCTACGAACCAAAAGGTCGGGGGTTCGAATCCCTTACGGCGTGCCATAAAACAAAAAAGCGTTCTCCACGAGAACGCTTTTTTGTTTTATCCCGTCTGTGTCAAGAGAACTCCCATACCAAACCGCTTGTCGGTTTGGTGAAAGTTCGAATCCCGAATGCTGTTCTC
>CAZGJC010000020.1:0-33173 GCA_964526505.1 uncultured Clostridium sp.
GGCGAGAACATTGTCTATACTTTTTTGGGTGTTGCACTTGTTATTATAATCTGCCCTCCCTTGTGTAAAGGGAGGTGTCACGCAGAGCGTGACGGAGGGATTGTAAAAACACCTTCAAACACCCCTCGTCAGTTTTGCCGACCCACGTAAGCCTACCGCTATGGCGGAATTGCTCAAATGCAAAAACCCGTGCGGAAACCGCACACTTGTACGGTGGTTTTTCGAAAGCAAAGAAATGTGAGTCCCCGTAAAGCGAACTCACATTTTCTTGTATTATGCCTTGACAACTATCGACACGTTTACAGGTTCAATTGACGCCTGCTCGTAAACCACCGCATTTATCTGTGCAAGTTGTGCCGTGCTGAGTTTTCCGTCGCACTTGACCACAATGTTTGCAGAGTCCCCGTTAAGTACGGCAACGCATTTTTCAAATCCTTTTGATACAAGTATCGTCTCTATGTTGGATTCCTGTTGCATTTGAAGCGATATTTTCGCAATTTCGGAGGCCGCTTCGTTTTTAACCTCTTCCGTTGCATTCACGTTGTCAATCACCGCTTGAAGAACCTCCAAAGCCTCGTCTCTCGCTCTCTGGCGACTAACCTGAACGGAAGAAAAATAACTTTCGGAAGTTGATGACGAAGTGTCCGCCTCCGTACTTTCCTCTCCCGAAGTCGGGTCTTTCGTGTTGTCCAAAATACCTCCGACCATACCGTCTCCGCCACCGTAGTTATATCCGTCGTCGTTGTCTCTGAATATCATCCAATTAGCAAATACCGCCACTCCGATAAGTGCAACCGCACCTATTATGACAAGATTTTTCTTGCCGATTTTTTGAAAAAAATTCTTAACCGAGTCCATTCCGTCTTTAAATGCCATTGTGTTTTCCTCCCGAAAAATTAGTTTTAACGGTCGTCTGCCTCCCGTTCTTTTGCTTGCTATATTATATTTGCCCCACCCCTCGCTTATTCCGCTTTTTAGATAAAAATAATTGCATTGCAAAAATATAATCCGCAAAAATCGGAACAGGCGTCTCAACAAAACTCCCTGTTTTTATATGCGAAAATATTTTACCACCCGTTTTTGACAGTAGAATACACAAGCCGAAAAATCAAATCACGTAAATTCTCGTAAGAGGTAAACCGTAAGCGGAAGACAAAAGCGACGCAATTTCATTCTTTTGCCCGGCACTTATACTACCACCGTAACACACTATTCCTATGCCCGAAAGTTGCGGTAACTTTTCACCTAAATATAACGCCTCCGCATTTGATCCGCTTCCGACGATAACGTACTCCTCCCGCTTGCCTCCGTCAGAACTTGTGTTCGAGTTCGTTGCGTATATAGTCTCGCCCGAAGATTTGAAATCCAAAATCACAAAAACGTCTCCCACGCCCGTCACTTTCTCGCAAGCACGCATAATTCCCTCTTCCAGACCTCTTTTGTACTCCTCAAAGCCCTCTTTTGACCCTTCCGCCACCCTCTCGGAACCCTTTTTTTCCTCATTTCCGAGACAACTTCCTATTATCAATGCTATAATTCCTACGGCAAAAGCACATATAACCACCCACAACGCACCGCTTTTTTTCATATGCTTTACCGCCCCTGAAATCTCCTCTCCCGTCCTCATTTTCCCTCCGTTTTCAATTAAAATCAGCCCTTTTTCAGTATAATCAACCAATTTTCAAGTATAATTTAATCTTTTTTTGTGCAGAGTTCAATCAATTGCAACAATAACGTCGCAATCAAAAACCTTTTCAAAATATGTCTGTATCTTCGCAGTATCCTTAAATACCGCACTCTTGTCAAGTAAAATATAAACCTTCTTCACAGCCATGTTCTCCTCACCACCCTCATTTCCATCAACACCGAAGTCATCTCCATCATTGCGAAAATTTACGCTTATCTCTGTTGCAGAAACTCCAAATGTTTCACGAAGTTCATATTCTATATAGGTTTTAACGCTTTTCTCTCCGTAATTTTCAAGATAATTTTTCCATTCTTCGTCCCGATTTTCCTCCGATATTTCAGACAGATAAAGTTTAATATCAAACTCTTTTATAAATTCGATAACTCCGACGCACGGTTTTAAACTTATGCAAATAATGCACAGCCCGACTAAAAATTTTCTGATTTTAGATAATCCGTCATCCGGTGTGCAAGCACAAACAACGGAGGCAAAAATCGAACAAATTATAAGACTCATTAGATATTCTTTCATTTTCGTATCTTATTCTCACATTTCATACGAGTCATTGCAATATTTTACGCAATCGCAGGTGCAACCGAACACAAAACAGCCATTGAAACGATAAAAACGGATGAACACATAATAACCACGCCTTCAAGTATTCCGTATAATTCCGATATATCCGACAAAAGTTTTTGACATCCCGAAGATACTCCCAGCATAGAACAAAAACCGCTCATAACCGAATAGATAATCTTCATAAGCCATATTTCAATCAAAGTCGGCAACAGTAGCAAACAAATAATTATAATTCCGCCTATACCTACGCTTCCACGTATAAGACTTATACTTGATGCAATTGTTCCAAGTCCGGACGACACCGCTCCGCCGGATATGGGTATCGAACCCAAAAACACTTTCGCACCTTTCATTGCAAGCGTGTCCGCCTTTGCCGAAATAATTGTTTGCGACGACAATGACAAACTCAAAACCGCCACTATAACGCCTAAAATCGTCATAAATATTTTCTTTACGGTTGTACCGAATGAAACTCCACCGAAATCTCCAAATGAAACGGATATCAAACTCGTTGCGAGGCAAAAACAAAAAAGCGGTACTACAATTATGCTTGAAATCACCTCCGTAATTCCTAACGTTACCGACAGCCCCGTAACGTTTTTTACCGCAGTTCCGACATTTCCACCCATGGTATATAAAGCGGTTGACAACGGTATAAACGCTCCTATCGTAATATGTAAAGCGGAAAAAAATTCACGCACGTCGTCAAGAATCGTAACCGCAATCCCACCTATTACGGCAAAAACGGCAAAACGTGAACATAAATCAAGAACGCTCGCTCCCGACGGAAATATATGCGTGCATATAAGCGAATATAAGGCAGATAACACTATAATTCCCATAAGTACCGATACGTGAGGGATAACTTGTACAATTCCGTCGCCGAAACTTGATATAAGTGCAGATAAAATATATTCTATACCTGTCATTTCCGACACGGCGTCTGCAATATCGGATACGTTGTCTGACTTTATGTCGCTCGGAAGTTTGTCCGCCGTCGAATCGGGCAAAGATTCCAAAAAATCTTCATATCCGTCAGGCACAAAATCCTCCGCCGACACAATCACGCCAAAACCCCAAAAAACAATGAGAAAAATAAATATACCGATTATAATTTTTCTTTTACCAATCATATTTTTTCAACAAGTTCCTCTGCAATTTCGAGAATATCCTCTATGAGCGGAATTGCGATTATCAGAATTTCCACCTTGCCTGCAAATTCCGCATATCCGGCAATGCTCGTCTCTCCGCAGTCACGACATACCGACGATAATACGTAAGTCAAAAAAGAAATTCCGACCGCCTTTATAAGTATACCGAAATATGTATTTAAATAACTTTTCTCCGACATCCCCGCTACCAACTCAAAAAGCGGAGAAGCAAGCATCAGCGTCATTGCGGCAAGCAGTATCCCTCCCGCAACCTTAATTGTACTTTTAAAATCTTTGCCGTAACTTCCCATTGCAACGCTTGCACTTGCACAAAGCATAACAACTCCGAATATTTTAAATATACTTTCCATCAGAAACCGAATACCGACATCACAAGTCCGAACAGTTCGTCTATCTTCTGAATGAGCATTATCAAAACAACTATTATCCCCGCCACGGTAACCAGCATTGCCTGCTCGTCCCTGCCCGACTTTGTAAGTATCTGCGATGCCACCGACACAAGAATGCCCACCCCGGCAACTTTAAGTATCATTCCAATATCCAAAATACGTCCCTTGCCTTTCAATAATCATAAAATAAATGTGAGCGTTCACCACAAAATGATAAGAATTCCTATAACAGAACAAATACATAACGCACCGCCCACTCTTGTCCTTGCAGGCAAATCGTCAAATAATATGCGTCGCTCCTCACTTAAAGCCTCTATGTAGTAATCCGTGCGTTTTAGTTGTTCTTCCCTGTATGTGCTTCCGAACTCATCGAAAAAACGTTCAAGTAACCTGTATGACTCTTCTCCGAGATATATGCGGTTGCGTGCAAGCATGCCGTCGATATTTTTCTCACAACGTCCGAGAATTTCAAATTTTTCGGAAGACGAAGATAAAATATCGCATAAAGGTAAATTATAGCAGTCAACCTGACCTTTTATGTAAAACAACAGGGCGATAAAACCGTCAAGCACTTTGAGTTTTTTCTGCTCAAAACGACATACAGATACCGCAAGCACAACTCCCGTTATTGCAAGCATTAAACTGCCGAAAAGTTTAATCATATATCACACCTCCGCACACTCTAAAACCCGAGCGAACTACCTCATGGCAATGTCATAAGTAAATCCACCACGAAGCGATCTTGTAATTCCCACGTACGCACCGAACACGTGAGCCTCATGAAGTAGCCTTATACCGGTTCTGCAAATAAGTTCTTCCACCGACCCAGCATGTGCCGTGGCAAGTAAAGGAACACCGCAATTTTGACACGACGTAAGCGATATCGCCTCATCATAATCTCCGATTTCATCGCAAACTATCACCTGTGCATTTAAACATCTTGTGGCTATCTCTATACCGGTCCGCCTCGGATAACCGGAAAGCACGTCAACACACAATTCCTCTCCGTCAAGAGAAAATCCGAGTTCTCCTCTTGTGTCGATAACAACTGTCCGCATCGGCGACTCACCGCCTGCAAGTATACCTACACAACCACGTAAAAGCGTGGTTTTTCCGACTCCCGGGGGAGCATATATAAGCACGCCTTTCGTATAGTTAAATTGTTGAAGTAATTCGCATATCTCTGCTCCGACCTGCTTTTGTCTGTGAGGAATGCGTATGCACAGAGAACTTATATCGTAAACTCCTATTATCCTGTCACACTCGCAAGTCGCTCTTCCTCCGACTCCGACCCTTATCCCATCCGGAAGCGATATATACCCTTGATTTATCGTATCACTGTAAGCATATAACGCACCTTTGCACATGCGAGTCATTATCTCGTTAATATCACTTTGGTTGGCAACGTAATTTAACATAATATTTCCGGACGGTAAAATTATCGACGCACGCCTGTTGCGTCTTATGCGTATCTCCTCTATTTTGACCGAAAGTTTGAGTTCGGATATCTCCCTTGACAATACAAACGGCAAAAAATCGTCAAGTGTATTCGGAAGCGATCCGACGGTTTTGACTGAATTTTTTATAATCATACCGGAAGCCCTCCCCGTAAAAAATTATATTTATAAAAAGTAACTTTAAGAACGACAAAAATAAAAAAACACAAGGAAAATTTGAATTTAAACCCAAATATCCTTGTGTTTTTGATTGTGTTGAATTTTATCTGTTTTTAATTCCGCCTGAAATCTCGTCAGCCATAGCGATTATAGCCTGCCTGGTGTCCTCGTTGACCGCCGATCTTATGTCAACGGTATTTTCGAGAAATGCAGTACCTCTGAGCGTTTCTGTTAACTTTCTCATATGAGCGGTTGCCGTCGGAGCCCAAGAACCGTTTTGTATAAATCCAATAGTTTTGTTTTGAATGCCGTGAGCGACAATATCGTGTACCAACGTTTCCATCGTAACGAAAATTCCCGTGTTGTACGTCGGAGATGCAAGTACAAGATGACTGTACTTGAAAATTTCCGATATAATATTTGACGCAGGCGTCACAGACGTATCAAACATAACAGTCTTTATGCCACGCTCACGCAGGCAAGACGACAATATTTCAGCCGCATTTTCGGTATTACCGTAAATTGACGCATAAGCGATAACAACACCGGTATCTTCGGCTGTGTATGAACTCCATAACTTGTACTTTTCGACAAATTTATCAAAATCCGATCTCCAAACAAATCCGTGGAGAGGACATACGTATTTTATGTCTAATGCAGAAACCTTTTTGAGTAAATTTTGAACCGACACACCGTATTTGCCGACAATGTTGGTGTAATATCTTCTTGCCTCATCCATATAGTCTCTCATAAAATCCACTTCATCTGCAAAAATCGCACCGTTGAGAGAGCCGAAATGACCGAAAGCATCTGCTGTAAAGAGAATTTTTTCCGTTGTTTCGTAAGACGTCATAACTTCGGGCCAATGTACCATAGGTGCATTGACAAACGTAAGGCTGTGCTGCCCGAGGGACAACACGTCGCCCTCATTGACAATCATAGTATCAGGTTTGAAATCATTTCCGAAAAACTGTGAAAGCATCGTCTTTATTTTCGCATTGCACACGATTTTCACACCGGGATAACGCAAAATAAATTCATTAACACACGCAGAATGGTCGGGTTCCATATGGTGAATTACAAGATAGTCGGGCAACCTGCCCGAGAGGACGTGTGCAAGATTTTCAAAATACAAATCGGATACCGCACGGTCCACCGTGTCGAATACGGCGATTTTTTCATCAAGCAAAACGTAAGAGTTGTACGACACACCTGACGGTACCGAATATACACCCTCAAACATTGCAAGTCTGCGGTCGTTTCCGCCGATCCACGTTAATGAATCGGTAATCTTTTTTGTACAGTACATCTGTAATCCATTCCTTTCAAAGTAAAATGTGAAATGCCGAAGTTCCCGTAAATTACGGCAATTCTATCTCGCAAAGTTCCTTTTCGGGCAACTTCTTTTCGGTTGAATTTACAAGTTTCTTTACGGATTCGGTGGCTTTCGGAACAGTCAGACAAGTTCCGGCACCGGCAACGCAACCGCCGGGACATCCCATACCCTCAATAAGGCAACCGTTCTTTTTGCCTGCCTTTGCAAGCATCAGCATCTTTTTACATTCGTTGAGTCCGTCTGCATGCTCTATTTTGAGATCTACATCGGGGTAATATTCGGCAATACACTGAGAAATCGCTTCCGTTACACCGCCTGCATATGCATATCCTCTTCCCGCCGCACTTGCCTCGGGTTCGAACGTATCTCCCTCAAAGTTCGAGAAGTCAACTTCTTTTGCGGCAAACATACCCGCAAGTTCTTCAAAGGTAATAACAAAATCGACGTCACTTCGTACAGACTGTCTGCTTGCTTCAAGTTTTTTAGCGGCACAAGGACCGATAAATACAACTCTTGCGTTGGGATTTTTCTTCTTTATGCTTCGTGCAGTGGCAACCATAGGTGTCAATGCACTTGAAACCTTGTCTATCATTACGGGGAATTGTTTTTTCGCAAGCATTGCCCATGCAGGACAGCAAGACGTAAGAAGGAACGGCAGATTACCCGTTGCCACTTCTTCCGCATAGTGGTGAGCCTCTGTTGCGGCACCAACGTCAGCACCAATGGCAACTTCGTGCATTTCTTTAAATCCGAGTTGCAAAAGTCCGCCCTTTATCTGAGCAAGTCCCACGTCGGGACCAAACTGTCCTGCAATTGCGGGGGCAACTGCGGCAACAACGTAGTCGCCTTGACGAATCGAATGTATAAGTTGGAATATCTGCGACTTGTCGGCAATCGCTCCGAAAGGACAAGCAACCATACACTGACCGCAACCCACACACGTATCATTGTCTATTTTCGCACGACCGAAACTGTCGCTCTTTATAGCCTTAATTCCGCAAGCCTGAGCACAGGGACGAACCTTGTGTGCAATAGCGTCATAAGGACATGCATCTTTACACTTTCCGCATTTGATACATTTTGTTTTGTCGATAACGGATTTACCGTTGACAATCGAAATCGCTCCCTTGGGACAAACACTCTCACAAGGATGTGCCACGCAACCACGACACTGGTCTGTAACAACGTAAACGTTGTCCTCGCATGCCTCGCACGCAGAAGGAATAACCTGCATAAGCGGAGGCTCGTAGTATTTATCGCTTATATTACTCTTGGAAAGACCGCTTGTTGCGTGAACGGGCTTGTCTTCGGGACGCAAAGACATGCCCATGGCAAGTCTTACACGTTCGGACGCAATCGCTCTTTCACGGTAAATACTTTCTCTGTATTTCGGTTTGTCATCGGGTGTTATTGTGTAAGGAATGGCTTCGAGATCGCTTCTTAACGTTTCCTCATCGGACTCGTAAGCAACTTTCGCAACCTCCTTAAAAATTTCGTGTCTTAATTTGCTGAGTGCAGTATCTATACCTCTCATCAATAAGTACCTCCATAGATTTTATATAATTTTATTTTTTACTTGTTTAAAATCGCCTTGTGCTTCAAGGCATTATTTTGTTTTTTCGGACTCAGATTCAAATATCGTGTCAACTTCGTCAGGCGACGTACACCATGTAACAATCACGAAATATACCGTTGCCACAACCGCTATAAGTACCGTTGTAACCACCGTCGGTACGTCCCACACAAAGCCCTCTCCGAGCCGTGGAATTAACGCACCGCAGAAATTAAATACGGCATGTGTAAGAACACATATCCAAATATTTGACGTTTTTATCAGTATCACCGAACACATCGCACCGATAAGGAACGAATATCCTATTTGCTGTATAACAGCCACGGGTGAAGAGTATAAGAAATTCACTGCGTGTATTCCGCCGAATATTGCCGACGAAACCATTATCGAGAAAATCAAATCTTTCGTGTTTTTTCTTTTTCGTTCGAGTATACTGAGAAATACAACTCCCCTGAACGTCATTTCCTCAAAAATTCCGACGCATAAACATTCAAATGCCAACAAAATAATTTGATAAACGTCACCTGAAATTTTTTCGTTTCCTGTAAAAAACGTATAAAAATGAAAATTGTTTATCGCTACGACAAACGCCGGAACACATACAATCACGGGCTTTAAAAACGGCTTTTTGAAAGGATTAAGTACGCTGTATCCGAGATAAGCCAAAAGCGTTGTGCAAGCAATTCCGCCGACTCCTCTTGTAAATATCATATCAAAGAACACGGCGTTTTCTTCGCTGATTTTAATTCCGAGTCGCTCTGTGCCGAGTATCTCGTAAACGACCAGCAAAATTATCGCAACGGTGACGATACTTGTACAAACATATCTTTTCTTCAAATCAGTCTTTCACCTCTCCGCTTGCATTTTCCGCATCGCCGTCATTCACCGAACTTTCTTTGTGCTTTCGCTCGTATGACGCTTCAAAAAGAAGAAGTGCGACTCCGCCTATAACAAATATAATCGCCACAAGTTGCGAAGGGGATACAAAACTTACCACAGTGATTCCTCTGTAATCGCCCCTTGCGTATTCGATAAAAAATCTCCATACGCCGTAGCAAATCATATAAAGCGGTAAATTAAATGATTTTCCCTTTATGACACGCCACGTAAGCCACACAAAAAGACACGTCAAAAATATCGCCTCAAACAGTTGCACGGGAACGTATTTTTTGCCGTTCATAACAATGCCGTACCAAGCGTTGGTCTCGGCTCCGTGACAACAACCCGCCATCAGACACCCCACTCTGCCTATCGAATGTGCTATTGCAATTGAAGTGGCTGCACAGTTTGCCATTTTGAAAAAGTTTCTCTTGTGATATCCGTCGGAAAACATAAAGTGACCTGCGACAAAATATATAAGTAAAAACACGCCCGCTCCGCCGATAAGACCGCCGTAAAACGTCGCTCCCGTATTGGAATCAATCACAAATCCGCCGTTTTTTTCAATGTTGTAAAACGCCTGAAACAACACGGCGGATCCGTATCCCAGCGTTATGGCGAAAACCGCCGTAATATAGCATAACCTTTGCAATTTCCAAGATATGTGTACTATGTCCGCAAGTTTATAAAAAACCATTATGCAGACAAATATTCCGACACACATCAAAATCGAGTAAAGGTCAAGACCGAAAATTATTTCGTATGGATACATACGTAACCTCCGCTGTGTTGTAGTAAATTAACCGATAATGCAAAAGACGTCGCTTTGCTTTCGTCAGACTTCGAATCAATCGAAAATTCCGCCGTCATTGTTGTCGTTAATCTTTTTTTCGGCTATGTCCTGAGGAGTTACAAGTATTTTTCTCGGCTTGTTTCCGTCAGCGGGACCGACGTATCCGAGTTCTTCCATTCTGTCAATTATCTTTGCCGCACGACCGTATCCGATTTCAAGTTTTCTTTGCAAAAGAGATGTGGAAATTTTTCCCATTTCTATTGCAATATCAACAGCATCGTAAAGTTTCGGGTCTTCGTCCCCGGAAGAAACTCTCGACTCTCCGTCGCCCTTCTTGCCGGCGGCCTGATTACCGCACTTTGCTGTTTCTTCATCAATGGATTTTTCAAATTCGGAATCATAACGAACGGGGTCGTTGTTGCTTCTTATAAAGTCGACTATATTTTCAACTTCGCCATCGCTTACAAACGCTCCCTGCACACGTCTGGGCTTTGACGCACCCACGGGAGCAAAAAGCATATCTCCCATACCGATAAGTTTTTCCGCCCCTCCGACGTCTATAATCGTTCTAGAATCCACGCTTGACGTTACCGTAAATGCAATTCTTGACGGAATATTTGCTTTAATAAGTCCCGTAATTACGTCAACCGACGGTCTCTGCGTACCGAGAATCAGATGGATACCTGCCGCTCTGGCTTTCTGTGCGATACGACAAATAGCGGTTTCAACCTCATCGGGGGCAGTCATCATAAGATCCGCCAACTCGTCTATTATAATAACCATTCTCGGCATATACGGCTTATCGGGGTCATTCTTTGTCACGTCGTTGTAACCAGTAATGTTACGCACACCGACTTCCTCGATAAGTTCAAAACGTTTCTCCATTTCGTTTACAACGGAGTTAAGCACACCTGCCGCTCTTTTAGGATCGCTTACAATCTTGCAAGACAAGTGCGGAATATCTTTGTATACGTTAAATTCAACCTTCTTGGGGTCGATAAGCACAAGTTTAACCTCGTCGGGTCTCGCTCTGTACAATATACTCATAATAATCGTGTTTATACAAACCGATTTACCCGAACCGGTAGTTCCGGCAACAAGCAAGTGAGGCATCTTTTCAATGTCAAACACAACGGGTTTTCCGGAAACGTCGGCACCGAGACACGAGGCGATCTTGCTCTTGTGATTTTGGAATTCCGCAGTTTCTATAAGCGAACGCAAGAATACCGTAAGCCTTGTATCGTTAGGCACTTCGACTCCCACCGCCGCCTTGCCGGGTATGGGGGCTTCTATCCTGACTCCCGATTTCGCAAGTGCAAGCGAAATGTCGTCAACGAGATTTGCGATTGCACGCACCCTGACACCTGCCTCCGGCTTTATTTCATACCGTGTAATGGTGGGACCGCAAGAACAACTTATTTCCTTGACTTTAATCTTGAAACTTTCAAGTACTTCACGTAAAGCCTCTTTATTCTCTTCTATTTCGACTTCGCTCGTTCCCGTTTGGACTCCGCCTCGTTTGAGCAAATCAAGCGGAGGAAATACGTATTCGTGACCGTCGATTGCATTCTCCCCGTCCGTTTCGGACTCGATTCCAAGTTCGTCTTTTATCTCGTCGTCGATTACTATCTCATTTTCATCTTCGGGTTCCTCATCATCAAAACGAACCTCACCCGTATCTTTGTCTATAACCGTCGTGCGTCCGTCAATCTTTATCTCGTCTTCAAAATCATCGTCGATAATTATTTCACCGTCATCCGACTCTTCTTCATCCTCGGCAAGGCTATCTTCCTCGCTCTTGTAACCGTCACGCTTAGTAGCGGACTTTTTGCCGAAAGCACGCACGGGAGCGTCGTAACGATAGTCCTCATCTTCATCGTCGCAAGGCTCATCGTCGGGTAAAATTATCTCGTCATCTGATACAATAATTTCATCTTCCCTGTCCGAGACGATAATTTTGTCTTCTTCAAATTCCTCGGCACGCTCTGCGTTTTTGAGGGTAATTTTCTCTTCTTTGCGAGACTTCTCTTGTACCTTTGATTTCTTTTTCTTCGACTTTTTGGGTTTCTTTTCTCTGTTTTCCCATTTGTCTTTTATCAAATCACCGAGTTTGGAGATGTATATGTGAAGCGGTATGCCGACAAGATATGCGGCAAGAACCAAAAACAAAATTCCGAGAACAAAAATCGAACCGACGTTGAGTAATTTGTAAAATACAAATCCGATGTATCCGCCGACAATTCCACCACCGGCAAACGACGCACCGTCACTGTAAAGTTCTCCGAATATGTACGAGGGTTCATAACCGGACGCCAACGTCATAACAATGTGTATAAATCCCGACGCAAACAGCGTTGAAAAAACCGCAAGCATGGTTTTCGATACGGTTTTTCCGCTCTCCGAAATTTTCTTCCAGAAGAAAGCCAAATAAATAAGTGCAATCGGAATCAAAAACGCAACAAGCCCGAACGTCCCGAAGAAAAATTCGCAAACGTAAAATCCGAAAACACCCATAATATGCGACCCCTCGTCACCGCCTTTGAGTTCGTTTTGAGGATTGCATATCAGGTTTGTAATAAAGCAAACAAGCAAAAACACCGCAGCAAGCAAAAAAACAACGGGCAATATCTGCACAAAAGCACCGCTCTTCTTTTTTTCGTCTTTTCCCTGCGTTTTACTTTTTGATTTCACGTTTGACTGTTTTGTATAAATTTGTTTTGACTTTTTGTTATCAGCCATAATAAATTCCTTTTTCACGTTTTTAGTCGTGTAACGGCGTATTGCAACCTGAATTTTGAGAAAAAATAATCTTGACGTTGCAAAATTCAAACACTGCCCCACACTATCGTATTATTATAACATAATCCGTATATTTTTTCAACCCCACCGTATGGCATTTGATAAAGTTTTTTTGAATATCACAATTGTCATATTACGACAAATTATAAATTATTTGTTGTTTTTTCTACATTTTATTTATTTTTCGAAAAGGAACAGATTTATGCATTCGGCAGATTTGTGCGTGAGTCGCAAAAATATCATCCCTGTTGCACTGAGTTCCTTGCTCGGTGGCTTTCTCAACGGTTTTTTGGGTGCCGCTGGCGGAATATTTTTGGGACTTGCTCTTACGAAAATATTCTCATCAAAAAGTGCTCAACAGCACGACCGACGTGATATTTACGCCAATGTGCAAATAGCAATGATTTGTTCGTCATTGATGAGTCTCGTCATATATTCGTGGCAAGGAAACGCAGACTACGGCAAATTTTCGCAATTCGCTCTGCCGGCAATTCTCGGTGGAATAGCCGGTAGTATTCTTTTGAGAAAAATGAACTCCGACGCAATCGAAAAATTGTTCGCAATACTTGTAATTTGGTCGGGCATAAAAATGGCTTTCGGTTGACCGTCACTCATTTTTTTGAAAGCACCAAAAAGGACATCGTCTCAAAAAGGAGGTGGCATTTTGCCAATCGCAAACTCAATAGCGTCGTTTATTATCGCCATACTGTCCGGTCTCGGCGTCGGCTCGGGCGGTTTGCTTGTCGTATATTTGAGTGCAACGGGTCAAATGAGCGTGTTTGAGGCGAGAAGCCTCAATTTGCTCTTTTTCCTATTGTCGGCAACTTCGGCATCACTTTTGAATATAAAAGCACGGAAATTCAATAAAAATCTTATTTTCATTTCTTCCGCTTTCGCCGTCGTGGGATGTATCGCAGGTGCCGTTGCATCAAATTTCGCACCTGCAAACTCCGTCGGCAAATTTTTCGGTTGGTTTCTCATTCTCTCCGGCATCTATACTCTGATAAGCAATAAAAATAACCATTGCGGAAAAACTCATAAAAACGCAAATCCGAACCCAAGTCGCTCCGCAAAATCGTGAATTTTTTGCAAATTTTATAAATTAAAATGTAAAATCCCCTTTACAAAGCAATGTGATTATGGTATAATATGTCAAGGCATAACGTCTGCACGGCTCACGGAACAAAAGCCTCGTATTTTTCGGAAACGAAAAGAGGATTTCACCCGCCGTTTTCTGTGTGGAACGCATTTGCCGAAAAAAATTTATTTTTCGAAAGGTGAAAAGAAAAATGACAGCACAAGAAAAGCAGGCAATTATTGAGCAGTACGCTACACACGAAGGTGACACGGGTTCGCCCGAAGTTCAGATCGCAATTCTTACTTACAGAATTAACAATCTTACCGAACACCTCAAAGGCAACCACAAGGATAACCACAGCCGTCGTGGACTCTTCAAAATGGTAGGTCACAGAAGAAACCTTCTTAACTACCTTATGAAAGTAGACATCAACAGATACAGAGCTATCATCGAGAAACTCGGCATCAGAAAGTAATAATTGTTGGGAGTGGAGTGAGCGTTCACTCCACTCTCTCCTGTTTAAAAACAAAAGCATACTCCACACGGGCATTTTAGAACTTAAATATGCGGACAAGCCCGATTGTCTGTTTATTTAAGTACTAAAACTCCGTGTGAGAAAATAAATTTAACGGAGGAACATAAAAATGTCCACAACGATAGTAAGTTCCGCTATGGAATTTAAAAATTACAAAACGTTTAACTACACTCTCGCAGGCAGACCCCTCGTTATCGAAACGGGAAAAATGGCAGGTCTTGCAAACGGTTCGGCACTTGTTCGCTACGGTGAAACGGCTATTCTCTGCTGTGCAACCGCTTCCGAAAAACCCCGTGACGGCATAGATTTCCTTCCCCTTTCGGTTGACTTTGACGAAAGAATGTATGCGGCAGGCAAGATCCCCGGCGGATACCTCAAACGTGAAGGTAAACCCAGCGAAAAGGCAATTCTCACAAGCCGTGTTATCGACCGCCCCATTCGTCCCCTTTTCCCTAAGGATCTCCGCAACGACGTAGCCCTCACACTTACGGTTATGTCCGTTGACCCCGACTGTGCTCCCGAAGTTACCGCTATGATAGGTGCGTCCATCGCCCTCTCTATTTCGGATATTCCGTGGAACGGTCCTATCGGCGGTCTCCATATAGGTCTTGTTGACGGCAAATACGTTGTAAACCCCACACACGAACAGCAAAAGAAGAGCGATCTTCAACTCACCGTTGCGGCGTCAATGGACAAGGTTGTAATGATCGAAGCAGGTGCAAACGAAGTTGAAGACGACGTCATGTACGAAGCGATCATGCTCGCTCACAGAGAAATAAAAGACCTTCTCGGATTCATCAACGCAATCGTTGACGAGATAGGCAAACCCAAATTCGAATATCCCTCTTGCGAACTTGACCATGATATGTTCGACAAAATCTTCTCTTTCTGTGAAAAGGACGTAATGAACGCACTTGACACGGACGACAAGAATATAAGAGACGCAAGAATGGTTCCGATTAAAGACGCCATTCTCGAAAACTTCTCCGAAGAATACCCCGAACTTCCCACAATGATGGACGAACTCGTTTACAAAATCCAAAAGAAGATCGTTCGTCGTTGGTTGCTTGTTGACAAAAAGCGTGTTGACGGTCGTTCAATGAACCAGATTCGTCCTCTCGGCAGCGAAGTCGGAATACTTCCCCGTGCTCACGGCTCGGGACTCTTCACCAGAGGTCAAACACAGGTACTTACAGTTGCAACTCTCGGTACTCTTTCAGAGGCTCAGATGCTCGACGGTATCGACAGCGAAACTTCCAAGAGATATATGCACCACTATAATATGCCCGGTTTCTCCACAGGTGAGGCAAAGGCAGTAAGAAGCCCCGGACGTCGTGAAATCGGTCACGGAGCGTTGGCAGAGAGATCTCTTGTTCCCGTTCTTCCCTCCGAAGAAGAATTCCCCTATGCCATCAGACTCGTATCCGACGTTGTTTCCTCCAACGGTTCTACGTCTCAGGGTTCGGTTTGCGGTTCCACACTTGCACTTATGGATGCAGGCGTTCCGATTAAGGCACCCGTTGCAGGTATCTCCTGCGGTCTTATCACAGCAGAAGACGGTTCTTGGGACACTATGATAGACATTCAGGGTCTTGAAGACTTCTACGGCGATATGGACTTTAAGGTTGCAGGTACTCATAAGGGTATCACATCCATTCAGATGGACCTCAAAATCGACGGTCTTACACCCGAGATAATCAAACGTGCGTTTGAACAAACAAAGGCAGGAAGAGATTATATTATCGACAACGTACTTCTTAAAGCAATCCCCGCACCCAGAGCGGAAGTTTCAAAGTACGCTCCCAAGATGACGTCCTTCAAGATTGACCCCGATAAGATTCGTGAAGTTATCGGTAAGGGCGGTTCCGTAATTCAGAAGATTTGTGCGGATTCCGGTGCAAAAGTCGATATTAACGACGAAGGCGTTATCTGCATTGCCGCTATCAACGGTGAAAGTGCGGCAATTGCCAAGGCTATGATTGATGCTATCATATTTGAACCCGAAGTGGGTTGTACGTATCCTGCAACAGTCGTTAAAATCCTTGCAAGCAAAGATAAGCCCAACGAGGATATCGGATGCTTTGTTGAATACGCACCCGGTAAGGAAGGTATGGTTCATATTTCCAAGATATGTAACAAGAGAATAAACAAGGTCACGGATGCGGGAATAGACGTAGGCTCATCCGTTAACGTAAAATATATGGGACTTGATAAGAAGGGCAGAATGGACTTCTCTATCAAGGACGCAAATAACTGATAGACCTCTGAGTTTAAGTCGGGCTGTTGAGTATTTTGACAGCCCGCTTTGTGCAAAAAAGAGCGTAGGCAGTAATATAATCCGAAAAGGAAGGATAATACTATGAGTTTTGAAAATAATAACAAACAAAAACACTTGACAAACGTTATTGCGGTTATGGGATTACTTACCGCCGTTCTATTTGTTTCCGTTGTTGTTCTTATTGTAGGAACGATTATAATGTAAGGAGAGTGGCATAATATATGAACCAATCCGGTATCGACTTTAACCAAAAGAAAAGAATGCTTATACTTGCAATGCAAGTGCTTTCGGCAATTCTTGTCCTTTGTATAATTATAGTCTCCGTGGCGGGAATATACAGCAAACTGTCAGGCGGTATATCTCTGAATGCCCTCAGCGACGACCAACTGACAAGTGTCGTTGCAGATAAACAAACGTCCCTCTACGGTTCTCTTATCCTTGTCAATAACAGTCACGAGTACACTTTCCCATCTTCCAATGAAAGCCTTTCGAGATGGTATGATTATAAAGACAGTAACGGTGGCGGAAAATACGGATTCAGCAATTCTTCGCTTCTCTTGAATACGGATGCTTTGCCATATGCACATAATATGCTCAATGCAATGAATAACGCATTGTCCGGCAACTTGGAAGGTGACGATAAATTCGTCGTTTCGTCGGCATACAGAACAAAAGCAGATCAGGAGGCACTCGGCAGCACGGTAAAGGCGGGATTCAGTGACCATCACACGGGTTACACGTTTACGGTTAAGAGACTTAACAGTACCCTGTCTCCCGACGACTATGAATGGTTGCACGAAAATGTTCAAAACTACGGATTTATATTCAGATATCCCGAAGAGAAAGCTTCACTCACAGGCGTGAATGACTACCCGAACTGTTTGCGTTACGTAGGTGTTGCACACGCACAACTTATAAAACAAAATAATTTGTGCCTTGAAGAATATATTGATTATCTCAAAGAAAACGCAAAAACTTCACCCTTGTTTGTAAAATGTAATAACGGCGAGCAGTATTACGTTTATTATTACACGTTTGAGGGAAAACAAATTGATATTAAAATCCCCAAGGACTCCGAAAAATATCCGTATACCGTATCGGGAACCAACGACGGCGGAATTGTTGTAACAATCAAGGTAAAATAATTATACAAAGTGATTTGAAAAGGAGAGCATGAAATGAACGAAAAACTTCAACCTGTAATCGACTTTGCAAAGAAAATGTGCAACAAGGCAAAATCCCTTGTTAAAAAAGCAGATAAAAAACTTTCGGAAACGTACGCCGAATACGATATTGACGTCAAAGGAAAAGTTTGTCTTTCTCCCTGTGCAGACAGCGAGAGCGGAAGCAAAGACAACACTGTCAATTCCTCATATAACGGAAAAATAAAATTTTCCGCAAAAGACGTCATTTGCTTCCTTGCAATATTTGCGGTATTCTTCTCTTTGATAAAATCCATAGTAAAAACCGCACTTAAATAAGATTAACTTTATAAAAAACGCTCCGAGAAAATCTCGGAGCGTTTTTCGTAACAAATTATTTTTTGTTTTAAAAACACTTTTTTCGTAAAAACTCTTTACTATTTTCGCCTTTTGTGGTATAATATAATCGAATATGCGTAGCCAATTCACGGAGGTATTTTATGCACACCTTTACGTTTAAAACAAAAATTCATTTTGAGGAAAATGCACTTTCACGCCTTTCCCATCTTACAGATAAAAAAGTATTTATAATCGCCGATCCGTTTACGGTTTCCAGCGGTCTTATCAATGCCGTAACAAATCCGTTAAATGAAAGCAAAATCGAATACACCATATACTCTGACGTAGTTCCCGACCCGTCTATTGACAAAGTTGTCGCAGGCGTTACGGCACTTGTTCGTGAAATGCCGACTTGCCTTATTGCAGTCGGAGGAGGTTCCGCAATCGACCTTTCAAAGTGTGTTCGCCAGTTTGCAAATAAACTTCACCCCGACTATTTTCCTTACTTCATCGCAATTCCCACAACCAGTGGCACGGGAAGTGAGGTTACGTCTTTTGCGGTCATCACAGACCCCGAAAAGAACGTAAAACATGCCCTTGTTGACGATTCGCTTCTTCCCAACGAGGCTATTCTCGACGTTGAAATGGTAAAGAGTGTTCCGCCCACAATAACGGCTGATACGGGAATGGATGTATTGACACACGCAATTGAAGCGTACGTCAGCACAAACTCCAACTATTTTTCCGATATCTATGCAGAGAAATCCGCTTGCCTTTGCCGTAATTATCTTCTCCGCTCTTTCAACTTTATGAAAACGGGCGATATCGAAGCAAGAGACAAAATGCACTTGGCGTCTAACCTTGCAGGTATAGCGTTCAACTCCGCTTCTCTCGGTATAAATCACGGTATGGCACACCAGTTGGGAGCTCAATTCCACATTTCGCACGGTAGAGCGAATGCAATTCTTCTTCCCTACATAATCGCTTATAACTCTGGAATTGACGACAGCACCGTAAATCTCAAAAATCCGTCGCCCTGCGTTGCAAAATATGCGGAGATGGCAGAGAGAATGGGACTCGGCAGTTATAACGAAATTTCGTCGGTTAAATCGCTTATATACTTCATCCGTTCGCTTAAAGCGGAAATGGGTGTTGCGGCAAGCGTTCGTGATGCCGCTCCCAAACTTACAGAGCAAGAATATATGTCCAAAATCGACGCTATGACAGAAGCGGCACTCCGTGACAGATGTACTCCCACAAACCCGAGAGTTCCCACGGCAAGTGAAGTTGCAGAACTTTTCAGACTTATCTGGTAATATAAAAAACAACTCAGGGCATTGCCCTGAGTTGTTTTTTTAATCTTCCGTAATAAGAACACCGAGTCTTTTAAGTCGTTCGCAAATCGCATTAAAGTCGTCTTCGTTTTGAACAATCACCGTGTGTATATGTACACCGCCCGTGAGGTCGGAAAGTTGCGACGCCCCGGAAAGTCTGGACATTGTCAAAAATGCATCCGCATCACGTCTTGAAGTTATGGACAAATTCGCAGATATTTGACCGTAAATCGGGTGTTCCACTTGAACATCAAGCAATACACCGCCGTTGTCGACAACGGCATAAAATTCGTCTTGAACGTCATCTTGTCTGTGACGGCACACAATCTTCTTGTATATTCCCGCACGTGGCTTGTCCAAAACATATCCCCTGTGTTCGGAGCGTATGGGGTTGCCAGCCGCACGAAGAAGAGCGATGTCGGCAACAATGATTTGCCTCGTTACGGAGAATTTTTCCGCAAGTGCGGTGGCACTTATTGCTTTCTCCGACTCGTTTAATATATCAAATATTTCTTTTCTTCTCTGTTCATTACTTGTCATATTTATCGCCTCCGATTTAATCCGCAAGCCAATTTTCGCCTGTGGCGTAATTAAATTCTATACCGGGTTGAACGTTGTACACAAACACGCAGAAACATATCTCCTCACCGTTGTCCTCCATAGACATCGCCTCCATCAATACTCCGTCGGCAAGTAAATTGTCCCCGTCAAATATCGGCGTAACACGGTAAAGAACGTGATTTTTCGTTTCCTTTACATAATCCGCAACCATATTTTCAAACGGAAGCATACCGGTAACGTTCAAATATCTTGTGCCGGTAATCAAATTCTGTTTGTTATTGTTTTCACCCGTAAGTTGAAATCCTATAAGATGAGACCTGTTGTAAACCCAATCCGCTTCTACAATGCCGTGATAATTGTTATTATTTGATTTTCCGTTGTACTTCCATCCCGTCGGATACACGTTTGCTATGGTTTCACGACCATCCGTCGGCATTAAATCTACACCAATGCACGCCATTGTTACCGTACATCTGCCAAGCGTATCCAATTCACCGTAAGTTTCGTAAGACTCCGTTGTATAATCTTCTTCATTAAAAAACGGTACACCGCCGTTTATGTCAACGTATGCATTTTTACCGTCAAAAGCGGGTATATTGTCAAGCGAAACGCTTGATTGTTTATCATTCTCTCCCGAATTATTATCCGTCCACCTGTCACCAAGCGGAAGATTTATATCTCCGTCCTCTATAAAAGAAAACAGGTCGTCACAAGACGCAAGACCTATAACGCCCAAAAGCGTTGCAAGCACAAGCAGTAAACTTAAAATCTTTTTAATGTTCATATTGCACCTACCATTTGTCAATATGTCTTACGCTCTGACGTAAATTTCTTCGGTTATGTCGTGCGATGAACCGCCAATCTCATCGGTACCGCAAGGCACCCAACTGCCACTCGGAAATTTAAAAAACATAGTTGCGGGATAACACCTGTTCCAGCGATATATTATTATTTTTTTTATTTTGTCGCCGTAAGGTGAGATATCAACGTTCTCGACAAAACAAATATCGTCGTCTCCCGCCTCATCCAAAAAATTTTCATCGCAGATAGCGAAATTGTCGGTATTTTTTTCAAACATTTTATAAGAATATTCATTCATATAAAGTTTTTTACCGATACAGTCGTTGAGTATTCTGTCACGCAAAACAGAATCCTGGCTCTGCCTGCGTGTGCCGAACATCATACCGCCGTTATCGTCAAGACAAACAATTACAGTCATAGTATCCTCACTTTCCATAAATATCAAATCTGTCTGATTTCAGTGCGGTCAAATAATTTTTCTGCTTTCGATATAGTATCTCTTGTCCTCTGCATGACCCATCGAAAAAGTCTTCTTGGGCAACGCTCCGTCATAAATCACGGCACGGAACAAATCTTCTTTGCTCATTCCGTCAAACGTAAGCCCGACGGTAGACTCATTTTGACAAAGCGACCTTACCGCTTCAATGCCGTGTATATAGTCAACGGTAACGCCGTCGTGCGACTTTATATACTTGTCAATAAAATTCTGAACAGTGCCTACCGCAAGTTGACTCACGGGAGATTTAACGACAACTTCCCCAAAACAATCTCCGCAAACGTAATTTATCTTTTGCTCTTTTGCACTACCGCAAAGACTGTTTGCGTACTCCGAAAGTTCGCAAATGAAATTTTTCGCATCAACACCGAATAAAACCCTGTAAATCGGTTCAAATTCAAGTGCTTCGTCGTGTAAATTCACAACTTCGCATAATGCATATCTTGACGGATGATTTTTTGCCTTGTCACCGATTTCAGCCTTAATTTCTTCATATAACGCCTTCGCACATGCAAGCGAATGATTTCCGTCCCCCATTGCAAATAATAACGGGGAGGCGTCAATTCCGTATTTTTCAAGCATTTTTTCGTTTGATGCGAGATTTGAAAGCGACTTATTTATGTTTTCAAATTCTTCCTCGGGAATAAATTTTCCACACACGTGACCGCCACCGAGCATAAGGTCAAAATCATATGCCACTCTATACGGCGACGAACGGCGTGCAATGGGTTCGATAACACTCTTTTCCTTGTCATCTATCAGCACCATAATGTGCGGAAGTTCGATTTCCGCCCCACGACGTATCTCAACCCTCGGGGGAATTCTTTCGAGAACAGTTCCCTCCGTGGCACGTATAAGAGACTGTGATCCTTTTGAATAATCGTATTCTTCAAGGTCAATGGCACCGACTATTCCACGTCTGATTTTACCGTCGGATTGAGTTCTTTCAAGATAAATCATAGAATTTTTATGACATATCAGTACGTCTTTTAAATATGCCCTCATGTTTGCGTTTATCAGCGGTATTCTGTCTGCCGATTGAGAAAGATATGCCTCAGGCAAAATCAAATTGAGCGTTGAGGGAGACCCGTCCGCAAATTTATATGCTTCTTCCCAATACGACGGCTGACTTGTGAACTGGTCACAAGCAACCGACGCCCATTTTTGCCCGTCAATTTTTGAAAAATCGGGCAGGCAAACGTCTGCGGAATACAAAAATTTCTTCATAATTTTCTCCTTTACGTCGCACCGACCTCAAATCGCCGGCGCTCCGTTAAAGTTTAAATATTTTAATTGATTTTATGGCACTGCCGTCATCACGCACACACGCTTCACCGAGTGCGAAAAATTCTCCGTTGTGAGAATAAACCCTCACACGCTCGCCGACAGCAAAATCCGTTCGTATTTTTTTCTGGTATACGGGACATCCGTCTCTGAAAAGTTTTTCGAAAAATTCAGACAGAATAACACTCGGCAAATCCGAAAATAAACTTTCCGTGTTTTTCAGAATTTCCTGCTTTTGAGTATCATCCATATTTGAAAGTTCTTCTAACGTGTATGAATTTTCGATTTTTATGCCACACGCCTCTCTTCTCTCCAAAGTCGCCATAACCCCACCGCAACCGAGAGTTTTTCCTATATCTGCACAAAGCGTTCGGATATACGTTCCTCCCGAACAAGTTACGGTGATAACGTATTCGTCGTTCATTTTACCGTGTGTGCAATCAATATCAAATATTTCAATCTCACGTGCGGTGCGTTCTATAACCAGACCCTTGCGTGCCAAATCGTACAGTTTTTGACCGTCAACTTTAAGAGCGGAATACATCGGTGGCGTCTGCATTATTTTACCGCAAAAACTCTTGCAAACTTCAATTACACGATTTTCGGGCGGTAATTCGCCCACAAAACGGTGCGTAACTTCTCCCGTGATATCCTCCGTGTCGGTTTCGATTCCGAGTTTCAGCGTTGCAACGTAAGTTTTTCTGTCGGATGAAATATATTCGCACGCTTTTGCCGCTCTTCCCACAAGTACCACCAGAACGCCCGATGCAAGAGGGTCAAGCGTGCCGGCGTGTCCGACACGTTTTGTGCCGTAAAGTTTTCTTATGCGATTTACGACGTCGTGTGACGATATACCAACAGGCTTGTTTACGGCTAAAATGCCTCCGGGAAGATTATCCGCTTCCGTGTGCTTTACCGCCATCAGTTAAACCTCGCTTCAACCGAACAAATACAAAATCCCTTTTCCGAAAAATTCTTCTCGTATTCGGTCATAACGTTGTCATCCGCTCTGTCCGAGTTGTGTAAATCTCTTGTTTGCCAAACTATATTAAGACCAAACTCCGCAAATTCTTCGAGTGTAAAATCAAACAATCCGGCATTATCGGTTTTGAATACAAGCGAACCGCCCTCACGCAAAAGATTTTTGTATCTCTGCAAAAACAATTTGTGCGTAAGTCTGCGTTTTGCGTGACCCGCTTTCGGCCACGGATCGCTGAAATTCAAATAAATTCTGTCAAGACTGTGCGGTGGAAACCATTCTTCAAGATTGTTGGCATCTCCGATGATGAATCTGAGGTTGTCAGGACGGTTTTCCTTGTCAGCCATAGCCTTTTCAAGAGCGACACAACACACGTCAGGAACTTTTTCCATTGCAATAAGATTTATGTTGTGATTTTTTGCAGTCATTCCGACGGCAAAATTTCCCTTTCCGCACCCTATTTCAAGGCATAAGTCCTTTTCTCTGTCACTGAAAACCGACCTTGGGTTTTCCATCAAGCACTTTGGGTCTTCAATAAGTATTTCGGAACACGCCGCAATTCTCTCCGCACCGTGCTTCTTTTTTCTCATTCTCATAAAAATTTACCCTCACGTATCACTCTTATACGTTAAATCTGAACAGCACGATGTCGCCGTCTTTCATAACGTATTCCTTGCCCTCACTGCGGACAAGCCCGGCCTCTTTTGCGGCAACCATATTACCGCTTGATACAAGGTCGTCAAACGCAATAACTTCCGCACGTATAAATCCTCTTTCAAAATCGCTGTGTATCTTTCCTGCCGCCTGCGGTGCCTTTGTTCCCTTGGTTATAGTCCACGCTCTGACTTCTTCCGGACCTGCGGTAAGATAACTTATAAGCCCCAAAAGCGAATAACTTGCACGTATGAGTTTGTCAAGACCACTCTCGGCAATTCCCATGTCTTCAAGGAACATTGCCTTTTCATCCGCATCAAGTTCCGCAATTTCGGACTCAATTCCGGCACAAACGGCGATAACCTCTGAATTCTCGCTTTCCGCAAAGGACTTCACTGCCATATATGCGGGATTTGACGTCGGTTCACTTGACGCATCGTCCTCCGATACGTTAGCTACATATATTACGGGCTTGCGTGTAAGTAATGGCGTGTCGAAAAGACAAGCCTCTTCATCCTCCGTAAGCGTCATTGTTCTGGCACATTTACCGCTTTCAAGCGTCGCATAAATTCTCTCAAACAATTCAAGTTCGCCTGCGAGTGTTTTGTCACCCTTCATCGCTTTTTTTGTTCTATCTATGCGTCGTTCAACCATTTCCATATCGGAGAATATAAGTTCCATATTTATGGTTTCAATATCACGCAATGGGTCAACGCTTCCGTCAACGTGTATAATGTTGTCATCCTCAAAACAACGAACAACGTGAATTATCGCATCACACTCACGTATGTTGGACAAAAATTTGTTTCCGAGTCCTTCTCCCTGTGCCGCTCCCTTTACAAGACCCGCAATGTCCACAAATTGAATAATGGCAGGCGTGTATTTTTTCGGAGAATACATCTGGGAAAGCACGTCAAGACGTGAGTCGGGTACAGTTACCACACCGACGTTTGGTTCTATTGTACAAAAAGGATAGTTTGCCGATTCCGCTCCCGCATTTGTTAAAGCATTGAAAAGCGTTGACTTTCCTACGTTTGGAAGTCCTACGATACCCAATTTCATATTTATCTATTCTCCTTTAATTTTTCCTTATTTTACAAGGGTTTTCGCACTTTGGCGTTTTGGCTCCACTCCATTTTGCGCCATTTTCGCATTGATTTGCATAGATTTTTATGCGTAAACCCCGTTTTGCTGAAATTGTCTTACAGCTTGATCTAAAGAATCGGTCGTTACGTGAACGTACCTATCCATAGTTGTTTTGATACTGGCGTGTCCCAGTAGTTTTTGCAGCACCTTCGGCTGCATTCCGCTTTCAATTGCCCGCGTGGCGTATGTATGGCGTAAAGCGTGCATACAAAAGCGTTCGATCCCTGCTTCGTCGCAGAGCTTGTAGAGGTGGGTATCATAAGAACTGTTTTTTGCGGGTGCGCCGGTGCGATAGTTGATGAACACCAAATCTCGCATCACATGCTTGGAAGTTACTCCTGTTCGCCTGTCTATGTATTCCAACGTTTCGGACAGGATCGGGGATTCTTTTCGCCCTGCACGATTATCCCATATCCCTTTGAGGATTTCGTATGCACGATCCGTAAGAGGAAAGGTACGATAACTTTGCTGTGTCTTGGGCGGTCCTGCTCTCCAAAAGTGTTGAGCATGACGAAACTCCAACGTCTTATTCACCGTCAACGTTCGTTTCTCAAAGTCAATCGCATCCCACGTAAGTCCTATCATTTCTCCTGTTCGCAATCCGGTCTCCAGGATCAATGCATATTGGTTATAGTTGTGAGAGCGACGTGCCGTTTCAAGAAATTTGCGCTGATCTTCACGGGTAAGAAACTTAATATCGTCCGTTGCACGAACAGGCTTTGTGAACCGAACTCCATCCATCGGGTGCTTTGCTATAAGGTCGTTCATTTTAGCCGCCTTAAACATCGTACCCATCGTGATATATGCTTGACGGATCGTAGAGCCTGCATAGTCGGCATCCATCTGAATGAACACCTTTTTACAGTGCATCGGCTTTACGTTCGCAATCATCATCTTTCCCATCACGGGCTGTATGTTGTGAAAATATCGTTCTCTGTAATTTCGGAGAGTATTGGGAGCTAAATCCCCAACGGTATTTTCAATCCAAAAGTTGAACCATTCGTCAACCGTGGTATCGGTTGCGACAAAAACATCATCGTGCTTGTCCGCATATTTTGCTTCTTCTATCCAGTTCTTTGCTTCGGGAATCGTCTGGAAATATCTTTCGTGCCGTTTGCCTGTTTTATCGACAAACCTCGCACTGTATAACCCGTCCTTTCTTTGATAGATACCCTTACCGCAGTCTTTGCCTTTGAGATTTTTCCCCAATATTGAACTCCTTTCTCGCAGAGAGAAAAAGAGCACACTGCCACATATTAAATTATAGCACATAATACTCTTTTTCTCAAGCGGTTGTGCAAAAATTCCTTAGATATTTTGTAAATTTTTAAGCGTTTTCTTATATCGTGAGCTTTTCGCTGATGTATTCCTCAAACTCCTTGCGCTTCACGAGCTTCTTTGTGCCAACGAATAGCACGAAGGGACAATTTGGCTTACGCAACAGACTGTCAATTTTATTGATTCCAATATTGCTATACTCTGCTGCTTCTTTGATCGTTAGCACAACTTTAAGGTGTATCGGTACTTTGTTGTTTTCTATATTCTGCCTCCTTTCTTAAAAGCAATTTGTTTCGTCCACCCAAAATCCTTGAAACACCGTACCGTCGTGGAGAATGAATATGCCTGCCTTGTCCTTTGGGATTTGCTCGGCTACGGTGGTGTTATCCAGGATGATTTGGGATAGTATGGTATCTGCTCTGCCGCATACACGGCAATCGATGTTGTTGCGAATCTGTCCTGACAGAATGTTTGCATCGGGGCGTTGCGTGGCGAGTATGAGATGGATGCCGAAAGCACGGCCTTGACGGGCGATGATCGAGAGTCGGTTTTCTATCAGACCGATTCTTTCTTTTTGTTCTTTTGTCAGACCGGTTTTGTCAAGCACCTCGGCAACCTCGTCACAAGCGAAAATATGGCGTTGCAGGGGGATTGCACTTTGCTTATTGTAATCGCTTATGTTTGCGCATCCGGTGTCCCTAAACAGCGTTTTCCTGCGTTCCAGCTCATCGGTAAGTTCTGTAAGAAGCGTGAGCAACGTGTCCTCGTCAAAGCACATTTTGCATTTATCGTACCAAACTCTTGGAAAGTCAACACCACCCTTGAAATCAGCTATGCTGACAATGGCATTTTTCTTTAAGGACTGCACAAGCAGAACCTTGAGAAGTATGCTTTTGCCGCTGCCCGTTGAGCCACCGAGTAGGATATGCGGTATCTTGGATAGATCCACGCTCTCCATACCGAGTTGGCTTTTTCCAAAAACAAGCGTTGAATCGTCATCGGTTAAATACCTATCGTCCCATTCAATGAAATCGGGTAGTCCCGAATCGGCTGAAACGACGTGGAGTAAAATTCTACGTTTGTTTCTGCCCTCGATTATCTTGACGATATTGACATTCAATGCCGCTTCAATATATCCTCGCTCCTTCTCCCACTCTGTCAGCGGTATGCCAACGGCATCAAACTCTAATATTTCCACGTTGCTGTGTCTTTTGTCCCGTGTTCGTGTCAGAAGCAGTGGCACCTCACCGGCAAAGTTCGTCATACCGATTCGCTGAAACTCGTTTGAGGTCTTGTTGAACCCACAAGGCGTTCCAAACAGAATGAGTATGAAGAACGTGTCGCCAATGAGTAGTGCCGGAAGCATCAGATCAACGAGGACAATAAAAACGGGAGAAATCAGAGGTATATCCTCCAGACCGAGATTGGTTTTGAACAAATACCAAATGAGTATGGCAGCGGGATAAAAGAAAATCAGGATGATTTTATGTACGGTATTCTTCCATACAGCCCGACATCCGTTTCTCAAACGGTGAAAAAAGTATTTCTTTTGTGTTTGCCGGTTCAGCCGTTCCTTGTCCTCGTATCTCATTGCTTACCCCTCCTTACTTGAAATCAACCTCGTCTACCGTACCGTCGGCGTGGTAGGCGTAAACCTTGTCAATGCGTCTTAAAAGTGCGTTCCATGTTTCGGGACGGGACTCTTGTTCGGCGCGATACTGTTCTCCAAGCGAGAGATTTGACGTAATGTATACGTGCGTAAAACACGCTACTTTGTCATTGTATCTCGCAGGGAGAATCGGCGGATATTGATCAAGAATGTTCAGCAGCGTTTCAATGGGAATCTGTGAGTTAAATTCCTCCAACACCAGTACGTCGTGTCCGTGATAGGAATCAAATCGGATTCCGTTTCTGCCGCCGTAATCGGTGATACGGCAGATGTCGGTTGCAGGGTGATTTTGATAAATACCGCTTGTCTTGCCCGTTCCCGATGTGCCGAACAAGTACGTTACCTTCACGTTTCGGTTTTCGGAAAGGTATCGCTCATACAGAAGCTTCTCTCGAAGTGTGTCAATGTCCCTTGACTTGAACGCGAATGATGGGCTTTCTTCAATGATCTCGGTAGTGGTCATCCCATCCTTTACCTTTTGGAGTAGCTTGTGCATCTTCGGATCTCGTTCCTCAGACTCACTTGGCATTACTCCAAATTCGTAAAAAGTACCTTCTACCGACGTTTCTGCTTTCTCACTTTCCTCCCACTTTCCGCTTTTCTGTATGTAATCCTTGTTCTCCTGAGCAGTACCGAGAGCCTTCTCGATGTGAGCCGTGGGAAAACGATTCTTAACAGTGTTGAAGCGGATGGGATGAAGAATACAGGAATATATGTGTATGGTATGTTCCCGTTGTGGCAATTTCATCTGCCATACAAAAATAATCCGGGGAAAACAGACTTAAAATTTCTCGGATGCGGTTATGATCAAGCTCGCAGGTTTGCGGATTGTTGATGGTGAGCATCCATTTGCGGGATTGTGTGTTTGTAGCCATAATAGTTACCTCCTTATCAAATTTTAATTGCTACTGCTACATGTGCCATCATAAGAGGTAATACTAACCTCTTATGGTAGGGCGGCACTACGCTGCCGCCGGGGAGAAATTTTCTTTAAGGGAAAATTTTGATCTCCCCGTCAGCGTGCAGACACCGCGAGCCTCAAAAGCTTATCTTACGCCAAGCTGATACCTGTTGCCCTTGCGCTGATCTGAACGTTACCTCTCATCTCATACGCAAGCACCTCAAGATTCTCAAACTCAACTTCGACAAAACCTTCGGGCTTGTCCATCAACTGCTCGCCGTCAATTTTAACGCTGATCTTCTCAAGATTATGCTTGGGAAGCACAACGACGTAACGGTAGCCGCTGATGTTGTTGGTTTTTGCCCCTCCTTATACTCATAAGCAGGGATAATCTCCACGATGAGCATCTTCTCCCCGAGAGACATGGGAGCAATTTTAAGATCTCTGATGTTTAGCATACGTTTTTCTCCTTTCGTAAATAAAAAATTGGTTTGGGTTGTGCAACTTTAACCTGACACCATTATACCCGATGTCAAAGCGTTTCCTGCTTCCCCCGGGGAAGCGGTGCGAGGAAACTTTATCATTTTTTCAATCATCTAAGATTGATGTACCAAGCAAGTCAAGAGCTTGCTCGTCTAAGATTTCGTTTGCATCTGCCAGACTCATTTGATTTTTTACGAACATCTCATAAAATCTGAAATCCGGGAATGCACTGAATAAAAGTTCTCTTGTCTGCTCCGCGTTTAGCTTATAAGCAATTGCGAGAGTGACGATATCCCTTACTGTTATAGGGAATGGTCCACCCTTGTCATTGCTGTTTCTGAATATGCGGTTGATTCTTGTTCTTTGAAAATATCAATCTCGTATAAGAGATGCCTGTGTTATTTTAGGATTACTCTCTCTTAACCGTTGCAACGCCTTGGATAGCGTTACGATTTCCGGATAACGATTGTTAGCGGCTCAGCCCTGCGCTTTTCTGTGTGAGTTTGATGGATGTGCAACGGAGGCGGTGGTTGATATGTTTGTTCAATGTGCAAGAGAATATGAAAAATACAAAAAGGGTAATTTTCATAAGCACCACCTCCTTTCATAACGGTAAAAACGGAACGTAAAATTCCGCCTCCGGTACGCATCGCTGACAACAAAAAAAGCACAGAAATCCTTTCCTGTACTTTCACACTTTTGCGGCGATGCCACTATGAAATTCATTGTTGTAATGAAAATTACCCTTTATCGTTTTCGGACATAGTTATCCCGTGAAAACAGCCCTTAACACAATTTGTGCGTGAATGCGCCTGAATCCTTGAAATAGCTATTTGCTAACGGTTGCCCAGAAATAGCTCGCCATACGGCTCTGATAAACTTTGATTGCACTAAGTCAACCACGAAACTTTCTTTGCAGGGGAGAAGAAACACTTACCCCGTGAATTGATCCATTCTACACTCCGTCTGTGAGACGGTTTACAATCCCAACCAGATGTGCGACACGGTTTTATCCGTGAGTTGCCCTGCAGAACGGGCAATGAGGGTGCACAGAAATCATACAAAAATAACAACGTGTGCATTGCGAGCTGAAAACTCACGGTGTCCGATAGGCACAATACGTACAAACTTAACAACGTATGCAAAGTAGGTTTTAACCTACAAGTGTCCTCGCAAACGGCGCACAAAAATCAATTCATTGAGCGATTTTCCTTCATTCCGATTTTGTAAGATAGAAACACTTATCCCCAAATTACACATTTCATCAATGGTTATGTAGCTTTTGCCATAACCGCGTACAATCCTAACTACGTGTGCAACACGGCAAAAGCCGCGAGTTGTCCAAACGGACGTGCACAAAAATCATTACTCAAGGGTTCTCGCCCTCTGCACCTTTATTATACCAAAAAGGAGTGTTTTTGTCAATGGGGTTTCGGGGGCTTTTTTTCTTATGCTTCCCCGGGGGAAGCGAAGCCATAGTTATACTTTTTACAGTCTGATAAATTTTTCTTGCTGAACGCAAGCCGGAAGAGGGCGGCGCAACTTACCCTCGAATTATAAGGCGCGGGCGGTCTGAAATTATTCGTGATAACACGCAGGAAACTATACAGATCAAGTCTGTTAAAAATACCGGTTGCCGCCACAAGCGGTAGGAACAATTTCTTGTTCCACAATTATTATACCATACCCATATACTCAAGTCAATGGGTGAAAATGAAATGGCAGAAAAAAGGCAAAATCGGTGTAGAAAATTTATAGAAATATTTATAACTTTATATAATCCAATATTATATCAAAAACGGTGAGCTGAAGCCCACCGTTTGCATTAAAATACTATTCTAAAATAATATACAACAGCTCTTTCGGTAACATCATCATACATAAGGTTGACTTTTACCAAATCTGTTTTCCATTCATAGTATGTTGAGTCATCATAATCGTCAACACCTTCGGTATATGTACCATAATCATTTGACAATGCCGTCCTTAATTCTTTTATAAAACTATCTTTAGCACCATCATGCTCATACCAAACGGCAATAGTTGCTAATTCACCACCCTTGAAACTATACATAGTTTGATGTTCGCCCGAAACATATGGAGTATCTGTTGTTTTATAGGTTAAAATTGTATCGTCTTTATCGTATAGTGTTCCTGTTGCAATCTCATATACATCGGTTTGCGACATACCGAAATAAATGTCACCGTAATAGAATTGTTCGTCACGACTTGGTATGGAACCACATCCAACAAGCGTCATAATCAACACAATCATCCCTATAATGCAAGATGTTGTTTTTTTCATATTTACCTCTAACAATTTATATCAATCAAAATACTTTTTATAATTTACTTTTCGCTTCTTATTGTTTTTTTCCATTGAGATGCTTTGTTTACTACAAAGCAAAACTCTCCTTGTGATTGAGTAATGATTAATTTGTTTCCTTTTGCAGAAACTTCTTGTATATCCTCATTCAATATAGTAATATTAGACCCGCCAAAATTAAGTTTATGAGGATAAAATTCTAACGAGTTTTCGATTAAAAACAACCATCCGCCAATTCCGTTTAGACCTTTCCTGTAAGTCGCGGGGCCTTCACAAGTAATCGTAGCCTTTTTTCTTAATTCATCTCGTAGTGTCTTTGATTTTTTCTCTATCAAATGAGAAACTCCGAACATCGCTAATGAGAATAGTGCACCAAAGAACAATCCTGAAAACAATGCAATCCCAAAACTCCTGCCAGTAATCAACATAAAAAGACCGTAAAATAATGCGCACAATCCCGCTATTTTTAGATAGACTTTAATCCCATTTTTGTAGATGAGATGCGTTTTATTATTTGAATCTTCATCGAAATCACTACCGTTTGTATGTGTACGTTGCGTTAAATATTTAGCTAATTTAGAAGCAAAAATGATGGTGAAAAAAGATAAGATCAAATTCAAATATGCTCCAACCCCGACATAAGCATCGGTTAAAGAAGCGTTAAATTCACTCATTTCTGTACTTATGTTAATTATTGCGACTAATGATGCTAATATGGAAAGAGCAGCTTCCTTCGTGGAGATAACTCCTGCGTTTTTCTTTGCCTTTTTGATGGTCGATTTCTTGAACCCTGCGGCTTCAAGTTTTTCTTCACAATCCGAAGAAAGCATTTCTCCGTTCCGCAACATTTCAATGAGAAATGATTTTGCTTTCACTTCCTTTTCGTTTGGTCTGCCCGTTTTAGGTGCGAGGGATAGGAACGCTTCTTCCGCTGTCATTTCCATTTCCGAAATGAAGTCCACGCCTTTCTCGGAAACCTCAAAAAGAATTGCCGAACCTGTCGGGGCAAGATTTGATTTTATCTGCACCAAATATCTTTCCGCAGGTGCTTCCTTATTCGGTGTGC
>CAZGJC010000021.1:0-30504 GCA_964526505.1 uncultured Clostridium sp.
CGACGGTAAAGCTCCTACTTGTACCGAAGGCGGATATGACGCTTACGAGACATGTAGCAGGTGTGATTATACAACGTATAATGCACTTAAAAACCTCGGTCATGACTACAAGGCTGATTGTGGTTCCAAGTGCACAAGATGCGACTACGTAAGAGACGATATGGAAGTGGAATGCGAATACGAGTCCAACAGTTGTCTTGCAGAGTGTATTAACTGTGGCGAGACAAGAATGTCTAAGCACATAGGATTCAACTATGGCCATTGTGCTCGTTGCGGTGACAAGAATCCTGCATATGCGGGCGTTGACGGTGTATTGAGCTTCCAGGAAGCTTATGATTATAATAACGATGGCAAATATCTTTTGAACAGCAATAATGATACAATCAGCGGTTCCGCTTCACACGACGGTTGGGTAAGTCCTTCACAAAACAACTGGGTATTTACGCCCGGTACGGAGTATTCCCATTCGTATACCGATAAACCCAAAATTCAAGTAGCATCCAGTGCCACAAGTCTCGACATCGCTTTCGCAGGTTGGATCTGGTGGGATGTCAATGCCGGCTTCCAGGAATACGGTGCATTTGTTGACGGTATCGAATCCAAGGACGAAATCATTTACAATGCAAACGCAGGCGACCACTTTGATATGTACAACGGAACAGGTGCAATGGCTGGAAAGGGTTTTGAAAAGGTATTAGATGAAATGCCGAGTGCAAAACGTTACTATATAACGTTCTTTAACACAAACGAAGTTCTTTGGAATAATCTTAAAAACGAAATCGGAACACATACAATTTATATCACAGCTAAGTTGAGCGACGGTACAGTGGTTGTTGTATTCCAGTATGATATTGAAATTGTTGAACACACTTGTACTTATCCCGCAGACGGAACACAGGGCGTTGGTACTGTAACCGCTCCTACGTGTGAAGACGATGGATATACAACAGTTAATTGCGACCACTATGACGATATTCTTTGCGGCAATACAACAAAGATCAATATAGTTCCCGCAACGGGTCACAACTACCAGACAGGCAACGACTGGACTTACTCTAACGGTAAGCACAGCCACGTTTGTCAGAACCCCGGATGTGGCAAGAAGATAGATGAGGCCGTATGTGAAGGCATAGACGGTTCTACTTGTGACGTTTGTCATAACGTATACACTTGCAAGCACTTGTGGAACTTCAATGCAGACGGTTCGATTACTTGCGGTGGCGTATGCGGTGAGACCATAAAGGCACCATCGTCATATTACGGTGGAAACAACATTTATACTTCCGCAACGACAGGAAGTGCGGCAACTTTCTCGAAGAAAGACAGATTGACCTCTAACGACGGATACGTAACGATTAGCGGTGAAGGTAAAATCCAGGGCGGAGATACGCAAGGCGCGGTATTGTGTCTTGTAGACGGATCCGCAGGTCAGTATGTGGTTATCAGATACAGAACCAATAAGGCATTCACACTTTTCGTTGCAGATTACAAATATAACGTAAAGCCGACAATCTCCGTATCCGACACTTGGACAACTGTTATTATTAACAGAACAGGTAAGGAAACAGCAGGAAGAATTGACTACCGCTTCAATATCAGCGGTGGCAACGACTGCAAGACAGACGTATCTCACATTGCAACATTTGCAACAGAATCCGAAGCACAGGCTTGGGCTGAGGCTGTTAACGGAATGGACGATACTTGTATCGCTTCCGGTCACAACGTAAAAGTTCTTGAAAGTGGCACAAAGATCGCTTGCTCGGTTTGCGGTGGTGTTATCTACTCAGGTAGCAACTCGTCCTACGGCGATTCTTCGTTCCTTGCCACTTGTACTAATCCCAGTGGCGGAACAGTTACAAACAATGGTTCTTACGTAACTCTTGCAGGTTGTTCGTCTCAAATGCAGTATATCGATGCGAATGCAGACAGATACATTGTAGCGGTTTACAGAAAGGGCACATCTGCATACGCTAATTTCGGAGCATGTTATTACAATACAAAAACGAGCGAACATCAGATGGCATTTGCAAGTTTCACCGTTGGTAGCAGAGACTGGAACAACCAGGTGGGAGCAACTACATCTACATCTGACAATTTCTGCATCGGAATTATTGATATGAAGTGTAAAGCGAATGAAACGCACAGCATAATATCATTTATTCCCGATAACGGCGGTACAGGTTCTACGGACCTTGCATTGTATGCAACGTTCGCAACACAGGCAGAGGCTGAGGCATTTGCGGCCGCTCTCGCATACGTAAGCATTACTTGATTTTAAAACATAAGAGCTAAAATCAAATAGCCGAAAGGCAACCCCACCGCATGGCGGTGGGGTTTTGCGATATTTATGAAAATTCACACGGAGTTAACATATCGGGGATATAATTCAAATAAGTGTTTTTTGTAAAAACAACGGGTAAATTTTTGTTTGCACAAGAACGAGTTTGAAATTTGGAGGAAAATATGGAATTTTTGAGAAAACTTCCTATTCCGATGGAAATAAAAGAAAAATATCCTTTAAGTGCCGAGTGGTTAGAAAAAAAGGCAGAATTTGACCGTGGCGTTGCCGACGTTTTATCGGGGAAATCAGAAAAGAAATTACTCGTTATCGGTCCTTGCTCGGCTGACTGCGAGGAGTCGGTGCTTGACTATGCAACACGGCTTACGGTTTTGGCTGATGAGGTTAAAGAAAAAATTATTATAATTCCGAGAGTTTACACCAACAAGCCGAGAACGACGGGCGACGGGTACAAAGGAATGTTACACCAGCCCGACCCAAGTAAGGCGGAAGATATGCTTCAAGGCATTATCGCAATACGCAGGTTACACACAAGGGTTATTGAGGAGACGGGACTTTTCACGGCGGATGAGATGTTATATCCCGAAAACTACCGATATCTTTCGGACATTTTGTCTTACGTGGCTATCGGGGCGAGGTCTGTTGAAAATCAGCAACACAGGCTTGTTTCAAGCGGTATTGAAGTCCCAGTCGGAATGAAGAATCCCACGGGCGGTGACGTTTCGGTAATGCTCAATTCCGTTATGGCGGCACAGCACGCTCACACGTTCCTTTACAGGGGCTGGGAAGTCAAGTCGCACGGAAACCCTTATGCACACTGCATTTTACGTGGATACGTAAACAAGCACGGCGAGTCGCTTCCCAACTATCACTACGAGGATTTGGCGAGACTTTGCGAAAGTTACAGAGAGAGAGGACTTGAAAATCCGGCACTTGTGGTTGACTGCAATCACGCAAATTCATCCAAAAAGTACAAGGAGCAAGAGAGAATTGCCGATGAGGTACTGCACTGTTGCAAATTAAACTCGGATATTGCAAATCTTTTCAAGGGATTTATGGTAGAGAGTTACATTGAAGAGGGCAACCAGCCCGTGGGCGGAGGAGTTTACGGCAAGTCGATAACCGACCCGTGCATAGGTTGGAACGACACCGTTAAATTTATTTACAAAATGGCAGAATCACTTTAATATTATTTTGTTTTTTGAGGGAGATATGTTAAGGTTTTACGTTGTAATCATATTGAGTGTTTTCGATATTGCGTACTACGTGCCGAAAATGGCTTTTTACGCAAGGTCGAAGAGCGGTAAGAACCGTGAAGAAAAATACGGATTGATACAAACGGTTATAAACAAAATGTCAAGAACTGCGAGAATCGACACGGAAGTGTACGGCGAGGAAAATTTGCCTATTGACGGCGGTTACATAATGTATGCAAATCATCAGGGGAAGTACGACGGTCTTGCGATTATGCGTGAGCATAAAAGATTTTGCTCCGCACTTATGGACAGCAAGCGGTCTATGATGCCCATTGCAAAGCAGTTTATGGACCTTTCCGAGGGCGAGAGGATAGAGAGACAGCGTCCGAGACAACAGATAGGAGTTCTTACAAATATCGCAAAGAGAGTGCGAGAGGGCGACGTCTTTTTGATGTTCCCCGAGGGTGGTTACGGTAAAAAGGTTGACAACACGACGGAAAAGTTCAATTACGGTTGTTTTATATCGGCGTATCGTTCACAATGTCCCGTTGTTCCCGTTGTTATTTTGGATTCGTTCCGTGCGTTCGGTCAAAATTCGCTCAGGCGTGTAACGGTAAAGGTTATATATCTTGAACCTATCTTGTACGAGGATTACAAAGACCTCAAAGCCCCCGAACTTTGTGCTTTGGTGCAGAAAAAAATAGACGAAGAAATCGCAAAGCACGAAAATTGCAGTGAGTGCGGTGAGTCCGTTCTGAAAAATGCGGGATAAATAAAATAAATTTGAAAAAGCCTCTTCCATTCGGAGAGGCTTTCTGTTATAATTAAAGCATATGCGGAGGATTTTATATGACGTTTTTGGAAATTTGCGAAAAATTAAAGTCTGCCGATATTGAGGATTACCGATTTGAGGCACGTGTTTTAATTGAGGAATTTTGCGGAGATTTTTTTGCGGAAAGAGATTATTTATCGGACGAACTCACACATGCGGTAAATTTGAGAATTACGCACTATCCGCTTCAATATATTATAGGGAATTGGGACTTTTACGGTCTTAAATTCAAGGTCGGTGAGGATTGTCTTATTCCACGCTCCGACACGGAATGTGTGGTTGAGCGTGCGATAAAACTCATACCTGTGGGGACAAGATTTGCGGATTTATGTGCAGGGAGCGGTTGCATCGGAATATCGGTTTTGCACAAGCGTCCCGACCTTTATTGCGACGCCGTGGAACTTTATCCGAAAACGCTTGAAATCGCTCTTGAAAATGCAAAATCCAACGGAGTGGACGCAAGGTACAACGGGTATATCGGCGACGTTTTGTCGGGTGACGGTTTGGATGGCGAGTATTCCGCTATTATTTCAAATCCGCCTTACATACGCACGAGTGTGATTGACGATTTATCTATCGAGGTCAAGCACGAACCCTTTGTCGCTCTGGACGGCGGAGAGGACGGGCTTATATTCTACCGTGCCATTTTGGACAAGTACGAGAAAAATCTTTCTGCCGAGGGTAAATTTATTTTTGAGATTGGGTACGACCAAGGCGATGATTTGAGGCGTTTGGCGTCGGAACGTAATATGTCGTGCGAGATAGCAAAGGATTTATCGGGCAACGACAGGGTTGCGGTAATTACAAGAAATTACAGTGTCAAAAATTGACTTCGGAGCATAATATATATTTGAGGGTGAGGTGTTTGAATTGAAAATTGCGGTCTTGGCAGGCGGATATTCTCCCGAGAGGGACGTATCGCTGACTTCGGGAACACTTATCGCAAACGCACTTATAGACGAGGGGTGCGAGGTTTGTCTTTGCGACGTTTATATGGGTCTTACGCAAAAGGGCGAGTTTACAAAGAACAAATACAAAGAATACAAGGTATCGTCTGTCGCTCCCGACCTTGAAAAACTGAGAGTTGAGCGAGGGGGCGGAAATTCTCTTATCGGCGACGGCGTGATTGAGTTGTGCCGTGAGGCGGACGCCGTGTTTTTGGCGTTACACGGAGCGATGGGGGAAAACGGTCAACTTCAAGCGACGCTTGACAGTTTCGGTATAAAATATACGGGTTCGGGATACGACGGAAGTCTGCTTGCAATGGACAAAGACCTATCAAAGAGAATTTTTCGTGACGCAGGCGTGCGAACTCCCGAGTGGATTTACACGACGGCTGACAAGTGCGATGCGGATGTTGTCAGAAATAAAATAGGTTTTCCGTGTGTGATAAAACCTGTGGGTTGCGGGTCGAGCGTCGGAGTTTCGATTGTGGAGAGCGAGTCCGAATTTGAGGATGCGATAACGCTTGCGAAAAAATACGAGGCGAAAATTATAATCGAGAAGAAAATTACGGGAAGAGAACTTACCGTGGGAATACTTGACGGTGTTGTTTTGCCAGCCGTTGAGATTATTCCTCTTTGCGGATTTTACGACTATGAGAACAAATATCAGGGTGGAAAAACAAAAGAGATTTGCCCTGCCGTTGTAGACGAGAGTTTATATGCGGAACTTGCCGATATGACAAGACGTGGGTTCGAGGCATTGAGGCTTTACGGATATGCGAGGTTCGATTATATGGTTGACGGAGACGGCGTGCCGTACTGTCTTGAAGCGAATACGCTTCCCGGCATGACACCCACGAGTTTGCTTCCGCAGATGGCGTGCAGTGTGGGTATGAGTTACGGCGAACTTTGTATGAAAATAGTCGAAACGGCAATGAAAAAGTGACGTAATTTTAGGTTAATCTATTGACAAATCAGTGAAAATATGGTTTAATAAACCTGTGGGAAATCCCGCATTTTTGCGGGATTTTTTATTAAAATTTTTGAATTTTTCAATTTGAAAATAATCTGAAAATCACGACTGCGAGTCGTGGCGACAAATCTGTTTGAAAGGATATTGAAAAAATGGATTTTAAAAACGTAGACAAGAAATATCGTCCCGTGCCGTTCTGGTCGTGGAACGAAAAACTTTCGGTTGACGAATCTCTCCGTCAAACCAAAATGATGGACGAAGCGGGCATGGGCGGATATTTTATGCACGCAAGAGGCGGTTTACAGACCGAATATATGGGAGAAGAATGGTTTGAAAACGTAAAGGCATGCATAGAAGAGTGCAACAAGCGTGGTATGCACGCATGGGCTTACGACGAAAACGGTTGGCCGTCCGGTTTCGGTGGCGGAAAGGTCAATGCAAAAGGTGAAAAATATTGGCAAAAATATCTTCGCTATATGCCTGTTGACGCCGACAGAACAAACGTTCCCGAAAACAGAATAATTTACATTGACGACGAATACTGTTTTTACTACGACGTAAACCCGTTTTACGTTGATACGCTTTCAAAGGAAGTCATCGGGGACTTTATAGAAGAGATTTATCAGCCTTATTACGATAAATTCGGTTCGTCTTTCGATGGATTTTTCACCGATGAGCCTCAAATTTCACGTAACGGTATTCCGTGGAGTTTAACGCTTCCCGAAAAGTATGAAGAAAAATACGGTGAGAGCATTTACGGCATTCTCCCTAAACTTTTCATTCAAAAAGACGGATTTTTTGAAGCGAGAATGAACTTCTGGAAACTTGTAACCGACCTTTTCTCGGAAAGTTTTATGAAGCAGATACACGATTGGTGTCAGGCACACGACCTCAAATTCACGGGTCACTTGGTGCTTGAAGAAACACTTTTGGCACAACTTACCACAAACGGAGCGTGCATGCCTCACTACGAATATCTTGATATTCCGGGTATGGACTGGCTCGGACGCCCCATTTTCCCGTGCCTTACAGCACATCAAGTGGGTTCTGCGGCGGCTCAAACAGGTAAGTCACAGGTACTTTCGGAGACCTTTGCGTTGTGCGGACACAACGTCGGTCACGATGAACTCAAACGAAACTACGAATGGATGATGGTAAGAGGAATAAATCTTCTTTGTCAGCACCTCGAAGGCTATTCCATGAGAGGAATACGCAAGAGAGACTATCCGCCCGCAATGTACGTTCAGCAACCGTGGTGGTCTGACTACAAGATATTTATCGACGCTATGTCTCGTGTCGGCATGATGCTTGCAGAGGGTAAAATCACAACAAGCACACTTCTTATGCACAACCAGACTTCTGCGTGGATTTGTTTTGACAATGCCGAAAATCCCGGTCTCGAACATTACAATCGCAAACTTATAGAAGCGACGCAGGCACTTGAAGCGAAGCATATTCCTTTCCATCTCGGCGACGATACTCTTATTGAGAGACACGGTCGTGTTGAGGGCGACAAACTTATTATAGGCGAGATGGTATATGATACGGTTGTTGTTACCGAGCATCTCCGCTATCTCGATTTCACAGAAAAATTGCTTGCGGAATTTAAGGCTAACGGCGGTAAGATAGTTACTGTTGACGAACTTCCGGCAAACGATATAATAGACAACCCCAACGTTACCTATGCAACAAGAGAATATCCCGATTTTACTCTCCATTATTTCGTAAACTCGACGGATTCCAAACAGCCTGCCACCATTACCAAGGGCAGTTACGTTGTTGATATCGTAACGGGCGAAAAAGTTAAATTTGAGAGTGATTACACGTTCCCGCCTTACGGAAGCCTTATGGTTATCGATGACGGCACGGGACACGTGGAATCCAAAAATCTTGACGTTAAGGGCGAATGGGAAGTTGCAAACTGCACCGAAAACTCTCTCACACTTGACAAATGCACGTATTGGTTCGACGGCGAACTCCAACAGGAAAACGGATATATACTCAACGTTTCAACACGTGCGTATGCACTTGAAAGAGCGGTTAATATCAGATGTCAGTTCAAGGCGGATATTGAATATATTCCGGAAAAACTCTATCTCGCTTGTGAGACTCCCGAACTTTTCAAGATAAAAGTAAACGGTGAAGAAATTGACAAGGTTGATTGCGGTTATTTCAGAGACCATTCGTTCCGCAAATTAGATATTTCCAAATACGTAAAACTCGGTGAGAATATCATTGAGACCGAAGTTCTTTTCGACCAGTCCGCACAGACGTACGAAAATATGAAGAAGTCCAAGATATTTGAGTCTGAGATGAACAAACTTACTTATGACATGGAAATTGAGGCTATGTATCTTGTCGGAGATTTCGGCGTAAGATGTGACGGCAAGTATGAGGCTATACCCAACGACGCTTACTTCTTTGACGGAACGTTTGCGATTGTGGAACCCTCAAAGAAAATAACTTTGCACAATATTCAAGAGCAGGGATATCCTTTCTTCTCGGGTGAGATTACCGTAAGACGTACGTTTGAAGTATCAGATACAAACAAGAAACTCGTTCTTTGCAAAAAGGGCGTGAACGCTATTCGCATTAAAGTAAACGGCAAAGACGTGTCTACGCTTATGTGGGCTCCGTATGAGGTTGATTTGTCCGATTATCTTGTTTGCGGTGAAAATACGGTTGAAATTACAATCGTAAATAACCTGCGTAACCTTCTCGGTCCTCACCACCACGTAGGAGGCGAACTTTTGGCGGTAGGTCCCGGTTCGTTCTTTGACGAGGGTTCAATTTGGACCGGATTTAACGGCGGTTTCTATACCGATAAATACAGTTTCGTTGAGACAAGTATCGTTTGATAATCGTTATTTGACACGATAATTCGATATTTGAAAGATTGCCGAAAAACGGCGAAGTTTAAACTTTATTTATACTTTATTTATAAAGCCCCACATATGTGGGGCTTTTGATATGTTGACATAACACAAAAGATGTGATATAATATATAGGTAAAGTTTTTACTTACAGCAGGAAGAAGGGAGGAGGCGTAATATGAAAAACGTCAAGGCAAAAAAACTGCTTGTTATTATAGCGGTTATAACTTGTATTTTCAGTATCACGGCTATTTCCTTGTTCTCGGGTATTGGCGGACTTCACGAGTGTACCGCCCAAGGCGTATGCTCGCACGGCAGTGAGAGAGACGTATGTCAAGAATGTTCGGAAGACTTTTGTTTTGTCTGTTCCATGCTTACGCTCAGCGAACAAATTATCAACGGTTTGCTTGCAGTGGCATTTCTTGTTTGCGTCGCCCTTATTATCAACATTGTATCCAAATGTTTGAGAGCAGAGGAATATTGTCCTGTAACCGCACAAACCCCTGTTTGTCTTAAAGTCAAACTCTCGAATTAAAATTCAAATATTTCAGCGTCGCACCTGCCCCTTAAATGCAGGCTTTTTGTCGTTGTGTTTGAATTTCGGTTCGAGGGCTTTTTTATGCCCAAATTCAGGTGAAATGGAAAGGAAATAGAAAATGATAGAAGTAAAAGGTTTATCAAAGCACTTTCAAAACGAAAGAGCGATAAATTACAAAGATATGATTTTTGAGGACGGCAAGTCCTATATGTTACTCGGAGCTTCGGGATGCGGTAAGTCAACGCTTCTTAATATGATTGCCGGTATTCTTTCTCCCGACGGCGGAGAAATTTTGGTAGACGGCGTTGATATGACGCAAAAGTCTCAAAAGGAAAAAGACAAATTCAGAATTGAAAAGATAGGCTATATTTTCCAAGACTTCAAACTTATAACCGAGATGTCCGTTATGGACAACATAAACATTTTGCGTCTTGAAGGGGTTGACACGTCGTGTGCGGACGAAACCTTGAAGAGCCTCGAAATGCTTGAAAAGAAGAATAAAAAGGTAAATCATTTGTCGGGCGGAGAAAAGCAGAGAGTTGCAATAGCACGTGCGATAGTTAAAAAGCCGGATATCATTTTGGCAGACGAACCTACGGGAAATCTTAATTTTTCAATAGGCGAAGCGGTAATTAAAAATCTTATTGAAATATCAAAGGGCAAGACCTTGATAGCGGTTACTCACGATGAGCGACTCGGAAAATATTTTGACGTTACAATTGATATGAATACAATGATAGGAGGTGCTGAAAATGCTTAAATTCGCACTTAAAAATATGGCGATAAAGAAAGTTCAGATTATTCTTATCGTTATATCCATTGTTATTTCGGCAGGAGTCGGAGTTCTTGCATTTAACGTGTCCGAACAGGTGAGCGACGGACTTATAAACAATGCGGGTTATTATTCGGCAATTGTGGGACCGTCCGGAAGTGCGTCGCAACTTGCGATGAACACAATGTATTTTACGGATTCTCCCGTTGGAACGATACCGTATTCGGTAGTTGAAGAACTTTTAAACGATTCAAGAGTCAGAAACGCTATTCCTTTTGCCATGGCGGATAACTACAACGGTTATTCGGTTGTGGGAACAACAACGGATTTTCTTTCAAGCAAGAATATTGCAGAGGGTGAATTTTTCGATGACGACGGAGTTTTCCAGGTTGTTGTCGGTTCAAGAATTGCAGAACTTGAAGAACTCAAAGTGGGTGACCAGATATACACGAGCCACTCGGCAACAGGCGGAGAAATGCACGCACAGCCATTGACGGTTGTCGGCATACTTGAAGAAAGTCATACCGGATATGACAAAATAGTGTTTACGCAACTTGAAACCTTGTGGAAAGCACACGAGCATCACGACGAAGACGAGGGCGAAGAGGAAGAACACGAACATGAACATGAAGCAAATACGGTATGTGCCATTCTCGTTCAGGCGACAAATCCCTCTACGGCATTGCAGGTTATAAACGATTATAACAACAAGGTATACACGCATGACGAGGAGACCTATTCGCTTCAAGCGATAGACCCGATGTCAACTATGCGTGGCGTGCTTCAAGAAACAGATAATACCAAATACATAGTATTTGTGCTTTGTGCGATAATTCTTGTGATGAATATCATTATCATTTCTATTATAACGCTTCTCAATATGTACAATTCCGCAAAGGAAATCGCACTTATGAGACTTATAGGTATCAGCATGAAGAAGATAAATATGCTTTATCTGATACAGAATGCAATTATAGGATTTATATCTACGGTGCTTGCGTTCGGTTTGTCACGAGTTTGTTTGTATTTTATGACAGACTACGTTGAAAGCATGGGTGCAACTCTTAATATGGGTGCGGTATATCCGCTTGAAATTATAATTTTGGTGGGAATATTCCTGATAAGCGTTATTCCTACGATTATATGTACAATGTCAATGTCCAAAAAGGACGGAATTAACAACTGATATTTTTGTCAAGGTGAGGAAATGAAGAGTATATTAAAAAAAGGCTTGATTGCCCTTTTGGCGGCAGTTATGCTTTTGGGAACAATGACAATGGTAGCGTGTGACGACGGTGTGGATATCGAGGGGGCAACGCAATTAAGTTTTAAGGCGGGGTCGTCGTATGAATATCTGAAATCGCTTAACGGTAAAAAGGTTTATATAAACGGATATATAGGTTCTTCGTCGGCACTTGACGGAAGTTCATTGTTTTTGATGAACCTGCCCAATCAAAGTTGTCCTTTCTGCAAGCCTAACACACAGGAACTTGCGAATACAATGGAAGTATATCCGAAAAGCGGCAAGCAGTTCGACAGAGACTACGACACTGCGAGAGTTGTGCGTGTTGTCGGAACACTTGTTGTGGCTGATGAGGGAGAATTCTTTACCGATACTTGGGGCTATGAATTTTCGTTTAAAATTGTTGATGCGGAGTATGCTTATCTCAAACAGAGCGAACTTACGGAGTCTATGCAACTTGCAAAGAGCATAACGGATACGGGTCTTGACACTTTAATATATTCTATGTTTGATTACGTTCATTTTACCTGTTGTTGGAATACGTATTTTGCCGGTGGAAAGACATCGGAAGGCACATATACTTATTATTATCTATATCCGTCCGATGCATTAGGATATATAACAACAAAAGATGCACAATGGAATTACGGATATGCTGACGGCTATTTTGACAATTTGATTAAAAAGGTTCGTGCGATAGATGCCGAAAAACTTGAAGATCTTGTAAAGATAATAGAGGACGCACAGCAACTCTCGCAAAGAGCGTTGACAGAACTAAATGATGGCAAATACTCATCGGAATATAAAGAATTTACAATAGAATCGAAAGAATACACAGGAAAAGACTATATATACACTCTTGACAACGGTGATGAACTTTACGCCGAGTGGGAACAACTTTATTACGCTTGGCAAGGATATTTCGAACTCTAAATAAAAAGACAAAAACGAGCGATTCGGCAATTGCCGAATCGCTCGGATTTTATATTTGGGATATAATCATTTGCTTTTTTGCAAGCGTATGTATTATGCCCCTTGATATACATACAAGTTCCGGTATTTTAGTGTAGTCCATAGGACGCATAAGAGCGGTGTCTTTCGGAAGTGTAAGTGCCTCGCTCCTGCGGAGAACTTCACTGACGAACTGCGAACAGAAAAAATGATATTTCCTGTGGTAAACTATATTGAGACGGCACAACAGCAGTCCCAAAACGTTGAAGTGATATTCGCCGGCGTTGAGTATAATTCTTTCCGCTTCGCTTTTTGCACGTTCATACACTTCATCGCTCACTTTAAGTTCGTATAAAGCATATGGGATAAACGGGTGTTTTCCGTAATATCCTTTGCTGAAAACTTCCGTGCAGGGTCCTGCCGGCAAAAGTGTTCTTCCGTTCTTTCTTGAAGAGCTGTAAAGGGGAAGAAGATTTTCGTTAAATGATATGGAAACGTGCGTATACGTGTCGGATGTGAACGTCCTGACAAGGCGAGAGACTATCGTGCTTGACCTTGTCAGCAGTATGTAAATTGTTTTCATAATTTAAAATTCCTTTTCCGATACATATGAGTTACGGTCGGGTATTATTCGGCTTTCTTTGTAGTATAAATCAGAGGCGTTTTGTATGTGGTTTCGTATATTTCTTTCCAAACCTCATAATTTTTATTCATCATATCAGCCGTGTTTTCCCGTACGGTTTTATCAGGGTTGGGATATATGGGTTTTGAGACGTGAATGGTATATTCCTGAATCGGAAAACCGTCTTCTCCGATTTTGTCGCTGTCCTCCATTGTTATAAAACAAGGGAGAACGGGGACGTTATTTTTTGCCGCAATGTGAAAGCCGCCGTCTTTTAGGGGCTTTGGTTTACGGTAATTCCACCACATACTTTGTTCGGGGTATATCAGGATAAAATGCCCGTCGGCAAGCAATTTGTCTGTCGCCCTTATAAATTCTCTCATGGTATGGAGATTTGATGAGAGGGGCAGGGTATTGCAATTTCTCATAAGATAACCGAAAAATCCGGGGAATGACGTGTAATTGCCCTCACGAATTATACGGAAAAATTTTCTTTTTTTCTGCTTTGACGCCTCGTACACCATTTGTATTGCAAAACTGTCGTAAGCATTAAAATGATTACAGGTGATTATTGCACCCGATGAAAGATTTTCAACGTTTTCTATGCCGTAGATGTTCTTTATGACAAGCGAGCCGTCGTCGATTATCGAATTGAGGTACTTACGTGCTTTTGAGAAAGCGATACGGGAGGCGATTTTCGAAGTGATTTTTTTTTGAGTGTAGTCAACCTCTCCGGGCATTATGGTTCTGCCCTCGTGGTCATCTTCAACGTCCTCGTCAAATCTGCCTTCAAGTTCGTACTGCTCTATTTTTTCAAGGATCTTTTTGCGGTCTGAATTACAGTTGAGTTTTTTTTTGCGTGCCACAAAAGTGTCGTCACGTTCGGATTCGGTTATGGCTGTTTGCAAAAGTCTCTCCGCCGATATTCGGTCACGATTTTTTTCTTCGTCCGTATATTTTTCAAGTGTGTCGTGTATATCGTCATATACGGATGTTTTTTCTGCGTATTTCCAAAAAAGATCGCCACATCTGCAATCGTCATAGTGCCAAGGTTTTGACACCATAATGTAGTGAATTATTTTGTATTCCTCAACAGGATAAGGAATTTCTCCGAACATTTCCGTGTTCCAGCGTTGGTCTATCCACAAAACTTTGTCTTTACAGATAACATTGAGATAGTCTTCATCTTGCGTTACCACGAAGTTATAAATTTGGAGAAGTTCTATAAATTGGTCAAGAACCTTATGTTTTCTGAACTGTTCGCAGTTTATAAGCATAATACCTGCGTTGAAGAAATTGTTTCTGTTGACCCCAACGACTTTTTCGACATACGTTCCGTATCCGTCAACCTGAACCATTGCCTGTTCGTGGCAGGCACCGACCAAATTATTTCCGAGATTATGATTATAAAATTCGGATATGTCACCGAGAACGATTGTGTCGCTGTCGATATAAACCGCTTTTTGATACGACGGGAACATCTCGGCAATGAAAAATCTGTAATATGTGGTTTTGGAATAATAGTCACGAAGAGGCAACTTGCTCTTCATAAGTTCAAGATATTCCGTTGTGTCGTTGAAAGAGATTTTTACGTTGTCACGTTCAAGGGCTTTCGTTTTGTCTCTCATTTCGTCGCTTACGGTAGTTATGAGAATATGCACGTCGTAGTTATAATCTTTCGATGCATTTTCTATAAGTGATGTAAGAGAAACTATGGTGAATTTTACGAATGCGTCGTCGCAAGCGTAAAAAATCGGTATGGTCTTTTTATTATTCATAATGATTATCCTTCTCTGCTGAATTTCTCTTTGAGGTATATATACTCATAGAGAACGTCGTCAAAATCGTAGTAACGGAACACACGATGTACAAGGCTTACCTGCCACTGCTTTATATTTGCCGTGTGCGGATAGGGAAGCCAGAACAGACGTTTTGAAAAATGACGAACAACTGTCGATTTGTGCAAAAATTTCTGGTCGTTGAATTTTTGCGGTAACATTTTTTTCTTTGTGGTTGAGCGTATGATTGCCGACTGGTCGGCGAATACAAGTTTTTTTTGTTTTATGAGTTGACGGGCTTTTGTCAGCAGTCCCGTCTCTCTCATATATTTGAGATTAAACAGCAAAACTCCTGCGTTTACGTAATTCGGGTTTATAAGGTACTTGCCGTAATGGTCACGTGCGGCGGCGTATTCATAACCCTCAACGTCTATATTATATAGCAGATTTATATCTCTGTTGAACATTATGTCCACGTCAAGATATAAAATTTTGTCGGGAAGTGAGTCTATTCTGTCGGCAAAAAGTCTAAGCAACGTATATGGAGAGCAATATGCGTCCTCATTCGGGCAACCCGCAAATTCCTCGGCATAGAGATGGGTTATATCCAACTTTACAACTTTGTTGTTTGGATTATAAGATTTTGCCACAGACTCGAAAAATTCAACTTGTTTGTTGCTTATCGGGGTGTACGTGTCCTTTATGTGGCTTATGTCCATTGTCAGCAAATAAAAGCAAAATTCACTGTCCGCAGGACTGCGTTTGAATATGGACAACGCACAGGTGAGCATACCGTCAAAAACTTTACTGTTTCCCGAAAAGAGTATGTTAATCATTGGTGTTTTCTTCCTTTATATATTCCGTCACGGTCACGTTTGAATTTTTTGCACGTTCTTTCATACAGGCAAGAACTCTGTCTCTGAGGTCTGTTTTACGCATACGTGGATTTAACGAGTCATCGGCAAAAAACGGACCGTCAATATACGTCACCATTTTAGGAGTTTTACGCAGTTTGCGTTTTTGATATGTGTTTGTAAAACAAAACACAGGTGTGTTGTATTTTACGGGATAATGGAAAGACGTATCTTTGAAATTGCGTATACCTGTGTGATAGGGCCAGATGTGTGCTTCCGGGTATATGCATATGCTTTGATTTTTTATGAGTCTCTCCTCAATACATTTTATAAAATTTCTGCCGGCACCAATATCGTCAGGCAACGGTATTGCACCGAGATATGGAGTTATCTTGCCTATTACGGGTATTGACACGTTATTGGGATGAACTATAATACTCGGTTTATGCGGAAACGTTATAAACGTAGGCACACACGGGTCTGCATATGCTTGTGTATGATTTCCGTAGATAAAACAGGCTTTGTTTTTATACGGTTTCATTACTCGGCGGTTTATAATTTTGTGTCCGAACTTTATTTTCATATACAAATAAGCCACCGGTATGGCTACGCACCTGTAAATAAATGTCGAAAAAATCCGCTGATATAGTTTGTCTCTGTTATACACGTACGAACTGTCGATTTTTCTCGGCGTTATTTGTGCCGTTGAAAATTCGTCGTTTAATTCGTCACGATAATATATCACATTCGGTGTGTTTTTTTTCATATTTTTCTTTTTGAATTTCTCTTGTATTTCAAATGTGGTTTTCAATACTACATTTGATTTTACCACAACTATCCCTCTTTGTCAATATATTTTATTGATTTTGTATCGCTCTGAAAGGCGGTTTCAAATTTGAGATTCAAAAATGAGAATGGTTCTCAAAATCTATTGACAAAATAGCCGATATATGGTATAATACCATCGGCTTTTTGATATTTGATGAAAAGTATTTTCAAAGTGAAAGGAGAGGCTTTTGTATGCCGAGAGTATATAAAACGCAAGGAAGGTGCAAACTTGAAGCGTTTATGTCGGCTCATCCCGATGCACATTATACGGTAGATGAGATATGCGTTGCCGTTAACGGCAGTTTAAATGCAAGAAGTTCGATATACAGAAATCTTTCTGCTTTGTGCGACGAGGGCGTCGTGAGGAAATTTAACGGGGAGGACGGAGAGGCAAGTGTATATCAGTATCTTGCACCGGAAAAGTCCTGCCGTGACCATTTTCACTTAAAGTGTTTGGAATGTGGTCGTCTTGAACACTTGGAGTGCTACGTGAGCGACGACCTTTGCAATCATATAAATTTACATCACGGATTTAAGGTTGACGGCGGCAGAAGTATTCTTTACGGTGTTTGTGAGGAATGTGCCTTGAAAAACAAAAAGAAGATAATAATATAGGAGAGAAAATGAAGAAAATTTCGTATATTTTGATGCTGTCCTTGATATTATCCTGTTTTGCGTTTTATTCTTGTACGCAGAAACCCACGTCGGATGACGGCAAGTTTACCATTGTCTGTTCGATTTTTCCGCAATATGATTTTTGCAAAGTTATCACAGGTGGTGAGGACGAGGTTGTTTTGCTTATCCGCAACGGCGTGGATATGCACTCGTATGAGCCTACGTCAAAAGATATTCTTACGGTTGCCAAGGCTGATATGTTTGTTTATACGGGCGGAGAATCAGACACTTGGGTTGACGGAGTACTGCGTTCGGCAGACAATCAAAATCTTAAAGTGACGTCGCTTTTTGATTGTGCGGATATTGTGTGTTCAGATCACGAACATCACCATGAACATGAGCATGAACACGACCACGAAGAAGAATATGACGAACACGTTTGGACGTCGCCTAAAAATGCCATAAAAATCGTTGAGGGATTATGCGAGGCGTTGTGCGAGGCAAATCCGAACGGTTCGGAGCGATACAGAAAAAACACGGAAGAATATATCGACCTGTTAGAAGAACTTGATTCTCAATATGAAGAATTATTTTCAGACGATATTACTCTTATAGTGGGCGACAGATTTCCGTTTTTATACCTTGCACACGATTACGGTGTGAATTACCATGCCGCATTTTCGGGTTGTTCATCTGAAACTGGTGCGTCGTTTGAGACTATTTTGTCGCTAATTGAGGAAGTTAAAAATAATAACGTCGGCGTGGTTTTCGATACTGACAAATCGGGTTCGGACGTGGCATTGAAAGTTGCCGAAGTGTGCGGTGCAAGAGTTGAAACGTTGTATTCTTGTCAATCCGTGACAAGTGAGCAACTGAAAAACGGCGAATCTTATCTTACTTTTATGAAAAAAAATCTTGAAACTCTGAGGGAGGCTTATTCAAATGCATATAATTAAGAAAAAAGCCTTGGCGGAGTCTGTGGCTGACAAAAAGAAAATACCGCCGGTCGGTGCGTGGGGTAATTATCGTAAGTTACAACGTCCCTATGCAAGAAGCGGTAAAGCGTCGGAGAGAAAACTTTTGATAGACGTAAAAGATCTGACGTTGGCATATGACGGAAAGCCCGTTGTATCAAATCTTTCCTTGCAGATACACAGCGGTGACTTTTTATGTATAATCGGTGAGAACGGAAGCGGAAAAACAACATTGACAAATGCATTGCTCGGATTGAAGAAACCGTCGGGCGGAAGCATAGAATTTCACGATCTGAAAAAAAGCGAAGTCGGTGTGCTTTTGCAAAAGACGGAGGTACAAAACGATTTTCCCGCACTTGTCGGAGAAATAGTTTTGTCCGGCAGAACGGGCAAGAAAAAGGGGATGGCTTTTTATTCAAAGTCGGATAAGAAAATCGCTTTTGAAAATATGGAGAAACTCGGAATTACGTCGATAGCGAAACGCAGTTTTCGTGAACTTTCTGGCGGTCAGCAACAGAGAACTTTGCTTGCACGGTCACTATGCTCGGCGGAAAAACTTCTGGTTTTGGACGAGCCTGTGGCGAGTCTTGACCCGAAAGCGTGTGCCGACACGTACAGACTTATATCCGATATAAACAAAAAGGAGAATATGGCTATTATAATGGTGTCGCACGACATCGATGGCGTTCTTGAACATGCAAGCCATATTCTTATGATAAACAAGGGATCATACAGATTCTACACCATTGACGAATATCTGAAAGAGAAATCCGATGCTTTGCGTGTTAAAGAAGAGGCTTACGGAAACAGTGACGCCTACAAATACAAGGGAGGCGTGAAAGATGTTGAAGATTGAATTGCCCGAAAACGTATTTGTCGCTTTGCGAGAATATTTTTCTTTTGATTTTGTATGGTATGCATTGATAGTTGCCGTTTTCGTGTCGCTCTGCTCGGCTTTGCTCGGAGTATCTCTTGTACTAAAAAGATATTCTATGATAGGAGACGGATTGTCCCACGTGGCTTTCGGTGCCGGTGCGGTTGCGGCGGTAATCGGAGTGGTTGACAATATGCTTGTGGTTCTGCCTATTACCGTTATTGCGGCAATTATTTTGCTTAAAACAAGTTCGAGCGGAAAAGTGAAAGGCGACGCTGCCATTGCCATGCTTTCGGTAGGGGCTTTGTCCATAGGTTATTTGATACTTAATATAACCGAAACCACTTCGTCGAATTTAAGCGGAGACGTATGCTCATCGCTTTTCGGTTCCACGTCTATTCTGTCACTTGGCAGTAAAGACGTCATATCGTGTATCATTCTTTCGCTGTGCGTTATTGCGGTGTTCTTCTTGTTTTACAATAAGATATTTACTGTGACGTTTGACGAGAGATTTTCAAGTGCGACGGGGACGAGTGCGAAGTTTTACAATCTTATGATTGCCGTTGTTACCGCTGTGGTTATAGTTGTGGGAATGAAACTTGTTGGTTCGCTTCTTGTGTCCGCCCTGATAATTTTCCCGGCATTGTCGGCAATGCGAATATTTAAGAGTTTTAAGGGTGTTATCACCACGGCGGCGATAATTTCCGTGATTTGTTCGAGTCTTGGCGTGTTGTGTGCGGTAATTCTCGGTACACCCGTGGGAGCGAGTATAGTTGTTATAAATCTTTGCGTTTTCGGTATTGCGTCGCTTGTCGGCAAAATAAGAAGCCACTGATTTGTTAAATGAAAATAATTTTGGAAGGAATATAAAAAATGAAATACGACGTAATTATTATCGGAGCGGGACCCGGTGGAATTTTTTCCGCATATGAACTTGCAAATCTCAATTCCAATCTTAAAATTGCGGTTTTTGAGGCGGGACATGCATTAAGCAGACGTAAATGTCCTATTGACGGCAAAAAAATAAAGACGTGTATAGGATGTAAATCTTGCTCCATTATGAGTGGATTTGGCGGTGCCGGAGCGTTTTCGGACGGAAAATACAATATAACCAACGATTTCGGCGGTACTCTTTACGAATACATAGGTAAAGAAGAGGCACTTGACCTTATGAGATATGTTGACCAAATCAATATGGCTCACGGCGGAGAGGGAACAAAACTTTACTCCACGGCGGGAACGAGCATAAGAACAAAGTGCATACAGAACGACCTTCACTTGCTTGACGCATCTGTTCGTCACCTCGGCACGGATATAAATTACGTTGTTCTTGAAAATTTGTACGCATATCTTTCTGACAAGGTGGACTTCTATTTTGATACGCCTGTTGAAAAGGTTGAGCGAGTTGACAACAGTTACAAAATAATTTGCGGTAACGGAGAGTACGTGTGCGACAATTGTGTAATTTCCGTGGGACGTAGTGGAAGCAAATGGATGGAAAGCGTTTGCAAGGAGATGAATATTCCCGTAAAGTCAAATCGTGTTGATATCGGTGTAAGAGTTGAATTGCCCGCTGAGGTGTTTGCCCACCTGACCGATGAACTTTACGAGAGCAAGATAGTTTATCGCACTCCGAAATACGGCGACAGAGTTCGTACTTTCTGTATGAATCCCAAGGGAGCGGTTGTAAATGAAAACACAAACGGAATTATAACCGTAAACGGTCACAGTTATGAAGACCCGGCAAAACAGACGAAAAATACGAACTTTGCACTTCTTGTTGCAAAACATTTCTCGGAACCGTTTAAAGACTCAAATGGATACGGCGAATCTATCGCACGTTTGAGCAATATGCTCGGCGGCGGTGTTATTCTTCAAAGATTCGGAGACCTTATAAGAGGTCAGCGTTCAACCCCTCAAAGAATAAGCGAGTCGTTTGTGACCCCTACCTTGAACGCAACGCCCGGAGACCTCAGTCTTGTATTGCCTAAACGTATCCTTGACGGAATTATTGAGATGATTTATGCTCTTGATAAGGTGGCACCCGGCACGGCTAATGACGATACTCTTCTGTACGGTGTTGAAGTTAAGTTTTACAATATGGAAGTTGAGGTTGACAATCGTCTCCGTGCTATGGATGGTCTTTACGTTATCGGCGACGGAAGCGGAATAACTCATTCGCTTTCACATGCTTCCGCAAGCGGTGTTTACGTTGCAAGAGATATTTGCGGACAATCAAACGAATAATTTAAATATTTTTGTGTAAACCTCACGGTCGGAATTGATTTATTCATGACTGTGAGGTTTTACTTTCATATAATTAAAAAATTTTTGCTTGTAACCAATACCGACAAATTTCTCGCAGTCTTTGTGGTACAATTACGTGAATGAAAAAATTTATACGGGAGGAGACGGGATAATGAGTGCGGCAAAAGATAAAAAGCCCGGATATGACAGTGAGTTTATAGGATGTTATCTGAAAATAAAACTGCGAGGTGAGATTGACCATCACACCGCAAGTTCCATTCGCTCTGCAATTGACAGTGAAATATATTCTAAAAAGCCAAGAGGTCTTATAATGGATATGTCTGCGGTTAATTTTATGGACTCATCCGGCTTGGGTCTTATAATGGGCAGATATTCGGTTATGAATGAACTTGGCGGTGAGGTTGTAGTATCAAACCCAAGTCCGGCGATTGAACGCATAATGACTTTGGCGGGAATGGAACGGGTTATAAAAATAAGTCATACAAAAGGTCAAACACAGCGACCCGTGCCTCCGAAGGTACGTGGAAGGCGAACGTCACAATCGTCAAAAAGCAAGACTGCGGAAGTGCAAAACGGTATTGTTATTGCCAAGGACAGAAAGTAATATATAATCGGAGGGCGAGACACAATGAAAAGAACAAAATTTTCGGGAAAAGTTATAAATAAAATGCAGATAAAACTTCCTGCAATTTCGGTGAATGAGGGAATGGCGAGAGCGGCAGTCGCCGCATTTTGTGCGGGTCTTGACCCTGCGTCTCTTGAAATTGCGGATATAAAATGTGCGGTGTCCGAGGCAGTAACCAACTGCATTGTACACGCATACAAAAACACGTCGGGGATGATATTTATTACCGTGAGTCAACTTGAAGGACGAGCGGTAAAAATAGAAATACGTGATAAGGGATGTGGAATACCCGACGTGCATTTGGCACGTCAGCCTTTATATACGACCGACAGAGAAGATGAACGAAGCGGTATGGGATTTACGGTTATGGAGAGTTTTTGTGATAAAGTTCACGTTCGTTCACGTGTGGGACGTGGAACCTCGGTAGTTCTTTATAAGCAATTTGTTGACAGGGAGAGTACATAAAAATAACAAATTGTGAGGATTTTATGGAACTTACGTTGTTTGACGACGAAAAAAACACACCTGATTATATCGCTTCGGAAAGATTTACAAGAAACAGGGAACTTATTCGCCTGGCACAAGGTGGCGATGAATCTGCACTTGAAACAATAGTTACCGAAAACATACCGCTTGTGCGTAGTATTGCATATAAGTTTCGTGACAGAGGCTGTGAGTTTGAAGACCTTATGCAAATAGGTACGCTCGGAATGGTAAAAGCCGTGCGAAGTTTCGAGTCTGACAGAGGGACGGCATTTTCAACTTATGCGGTTCCTCTTATTGTCGGAGAGATACGGAGACATTTGCGTGACGACGGACCAATTAAGGTCAGCAGAAGTTACAAGAGGACAGGCATTATAATAATGCGTGAGAAAAATCGCATTATGACAGAGGAGGGAAGAGATGCCGGAATATCCGAACTTGCCCTTTTTGCCGGTGTGAGTGTTGAAGATGCGGCTATGGCGATAGACGCAACAAGCCCGATAGCGTCATTTTCCGATCACGCTTTCGGAGATGACTCTCAAACGTTCGGAGAAATAATTCCGGACAGAGCGGAAGCGGACGAATTTGAACGGTTGAACGATAAAATCGCACTACGACAGGCCATAAACAAAATGCCACAGGAATGGCGTAGGATAGTGTTGCTTAGGTATTACCGTAATATGACTCAAACACAAGTGGCAAATATGCTTGGAATGACTCAGGTCAAGGTGTCACGTGAAGAAAAAAAGATTATGTTGTTTTTGCGTGGAGAAATGCTCGGATAATTTGGGTATCAATATTGACAATTTTATCTTTGTGTTGTAAAATATATGAAGTTTGCAACAGGAGATCTAAAATGTTATATTATATATTGGTTACGCTGTCTGCACTTTGTTATGCTGTTCAATTTGGAGCAAACAAGGCATATCAGCAGAAAAAAGGCTCATCGTCGGTGACGTCACTTAAATTTATTGCCCTGAAAGGCACCGTGGCGGCTGTGGTATTTTTCTTTGTTTCTTGGGTGTTATATTCTCATCCGCTGCACGTAACTCCGATGTCGGTCATACTTGCGTCACTCGCTTCGCTGTTCGGCTGTGCTTGCTGGATTTTGGGCTTTGTGATATTCAAATACGGAAGTATGTCGATTTTCTCCACTTTTCTTATGATAGGCGGTATGACAGTTCCGTTCATTTACAGTGCTTTGCGAGGTAATGATCTACGCATTACGGAGATTATAGGCATTGTATTGCTTGTCGCTTCACTTGTGTTTCCACTTATGGGAGAGAAAAAAGACAGGCGGAAAAATGCACGACAAAAGGTCGTTTTCGCTCTGCTTTGCCTTTTAGTGTTTCTTTGCAACGGTTGTATGAGCGTGGTTTCGAGCGTACATTCGGGAAGTGATTTTTTCGAACTTACGGAAAAATTCGCAACTAAGATTTTTCCCGATATTACTGCATCGAGAGTTGAAGGCGTGGAATTTACCGTACTTGTCAATATTTTCAACGCTGTGTTTTGCTCACTCGCACTTTTGATTATATCTGTGTTTAACAAGAATAAACATAAGAGTACAACTACAACAGAAAACGGTGGTGAAGGTGCAAAAGTCGTAGCAGAGAAGAAAAAAGGTCACAATCAAAAGGGTTACATCGCTCTGTTGGTATTCGCTTGTGCGATGCTTGATGCGACCGCTTTTGTACTTATGAGAATTGTTGATGCAAGCGGAGCGATTCCTTCCGTGAAGTATCCGTTGCAGACGGCGTTAACCGTTGTACTCAGTGCAGTTGTCGGATTTATTGCATTCAAAGAAAAACCGTCAAAAACAGCATTGTTGGGTCTTGCCGTTACGACTTTGTCATCGCTTTTATTTATTATATAGGCAAAAAATCGGTCAGAATTAACTCTGACCGATTTTTTAATTGGTTTAAATAATTTCTTCAAGAATGTTGTCCATATTATACATTCCGGCATTCTTACCTATTATGAACTCTGCGGCACGCAATGCACCCGTTGCAAAAAGTTCTCGTGAGCCTGCACTGTGTGATATGGTGATGATTTCGTCCTTGCCCGCAAACATAACTTCGTGTTCACCGATTATGCTTCCGCCCCTTATAGAGTGTATTCCGATTTCTTTTTCATCACGCTTTTTTCGTACGGAGTGCCTGTCGTAAACGTATTCACTTTCCGATCTTGTGTCCGCAATGGCGTCCGCTATCATAAGTGCGGTTCCGCTAGGAGCGTCAAGTTTGTTGTGATGGTGCTTTTCTATTATCTCAACGTCAAAGTCGCTTCCGAGTGCATGACTTGCTTTTTTGCAGAGAGCGATCAACAGGTTTACGCCAAGTGACATATTCCTCGAAAAGAATACCGGGACGTGGGTTGACGCCTCTTTCATTATCGCATATTCTTCGTCCGTATGTCCCGTTGTACAAATGACGCAGGGAACGTTGTTTTTTGTTGCGTATTCCATAATTTGCGGAAGAGCGGTGTGATGTGAAAAATCGATAATTACATCGGGGATTTCCACAGCGTCTGCGATTTTTGAATAAATCGGAAATGTACTCTGACATACGTTTATATCCGTTCCCGAGATTATGGTGAAGTTGGTGTTCTGCGTGGCTTCGGAAACTGCGTGACCCATTCGACCGAGGCAACCTGACAGGAGAATTTTAATCATTTTTACGACCGTTCCTTTTGACGTACTTGTTTATTTTAAAAGTTTGTATTCTTTGAGTATTTCTTTAAGTTTTTCACGGTTTGCATCTTCCATTTCGCAAAGCGGAAGTCTCATTTCGTCCGAACACATGCCGAGCATGGCACATGCGGTTTTAACGGGAACCGGGTTAACCTCCATAAACAGAGAGTTCATAAGTTTGAGATATTCAAGTTGAATTTGTGAACTTCTCTTTGTGTCGCCGTCAAACCAAGCCTGACACATTTCGTGTGCTTTTGCGGGCATGATGTTGGAAAATACGGAAATTACACCTTTTCCACCGAGAGAAAGAATAGGAGTTATCTGATCGTCGTTGCCGGAATATATGTCGAGATAATCTCCGCATTCGGCGGCTATCTGTGCGATTGCCGAGAGGTTACCGGACGCTTCCTTGGTCGCAACGATATTTTCGTGTTTGCAAAGTTCACGATAAACGGGAAGAGTGATATTGCAACCCGTGCGGGACGGAACGTTGTACAAAATTATGGGTTTATCGACTGCGTCAGCAGTTGCGATGAAATTCTTTATAAGTCCATTTGGTGTTGCTTTGTTGTAGTATGGAGTAACCACAAGCAATGCGTCGGCACCTGCCGCACAAGCCTGACGTGAGAGTTCTATGCCATATGCGGTGTCATTTGAACCTGTACCTGCGATAACGGGGATTCTGCCGTTTACTCTTTCGACCGCATATCTTATAACTTCTATGTGTTCTTCGTCGGTAAGCGTGCTTGCTTCTCCCGTTGTGCCTGCGGCAACAATAGCATCAACGCCGTTGTTAATTTGATAATCTATAAGGGAGCCGAAAGTTTCATAGTCCACTTTGCCGTCCGAAAATGGGGTTATTATTGCAGTTGCAACGCCCGTAAAAACTGTTTTCTTGAATTTGCTCATAATCGAATTTCCTTTCAAAAGTGAAGCGTTAAATAAAAAAAGCCGACGAAAGCCGACTGAATCTGCGTTTTTATATTCCGAAAGGGTCTTGCAAAAGCACGCCCTGTGTGATATAATAATACAAAATCAGATAGCTCTCCATAGCCTGTGAGGGCTTATGACAGTCGCAAGGCTATGAACCGTACGACCGACGTCACTTTTGCCGTAAAAGTGATGTCTCGGCGTTTTGTCCTCGCTAAGTTCTTCAATGGTCAACGGCGACCTCGGAACGGGGCGGTTACAATACGCACCTCTATCAATCTATTATATGACACGATCATTGCAATCGTGCACATCTATAATAACACATTATTATTCTTTTGTCAAATACTTTTGCGAAATTTGCGGAAATTATTTTAATATATTGAAATACCATACCATAAAAACGGAATATTTAACAAAATAGGCAACGTTTTTGAAATTCAAGGAGAAATTATGGAAATATTAAATCAAGTACAATCACAAGATGAAAAAAACGAAAACGGTGTTATAATAAACAAGAAATCTCCGACAGATCTGAAAAGAACGGATTTTTATTATGATTTGCCGGAAGAACTAATCGCTCAACACCCGATGGAAAAACGTGATACAAGTCGTCTTATGGTTCTCGACAGACAAAGTAAAAGTATAGAACATAAGCATTTTTATGACGTAATTGATTATCTCAAAGAGGGAGATACACTTGTAATTAACGATTCAAAGGTTATTCCTGCGAGAATTTACGGTCACGTTGAGGGAAGAGAAGAGGCAAATATTGAACTTTTGCTGTTGAGACAGCGAGATCTTGATACGTGGGAATGTCTTGTAAAGCCCGGAAAACGTGCAAGAGTAGGAATGGTTTCCGTTTTCGGCGACGGAATTCTCAAAGGTGAGGTCATCGACATAACCGAAGAGGGAAACAGAATTATAAAGTTTGATTACGACAAGCAAAAATATGAAAATATTTATAATATTCTTCACATAATAGGTCTTATGCCCCTGCCACCGTATATTACCGAAAGACTTGAAGATAATTCACGGTATCAAACGGTTTATGCAAGGGAAGAAGGATCTGCCGCGGCACCTACTGCCGGACTCCATTTCACGCCCGAGTTGATGGCTAAAATAAGAGAAAAGGGAATAGAGATAGTCCCTGTTATGTTGCACGTCGGTCTTGGCACATTTCGCCCCGTAAAAGAGGATAGAATAGATGCACACGTTATGCACACCGAATATTTTTCGGTATCCGAGGAGAGTGCGAAGATAATCAATGAGAGACGAGCGAATGGTGGCAGAACCATATGCGTGGGAACTACGTCTTGCAGAACGCTTGAAAGTGCAAGTGACGATAACGGCATTGTTCACGCCATGTCGGGAGATACAGGCATATTTATTTATCCCGGATATAAATTTAAGGCGGTAGATTCGCTGATAACGAATTTTCATCTTCCCGAATCTACGCTGATCATGCTGGTGTCCGCATTCTATAACAGGGAAAAAGTTATTGAGGCATATAAAGTCGCTGTTGATGAGAAATATAGATTTTTCTCATTCGGAGATGCAATGCTTATCCTGTAAAGGATTGAACAAATTGTGAACAATGCCGATCAGTAAGTTTTAGTGCAAAAAATTACTGTTCGGTACAAATCCTGCGTCCCGTGAAAAACGGGGATGCTATGCTGATTGTTTAAGACATTATTTGAGCGAGATGCTGAATTTCAGAAAGATGTAAAAACGGCACGGTAAAACCGTGCCGTTTTTACATAGTTAATTGCCCCACCAAGCAATCCCTAAATATAGGGATTGCCCTGCCGCAATTGCACAACGCAAATTATATTACGTGGTGTTTTTTGGTGGCGAGGCATTTTACTACATATATAAAATCAAGTAATTAGATTGTCCAAAAATCAAGAAAAAGTATTGACAAATATCAAATTGAAGCACATAATATAACATATGTTACATATGTTTCGGAGTAAATATATAGGAGGTAGTACGTATGGAAAAGGTCATTGAAATTAAAAATCTGACGAAAACGTTCGGGGATATTCGTGCGGTTGACGATTTAAGTTTCAGCGTAAACAAGGGTGAATTATTTGCATTCTTAGGTGTAAACGGTGCGGGAAAAAGCACAACCATATCAATAATATGCGGACAACTGCAAAGAGACGGCGGAAGTGTGATTATAGGCGGTTGTGATATTGACAAGCATATGAGTGACGTAAAGAAAAAAATCGGCGTTGTGTTCCAAAACTCGGTGCTTGACGATGCGTTAAGTGTACGTGATAATCTTCAATATCGTGTCGCACTCTACGGAATATACGGAAAGGAATTTGAAAACAGGCTTGAAGAGTTGGGAAATATGCTTGATTTTAAAGACCTGTATAAAAGAACTCTTTCAAAGCTGTCGGGAGGTCAACGGCGTAGAATAGATATAGCACGTGCCTTGATACATAAACCGTCGATTTTGATTCTTGATGAACCGACTACGGGGCTTGATCCGCAAACAAGAAAACTTACATGGAACGTAATAGGTAAACTTCGTCGAGAAGAAAATATGACGGTGCTTTTAACCACGCATTATATGGAAGAAGCAACCGATGCGGATTACGTTGTCATAATCGACGGTGGAAAAGTTGTTGCCAACGGTACACCGATAGAACTGAAAAACCGTTATACGGGTGATTTTATTACGTTTTATAACACCTCGGAGCAAGATGTCAAAAGTCTCGGGCTTCCGTATGAGATTTTGAGAGATGCCTACCGTGTTGCGGTTAAAGACACGGCAGAAGCGACAGAACTTATATTGAAGCATAGGGAAGTGTTTTCAGACTATGAGATAATAAAAGGAAAAATGGATGATGTTTTTCTTTCCGCCACGGGTAAGAAACTTACGGGAGGTGATAACAATGCGTAAAACAATTGCACTGATAAAAAGAAATACAAAATTGTTTTTCAAAGACAGGGCTGTGTTTTTTACTTCTCTTATTACACCGCTTATTTTGCTTGTTCTTTATGCCACGTTCCTTGCAAACGTGTATAAAGACAGTATGCTATCGGCATTGCCGAGTGGATTTGAGATATCCGATAAAATAGTGAATGGACTTGTCGGAGGGCAGTTGTTGTCGTCGTTGCTTGCGGTCAGTTGCGTTACCGTTTCGTTTTGTGCAAATATGATGATGGTGTCGGATAAAGTGAGTGGAGCGAAAAAGGATATATCGGTGTCTCCTGTGAAAAGTTCGAATGTTGCGTTCGGATATTATTTTTCAACGTTTCTGTCGTCTTTTATAATTTGTGTTGTGGCATTTGGAGCGGGTATGCTGTATCTTTTGTATACCGGGTGGTATCTTTCTGCGACGGATATATTACTTATTTTGCTCGACGTATTTTTGCTTGTAACTTTCGGAACGGCATTGTCAAGTGTTATAAATTTCTTCCTCAAAACGCAAGGACAAATTTCTGCCGTGGGTACAATCGTAAGTTCGGGATATGGATTTATATGCGGTGCGTATATGCCGATTGCAAATTTCAGCAGGGGACTTCAACATATCATTTCCTTTCTTCCCGGAACCTATGCCACAAGTCTTTTGCGTAATCATACAACGCACGGTGCTATTGATGCACTGGCAAACGAGGGAATACCTGACGACGTTATAGGAATGATCCGTGACGGCATAGACTGTAATATATATTTCTTTGACCATAAGATTGAAACCACGGTATCGTATGCGGTTTTGATATGTTCTGTTGCGGTACTTATTGCGATTTACGTTATTATGAATATAGTATCGCAAAAGCGTGTGAGGGCGTTAAAGTAAAAGATACAAAATAATGTGTGATTGAGACTATATCGGATTGGTCTCAATCACGCATTGAATAGATAATACAGAAAAAATCAAAAAATAAAGTTTTTTTGATTTTGGTATTGCAATTTCAAAAAAAATATGATATAATGAACGAGTCGCACAGTGAGCGACATATATGGAGAGGTATCGAAGTGGTCATAACGGGGCTGACTCGAAATCAGTTTGTGCGAAAGCACACGAGGGTTCGAATCCCTCCCTCTCCGCCACAGAAAAAAAAAAGGCATCGCACAGCGATGCCTTTTTTCTGTGGCGGAGACGAGAGTACAGAGAAATCTTATACAAAACCGCTTGCGGTTTTGTGAAAGTTCGAATCTCTTTGCTTATGTCTCTGCCATTTGCCTTGAAGCGTTATGTTCCAAGGCATTTTTTAATATTTAGTGATATAAAATTCAAATATACTGTTCTTTTTTGATTATGTATTCCGCAAACTTTTATAAATCTCATCCGAGAAAATGCCGAGTACCTGACGCTTCATTT
>CAZGJC010000022.1:0-29901 GCA_964526505.1 uncultured Clostridium sp.
TGTCTCCTAACGATTTTTTGAAAAAAGTGTTGCACTTGGCTTGACAATCTGGCGATACCTATATCCAGTTGAAAACAAGGCGGCATCTAAATCGTATTATCGGATGAACGGCAAATGCAGTCATCTAAATTGTAGTCATATGACAACACAAAAGGGACGCAAAGCGTCCCTTTTGTGTTAGCCGGACGACCATCAGTTGAACCGACACACCAAACTGCCACGCAGTTTGGTGAAAGTTCAAGTATGGCTATAATAACTTTTTTTGCAAAATAAAAGGTTTTACAAGAAACTCAATTTATCAATTTGCCACCGCATAATATTTCAGACGGAAAATTTCTGTAATTTATCAAAAAGAATTTCTTATTCGAGATATTTACGGGGGGATTTCCCTTTACTTCTCTTGCGATAAAAGAGAAAGAATAAAATTCATCCCCCATTTCTTCGTTGTAATCCTCAAAACACGTATCGAAAATTGCCTCTATACTGCCCGATTCCCAAACAAGTAAAAGAGTCGATTCTCCCACCTTGTCAATATTGCCATAAAATTTACGTATGACCCTTTCTTCTTCTTTGTTCAAAAACATTTCTACCTCCTTAATATTTCGGGCGTGCGGGAACAATATGGGTGCCATCTTTGGAATAATGGATGATTCCTATCGTAGTAGCCTTTTTCTCACTCGTAACAGGGTCAACGTAATATCCGATGATCTTGCCAAAATCCACTCTTTCCCTATTATTGCTCAACATCTGTCCCGCTCCGCCATGTCGTTTGATTAGTTTTTCTGCGTCCTTTACGGTTCCGAGAAAAATACTTCTTCCCTCAATATAATTGTTTGTGCCGGGAATATGTTTGCCTTGCTTTCCGGCATTGATTTTAAGCGAATGCTCTTTTCCATCTTTGACTCCTTTTGTATGGAAATAAATGCCCGACCGTCCTGTTCCCATTATTTCATTTTTCTTCTTTTTGTGGAAATCCAGTCAGGATAATTTACAAAATCGGTTCTATCCTTAAATTCTTCGAACACACTTTTCGGCATACAGCCATACACAAGAACAACCTTCGGAGTCAGTTCATCAAGCATCGCAGAAAGCCCGTCACGAAAATATTTTTTGTTTTCTTCGCCCCTAATACACCCATATGAGCCGATAGAAACTATGCTGTTTTTCGGCACACCTGCGAATGCAAACTTTTCAGGTAATTCGCAGGTTGTAAAACTGCGTTTATCTCCCCACCGTACATTAGGGATAACATATAATCCTTTTTTCTGAAAATAATGCCCGACCGCACGATTCTTATATGTATTTGCAATTTGCAAGCACAGGGGCATATCACGATAAAGGGAATAGTCCGGCGAAATAACAGCAGAAAATTTTGAAATTTCCGGAAAATACTCCGCAGTATTTTCCATCACGTTCAAAAACTTCGTATCATACTCGTAAAAATGAACCGCCTCCGATTTTGAACTACTTCTGTTCATTTTTGTAAACGGGATAAGTGCCGGCGGAATAAATATATTTTTAGGTTTTTCTAACTTTGGTATTTCTAAAACACCATCGAAATAAGCATTTGCTACAAGTTCGGCGTTATAGCCGTCATCAATAATATTTTTTATTATGATCACTCCTTTTTATAGATTTTTTCAATTTTAATTGACAAAACGATAAAGAATATGATATAATAACTACTGCCAGGTTGGTTATTTATATCATATCCAACACCAAGAAAGCATTTTTGAGTTGTTAACGGCAACTTCTCAAATGCTTTCTTTTTTTATTCGATCAATAGACATCACCCTCCCAATGTGAATTTTCATCACAACAAAATTATGCGTATGTCTCAATACAATAAATCCGCAAATCCTTGTGCTGATGATTATATTATACTACAAAATAGACAAAAAATAAACACGTTTTCACACCACTTTGAATAATTTTTTACATTTTTTGTTTGCGATGTACAGAACTATAAGTCCCTCAATATCAAAATAACCTTTTACCTTATTTATTTTGTGGCATCCAAATAAATTCCCGATTTCTATTGACAAAAAAATCCTTTGGGAATATAATAGTGTAGGTTGTCGAAAGAAGTTCTCTTGCGACAGCCTGCATTTTTTTGAAAAGAAAGGTGAATTTTATGTCCGAAAGAGTATACACGAAAAACGCTCCCGACGCCATAGGACCTTATAGCCAAGCGGTGCGGTCGTGCGGTCTTGTTTTTACGTCCGGTCAAATACCGATAAATCCGCAAAGCGGAAAAATAGAGACTGAAACCATAGGCGAGCAAACACGCCAAGTTTGTGAAAACCTCAAATGCGTACTTGACGCATCGGGTTCCGATTTGTCCCGTGTGGTTAAAACAACCTGCTTTCTGTCCGATATGGCAAATTTCGATGAGTTTAACCTCATCTACGCCGAATACTTCACGTCAAAACCCGCTCGCTCATGCGTTGCGGTTAAAACTCTTCCCAAAAACGTCCTCGTCGAAATCGAGGCAACAGCCGAAATCGACTGATAAATAAACTACAATTAAAAAGGACACGTTATGGATACCACACAAATTTTATTATCAATATCAATTTGCGTTATGGCAGGACTTCTTATGTCAAGAATTTGTAAACTCCTGAAACTCCCCGCCGTAACGGGATACCTCATCGCAGGCGTCATTGTCGGTTGCTTTTGCCTGGGTCAGATAACTCTCCCCGGCGGATACCACATAGGCTTTGCACTCAAAGACTTCTCCGACATTAAAGCACTCGGAATACTCTCCGAAGTCGCTCTCGGATTTATCGCATTCTCCATCGGAAGCGAATTTAAAATGTCCGACCTCAAACATACGGGCAAAAAAGTTGCCGTTGTCGGATGCGTTCAGGCACTTGTTGCCTCCGCAGCTGTTTGCGTCGCACTTGTCGGACTTCACTATCTCCTTATAGGCATAACGGGCAACGATATTCTTCCCTTGCCTGCGGCTCTCATTTTGGGAGCGATTGCATCTGCAACCGCACCTGCCGCAACGCTTATGGTCGTTCGTCAGTATAAAGCAAAAGGTCCGCTTACCGATATGCTTCTCCCAATCGTTGCACTTGACGACGCTGTGGGACTTATGATTTTCGCAGTACTCATCGGTATAGCAAAAGCAATAAACGGCGGTAACGTTGACGTGATGTCAATCGTCGTCGAACCCCTCATTGAAATAGTCGCATCTCTTGTCATCGGTGCGATTTTGGGATTTATCCTCTCCAAACTCGAAAAACTGTTCCATTCAAACAGTAACCGTCTGTCTCTCGTTATCGCATTCGTGTTTATCACGGTTGCCATAACCGCACTTAAAAATATATATATCGGCGGAGTGCATATCGGATTTTCGTCTCTCCTGACTTGTATGATGTGCGGAACGATTTTCTGCAATGTGTGCGAATGTTCCGACGAAATGATGCAAAGGGCCGACAGTTGGACAAAACCGCTCCTTATACTTTTCTTCGTTATAAGCGGTGCGGAACTTGACCTGAGCGTTTTCCTCAACGGATGGTGCGTCCTCATAGGCGTAATATATATACTCTTCCGTTCTGCTGGAAAATATTTCGGTGCAAGATACTCGTCTCAGGCTATGGGATGTGATAAAAATATCGTCCATTACCTCGGTGTAACCCTTCTACCGCAAGCGGGCGTTGCACTCGGTATGGTAAGTACGGTAGGTAATGACCCCACACTCGGTGGCACAAATATCGCAAACGTTGTAAGATTTGTTGTTTTGTTCAGTGTGCTTGTGTACGAAATCGTCGGACCCGTTCTCACAAAATGGGCTCTTACGAAAGCGGGCGACATCACGGCAAAACCGGCAGACAGTTCTCGCAGACGTAAAAATACGGATATTGTATAATCACAAAAAAACACGGTGTTCTGTCGAACACCGTGTTTTTTATTAAGACCGTATTATTCAACGGGCTTTACGTCGTCTTCGTCAAGAATGCAACCGAGCGTGCAACCGCAAGCAGGACAAATAAGTTCTTCTGCATTTACAGACTCGTCAAAGCAAACAGTCTCACCGCAAGAAGGACAAACTATCTCATAGTATTCCTCGTCCTCGTAGTCGTCGTCACAACCGTCGCAGTCATCGCAAAGACCGCACTCATCGCAGTTTCCGTCGCAATCGTCGTCATCGTAATCGTCATCATCCATATCGAGAAGGACTTCCTCAACGTCGCCGAGGTCCTCGTCGAGTTCTTCACAATAATCGGAAAGTTCGGAAATATCGTATTCTACGTCGTCAATCTCCTCTGCCATTTCGGTGCAAAGTTCAATAAGAGCGTTGATAATCTTTGCTTCTGCGGTGTTCTTGCCGTCAAGTTCGAGACCTTCCGCAAGACCCTTTATATAAGCACATCTTTCAGTAAGCGTCATTTTAAATACCTTCCTTGTTTTTATTTTAAAAAAAGGGAAACCCGTTCCTTTCAAGGCATACGAATTCCCCCTAAATTCCAATTTAATTATGCTCTGGACAAATATTCGCCGTCACGTGTGTCGATTTTGAGAACGTCTCCGACGTTGATAAAGAGCGGAACCTTAATTACAGCACCTGTTTCAAGAGTTGCGGGTTTGAGGGCGTTTGTTGCCGTGTTGCCTGCAAAACCGGGGTCTGTTTCGGTAACTTCAAGTTCAACGAACGTGGGAGGTTCAACTCCGAATACGTTACCCTTGTAGGAAATAATCTTGCACATCATTTCTTCCTTTACGAACTTGAAAGCGTCGCCCAACTTGTCTCTGTTAAGAGGAAGCATATCGAACGTTTCCATATCCATAAAGTAATAAAGATCACCGTCGGTGTAAGAATACTGCATATCCTTTCTTTCGATATATGCGTTTTCATACTTGTCAGTAGGGCTGAAAGTCTTTTCAACTACTGCACCGGTAATTACGTTTTTAAGTTTTGTACGAACAAAAGCGGCTCCCTTACCGGGTTTTACGTGCTGGAATTCGATAACCTGGAAAACGTTACCTTCCATTTCAAACGTAATGCCATTTTTAAAATCGCCGGCTACTACCATTGTTTTATACCTCCAAAATTGAATACGTTAAACTTTGTCGTCGCCATCAGTTGCGACTTTTATACATTTACATTTAATTATATCACGACCGCAAATAATTGTCAATAGGTGCTTTTTATAATTTGTAAATTTTTTGCGGTATCATATTTTTGCGTCACGGGACTCCAAAAATTCGCCGTCAAGACCGAAAACGGATATTTTCCCGTTCTCGTATATTGCATACGTTCTCGGATTTCCGCCTTTCGGTAGACTTACCGACCCGGGATTTACGCACAAAACACCGTCCCTCTCGCAAAAACCGTATAAATGCGTGTGACCGTACATAAACACGCTTTCCTCACAGAGCGGAGGTAACTTGTCGGGATTGTAAATATGCCCGTGCGACAAATAAAGCGATATTCCGCACTCGCCGTCGTATATCCATGCAACGTCGGAAAGCACAGGGAAATTCAGGACCATCTGATCGACTTCCGCCTCACAGTTTCCTCTCACACATAAGAGTTTTCCCGATATTTTATTGAGTAATTCAATGACCTTTTTGGGAGCGTAATTTTCCGGCAGGTCGTTTCTCGGACCGTGATATAAAATATCTCCCAAAATCACTATTTTGTCAACTTCGTGCAAATTCGCACGCTCTATCATCTTTTCGCAACATACCCGGTCGCCGTGTATGTCGGACGCAATAAGAAGTTTCATCCTCAAACCCCTCCTCCTCTTGTTTGTATCTGCGTCGATTATACCATAAACGTCCCCTTTTTTCAATATTTCGGCGGTGTAAAACACAATAAAATTTTCAAAAAATTCATACGCTTTGCACTTGTCAAAAGACTGTATGTGTGCTACAATTAAAACCGAAATATTCTCAAAATTTTACGTAAATTTTAAGGTGACTTTTATGGTTTTTTCAAGTATGTTCTTCGTACTTTTTTTCCTCGTGGCGTGTTATGCGATATACGTCCTGTGCGGAAAAAGTATAAAGCAAAAAAATATAATATTGCTCGTAAGTTCTCTTATTTTCTACGCTTGGGGCGGACCCGCCCTGTGCCTGCTTTTGTGCCTTGAAACGCTTGTCTGCTACCTCGGAGCTTTGATTATAGGCAATACCATCGGTAAAAAACACCGCCTCGTTCAAACTTGGGTAACCGTGCTTACGTGTATCGCACTTCTTGTGTTCTTTAAGTATACCGGATTTTTCGCAGATAATCTTTTCGGAATTTTCGGAAAAGACTCTCCTCTCCCGTCAATAACTCTCCCCATCGGTATATCGTTCTATACGTTCCAACTTGTATCTTACGTTATAGACGTTTACAGAGATGAAGTGAAACCGCAAAAAAAATATTGGCTCCTGTTGCTCTATGCGTCACTGTTCCATCAGTGTATAGCGGGACCCATCGTAAGATACGCAGACGTAAATTCCGAACTCGAAGACAGAAATCCGACGCTTTCGGATATAAGCCGAGGATTTACACGCTTCTCCGTAGGTCTTGCCAAAAAAGCAATTCTCGCAAACGGATGTGCGTCTCTTGCCGATAGCCTGCTTGCGTCCGAGACGCTCTCCTCACAGTCGGCAACGGGCATTATACTCGGCATATTCTGCTACACGTTGCAACTTTACCTCGATTTCTCCGCTTATTCGGATATGGCAATAGGTATGGGACTTATGGTCGGTTTCCACTATAAAGAAAACTTCAATTATCCCTACGTTGCCGATTCGGTCACCGATTTTTGGAGAAGATGGCATATATCCCTCTCGTCCTTTTTCAGAGACTACGTATATATTCCGCTCGGCGGTAATCGTGTGTCAGTTCCACGCCATATTCTCAACCTGCTTGTTGTTTGGGCGTTAACGGGATTTTGGCACGGAGCGTCGTGGAACTTCATTTTATGGGGACTGTTTTACTTTGTGTTCCTCGTGTTTGAAAAGTACATACTGAAACTCAAAAAACAACCCACACCGATTTCAAGAATTCCCCGTACCGTTTACACTCTTGTCGTGGTGCTCTTCGGAACGGCACTGTTCAGATTTACAAACCTTTCCGAATTTTTCACGGCTGTCAAGGGTATATTCTGCGGTAACGGAAATGCGTTTTCCGACGCTTTGCGTGTGGGAAATACGTTCAAGGGCAATATGTTCTTCCTTGCGATATGTACGCTTGCCTGCACTCCGATAATCCCCGCCGTATCAAAGTTGCTCGACAAAAACGCAACCGCAAAAAAGATAGGGCAAATAATCGGTGCCATAGCCCCTGCCTGCCTTATTATTTTGTCGCTCTTCGCACTTGCGGGAGATACTTATAACCCGTTTATCTACTTCCGGTTCTGACGAAAAAAATCGCAAAACCTCAAAAAATACGGAGTAAATATGAAAAAAATTTTAAGTAAAGAAAACACGAGTGGATTTGAAAATAAAACCCACCTCGTCAAAATAATTTCCTGTACGGCTATCCTGCTCTTTTTTTCGGTGGTGGGACTTCTCTTCTTCGCCCGACCGACAGTCTCGGAAAACGAAAAACGAAATCTTGCCGCTTTCCCGTCGTTTACCTTTGAGAGTTTCTTCTCGGGCGAATACTTCTCTCAAATAAGTCTCTGGTATTCCGATACGTATCCGATGCGTGAGGGTATGATAGAAGCGAATGCCGAACTCAAATCACACTACGGAATAGAGAGCGACGGCTTTATCTCCACGGGTGGTGGCAACACCACAATCGAGAACAGCGGAGACGTCGAAAGAATAGAAAATATATATCTTCAAAAAGACACAAAAACCGCATACGAGATACTCTACAATACAAAGTCCGTAAACGACGTGTATATATCGCTTATAAACTCGGCGTCCGAACAACTCGGAAGCAAAGTTAACGTATATGATATGGTCGTTCCGCTTCATTATACGTATAAATTAACAACCGAACAGCAAAACAGTATCGGTGCGTCAGATTGTAATGAAGTTGTAAACTATATATACGACAATCTCAACAAAGGTATAACAACAATAGATGCCAACAGCAAACTTATGGAGCATAAAGACGAATATCTGTACTTCCGAACGGACCACCACTGGACCGCTCTCGGTGCGTACTATGCATATACCGCTTTCTGCGAACAAAAAGGCATAACGCCAACGCAACTGTCGGCTTATGAACAAGTCTCGTTTGACGGATTTACGGGAACTTACAGCACACAGACAAACAGTTCAATCCTTACCGATAATCCCGATACCGTCGTCGCATATATTCCGAACGGCACAAATCTGCTTTCGTGTATAGACACGGACGGAACGCAAAAAGAACTTGCAATAGTATATAAAGGTGCGAGCAAATATGATTCCGGAAATAAGTATTTGTGTTTCCTCGGCGGTGACCACAGAGTTGATACAATACATAATCCCAATAAAAACGACGGCTCGTCCATCGTGGTTGTAAAAGAGTCTTACGGAAACGCATTCGTGCCGTTCCTTGTTGACTCGTATGAATACGTCTACGTCATAGATTATCGCTATTACCAAGGAAATCTCATTGATTTCGTAAAAGAAAACGATATCGACGACGTTCTGTTCTTAAACCGTGTCACAACAACGTCCAGCACCTCTCTGCTTGATAAAATGAAAAATATAATAGAATAACGTATAGTCATAGCCACACACTCAGCCCAAAGCCTCCTTACGTAAAGGCGGTGGCACGCAAAGCGTGACGGAGGGATTGTTCAACAGCAAAAGCCTCTGCGAAATCAAGACAACAAAAAAGCCTTTCCCGAGGAAAGGCTTTTTTCTTATTTCAAATATTTTATTTTTTTCTCCAACGCCTTGTAAAGTAACATACCGAGTATTCCTGCGGATATCACCTCGCCGATAAATACGGTCAGAGCATACCACGGTATAAGCGACAACGCCTTTTCGCTCGGTGCGGTATAACATATGTATACGACAAACGGAACAACAACAGTGTTTGCAATAATCGTAGGCAACGTGGACAGACACTTGAACGCAAAATTCTTGATGTTGTATTTGCGAATTATCACGCCGATACCAAACGCTCCCCACGCTCCGACAAGAGTGGCAAAAGGTCCGAGTGCTATGTCAAGTGCGGCGGCACCCGTCAGTATGTTTGCAATCAAACACCCGGCAAATAATCCTGCGACCGCTTCGGGAAGAAATACGGGTAGAATGCACAACGCTTCCGAAAAGCGAACCTGTATCGCATTTTTGTCCAGACCGAACAACATTGCAAGATAGGTAAGTGCCACGTACAATGCGGCGATAATTCCGGCTCGACAAATCATCAAGACCTTTTTTTGGTTGTTTTTCATTTTTTTCACACGTGTAAAACACGTCCCCGTTGCTCGACGGCAACGAAGGTCTCCTTAGTTTTTATTTACGTGAGGAGGATCTCGAACTCACGTCAAATAATTATTTATTTCAAAACGGCTTTAAAGACCGCTTCGTACATATAAAGCGACCCCAGTGTAACTATGGGTCTGTTCTCGGATACGGCGACGTCTCTCGCCTTCTCAATCGCCTCGGACACACTACCGCACGCCACCGAGCGAACGCCGAAACTTTCAAATACTTCGGCAAAATTCTCCGCACTTAACGCCCTCGGATTATCTGGACGAACGCAAAATGCAATGCTTGCAACTTCGCTCATTCTCTCCGCCATATAAAGATAATCTTTGTCCGCCATAACTCCCGTGACAAATATTACTTTTTTGTCCCCGAAATACGTTCTTATGCTGTCAATCGCAACGCTTATTCCCTCGGGATTGTGACCGCCGTCGGAAATTATTATGGGATTATCACACAACTTTTCAAACCTTGCATGCCAAACCACGGAAGAGAGTCCGTCGTATATCGCACGCACGGGTATGTTAAATCCGACACCTTTGAGTATGTCCACAGCCGTCAAAACGTTGCAGGCATTTTGCGGTTGATACGTTCCGAGAAGCGGAATTTTTACGTTTTTATAGTCACAAAAATCAAAACAAGTTCCGTCAAGCGATGTGTCGATAATTTGCGATTTGCTCCTGTCAACGCAAAAATATTCCGAGTGACATTCTTCCGCTTTCTTGCGGATAACCGCTTCCGCATCCTTGTTGTCGGAGCAGAAAAGCACAGGGCAACCGTTCTTTATAATTCCCGCTTTTTCTCTTGCGATTTTCTCAACCGTATCGCCTAAAATTGCCGTGTGGTCAAGCGAAATTCCCGTAATGACCGACAAAACGGGGGTTTTTATAACGTTTGTCGAATCAAGCCGTCCTCCCATTCCGCACTCAAATACAACCACGTCGCAAGCCTCTTCTCGAAAATATTCAAGGGCTATTGCGGTTATAAGTTCAAATTCCGTTGGAACGTCGCTCATCTTTTCCGCAACGGCTTTAACACGTTCCGTCAAAGAAGCGAGCCTGTCGTTTGGAATGTCTTCCCCGTTTATCTTCATTCTTTCGTTAAACCTTAACACGTAAGGCGACGTAAAAAGTCCGACTTTAAGTCCCGCACTTTTGAGAACGTTTGCAATCATGGCACAAAACGACCCCTTGCCGTTTGTTCCCGCAACGTGAATGAATTTAAGATCGTCCTGCGGATTTCCGAGTTTTTTTGTAAGTTCGGTAATTCTTTCAAGCCCCGGGCGTGACCCTTTCCAGCAAACCGAATGAATGTATTGCAACGCCTCGTCGTATGTCATCTTGTTACCTCCCCGTTTTCCGTCGTTTCTTTTGGGTTTTATGCTTTCAATCTGACGCATAAATCCCACGTTTTTCATAAGCAGATATATTAAAAAACTCTCCGCAGTGCCTATAATAAGACAACTTATAAACCGCCACACACCCGTAATAAGTATTGGGGAGCCGTAAAACACGTAAAACGCCAGCGTTTTTATTATCACAGACCCGATAATATTCGATACCGCCACCGACGACACCACACGAACTCCGAGCGATTTTTTCATCAGTAAAAGCGAGACAATACCGCTAAAAAGCCCTATCGCTCCCGAGCCCACGGTTATAAGAGGATTTATCGCATAACCGGCAATAAGACAACCCACAAGGTCAGATATTGTTCCGACGCACGCACCCGTCACGGGACCGAACAGTATGCCCGATAAAATAATGGGCAGGTTTCCGAGACTTATGCGTATTGTGGGCGTGAGGTTGACAGCCAAAAGTTTTCCGAAAATTATGCTCATCGCAGATAACAGCGACGCACACGCCATAATTTTAAGACTTCCGAAAACTCTTCCCTGACCTGTTTTTTTCATAGAAAATACCTCCTCTCGCCATATGGCAAAAGAAGGTATAAAAATGCCTTTTTTGTGCCGTATGAAGCGGGATGCAAAATTGTGACTTTGCACACGTGTGCATGTTTTGCAGGACAACTCCCCGTCCCTGCAATTTGCGTCAAAATTTTTACTCTTCACAAGATTTAAACGCCAATATCCTTTCGACGTTTATACGTATATTTTACCACTTTTTGTAACTTTGTCAATCATTATATTATCACATTTTAAAACCGTCGAAAAACCTCTTTTTGTGCAAAAATTCGCACAGCAAAATAAGTCGCCGTCAACCCTCTTTTACTCTCACGCTCACTTCTCCGCTGAAAATGCGTATGGCCTCACTCTCGCCGTCCGGGGTCAGAAGTAAAGCCCCGTCATCGTCAACGCCTTCCATAACACCGCAAATCTCTCTTCCGCCATATATTGCACTCACCCTCTCGCCGACAAACAATAACCTGCTCCGATAAGTTTCGATGTACTCCACACTCTCGGGGTCTGTCAGATATTCTTTGAGTTTTTCAACCACAGCACAAATTATCTTGTGAGGCTTCACGTCTGTTTTGACCGACACCGCAATATCCCTTATCTCACTCGGAAATTCGCATTTACCGATATTTATGCCGATGCCCACAATCACGTAAATCCCGCCGTCCGAGTCCGTCACCGTCTCCGTCAAAATTCCGCAAACTTTCCCTCCGTCAAGATAAATGTCGTTTACCCATTTTATCTTAAAATCTCCTCCGCATAACTCGCATAAAACGTCCGACACAAATTTCGCACTTGCAACCGTTACCGTAACAACGTCGCCGAGCGGAAAATTGATTTTCTGAACGTAAGTCATATAAATACCGTCGCCGCCACTGTAAAAACTTCTTCCCATTCTTCCTCTGCCCGACGTCTGCTCTCCTGCCAAAATAAGTAGCGGATTTTTCGGTTTTGTTGCCACACGCCTTTTCGCCTCACTGTTTGTAGAGTCTATCACGTCAAAACTCAATATATCCACACCCTGCAATTTTTTCTTTATCGCTTTTGCGTTTATCTTCATTTTCATACCATCCTTTTTTCGGAGACCGTCTCTTTGTAAATTATACCATCTTACACTTTTTGTGTCAATTGTAAAGTCCCCCTTTTGAAAGTTTTGTGAAGTCCCTTGATTTTCCGTGACAATTATGGTATCATAATAAAGGTTTTAATTTTTTGATTTCGCACTTCCAAATATTCAAAAGGAACGAATAAATATATGAATTTTAAAAAAACAATAACCAAACTTCTAACCGTGTCACTGGCTCTCGGCATAATAACGGCAACGCTTGCCTCCTGCTCGTCGGAGAAAAAAACACGCACGGGACGTTTTGATTACTTTAATACAGATTTGAGCAACTTCCTCACCCTTTCCCCCGAAGACTATACGTCTATGGTCGCAACGTTGTCCGGAAGTATGCTTGTAACCGATGAAACAGTCGAAGAATATATAAAAACGGCACTTTTCAATGCCAAAGAAGAGCAAAACGACGGTGCCAAAGTCGATGACGTCGCAATCAAATACGGCGACACCGCATATATCTTCTACGAGGGTTCCATTGACGGCGTCGCTTTTGACGGCGGTTCCAATATGTCAAACGCCCCGACGTCGCCCTACGCCCTCTCAATAGGTTCGGGAACTTTCATCGACGATTTCGAGGACCAACTCATCGGCATTGTCCCAAATCAAACAAGCGATAATAATAAAATAACAGTAACGGTCACCTTCCCCGAAGACATGACGTTTCTTCCCGACGGAACACCTCTTGACCCGTCACTTGCGGGCAAAGAGGCAACGTTTAAGGTATACGTTTCTTATATCGTTCAATACGAAGTACCTACCCTCAATTACGATACCATCAAAAATAAACTTGAATATACTCCGAGTTCCGAGGATAACGACGTGGCGATTGCCGAATATAAAATGTACGTAAAGAAATCCCTTGAAGCAACAAACGAACAAGTTCTCTATACGGCTGCGGTAAATAATCTTCTCGAACAACTTATAAATAAAGCGACGTTCAAGAAAATACCGAAATCAGAACTTGAATATTATAAAGACCTCTATATCGCTCAATACGAAAACGCTATGGACTATTACGAGTCGCTGGGATTGACGTTTGACGACTTTGACGATTTTATGTGTCAAAGCCTCGGACTCGAAAGCGGAGCCGATTGGGAATCAAACCTCGCCCTCGCCTACACAAAAATCATAAAACAGCATATGATTTGCCACTATATCGCACAAATAGAGGGAATTACGCTGACGGACGAAGACTACGAAGAAGAAATAAACTATTATATCGAGAGTAACCAACTTGAAGATTCCACGTCAACACTTACCAGAACCGACGTAGTGGAACTTGTCGGCGAGTACGTCATAAAAGAAAACGCCATGTACTCCAAAGTCTGCTCGATTCTCTACGATAACGCAAAAGTTATATATAAATAAAATTAACGCATATGAAGCCCGACTTCATATGCGTTTTATTTTTACTGTTTGTGCGTCATGTCTCCGTAAGACGGCAAAGGCCAAAGATCGCTTGGCATAAGCCTTTCTGCGGCGTCCACGGCAAGACGTAATCTCGACATCTCGGGACAGACAAAATCCCTGTAATATTCCGCACTTTCCCGTGAATCGGTAACGCTTTGTGCCTTAACCGTTCGGTCTTTGAGTTCATCCGAACTTTCACGTATATTGACGCAAAGTTCGGTAAGTTGTTCTATCAGACTGCGTTCAAGCACAATAACGCCGTCACCGCAAACCTCTCGCTTTAATTTTGCGGTCTTTGCCAAGTCGCAAAGATACCTTTCAATCGACGGAATGAATTTTCTGTTGACCATATCTATCATTGTTTTCGCTTCAATGCTCACCGTCTTGCAGTATGTTTCAAATAAAACCGCTTGCCTTGCACGAAGTTCAGCCTCGTTCATAACTCCGAGTTCCGAGAAAAGGGCAATATTTTTAGGCAATAGCAGACAAGAATATGCGTCAACACTCGTTTTTAGGTTGAGCAACCCACGCCTGTGTGCCTCCGCCTTCCATTCTTCCGAATACCCGTTTCCGTTGAATATTATGCGTTCGTGTGCCGTCAAAGTGTCCTTTATAAGTTTTTTTGCGACGGATATGACGTCATCCGCCCCTTGAAGTTCGTCGGCAAAATTTTTGAGCGACTTTGCCACCGCAGTGTTGAGAACAATATTCGGCATGGCAATATTCTGAGACGCACCGAGCATTCGGAACTCAAATTTGTTTCCCGTAAAAGCGAACGGCGACGTTCTGTTTCTGTCGGTCGAATCGTATCTGAAAGTCGGTACGCTCGGAATACCCACGTTGGCACGTAACGCCGTTTTTTCGGTGTAATCCGTGTTTCCTATAATCGACTTGACAATCGCTTCAAGTTCGTCCCCGAGGAAAACCGAAACTATCGCAGGCGGTGCTTCGTTTGCACCGAGACGATGATCGTTTCCCGGGGTTGCAACCGAAAATCTGAGCAGATCCTGATAGTCGTCGACAGATGCGATAATAGCCGATAAAAACAGTAAAAATCTTATGTTTGATGCGGGATTTGCCCCGGGCGTCAACAAATTTTCTCCGCTGTCGGTCGATATAGACCAGTTGTTGTGCTTTCCCGAACCGCTTATTCCGGCATACGGCTTTTCGTGTAACAGTGCAACCATGCCGTGCCTCTCCGCAACACGCTTCATAGCGTCCATGATAAGCATATTGTGGTCAAGTGCGACGCTCACAGGTGAAAATATGGGAGCGAGTTCGTGCTGTGACGGTGCAACTTCATTGTGCCTTGTTTTGGAACTTATGCCGAGTTGCCATAACTCAAAGTCAAGGTCTTCCATATACCTTGCAACCTTTGTTTTTATCGGTCCGAAGTAGTGATCTTCAAGTTCCTCGCCTTTCGGTGCGGGCGAACCGAACAGCGTTCTGCCCGTGTATATTAAATCTTCTCTTTGATCGAAATATTCTCGGCTTACCAAAAAATATTCCTGCTCCGCACCCACGGTGGTAATAACTCTTTTCGATTTTTCGTCCCCAAGTGAGGCAAGAACACGTAAAGCCTGCGTGCTGATTGCGTCCATTGAACGAAGCAGCGGCGTTTTTGCGTCCAGCGACTCACCGCCGTACGAGAAAAATACCGTAGGTATGTATAAAGTCTTGTCTTTTATAAATGCGTATGACGACGGGTCCCACGCCGTATAACCACGGGCATTGCAGGTTTTTCTCAAACCGCCCGACGGAAAACTCGAAGCGTCCGACTCACCCTGTATAAGTTCTTTCCCCGAAAATTCCATAACCACACGGTCTCTGCCCACAGGCGAGATAAAAGCGTCGTGCTTCTCGGCGGTTACGTTGGTAAGAGGCTGGAACCAGTGCGTGTAGTGAGTCGCTCCGAGTTCGCAAGCCCACTCTCTCATGGCGTCGGCAACGGAGTTGGCAATCGACACGTCAATAGCCTTTCCGTTTTGAATGGTGTTTTTCAGCGAAGAGTAGACGTCGTGCGGAAGCCTCTCTTTCATTACGGAATCGTTAAAAACCTTGGAGCCGTAAATTTCGGGAATATTCGTCATGGTGAATTTCCTTTCGCATTTATAATTACAAAAATTATAAACCCTATAATCCCTTTTGTCAAGTGCTTACGTGCAAATCAATATAACCGAAACCGATACGTCGTCGGCATGCTTGTCCGACGGCATATTCTCCACGGCAAGACGAAGTACCGTTCCCTTGACACAATTCGTAAACTCTTCCGATGCCTGAGGCGTCCTTGTCTCATCGGGAATTTCAAGTTCGGATAAATACTCCACCAGCCACGGACAATCGTCGCTGTCGGGACAACACCCGTCGCTTATCATCACCACAAGGTCGCCCGGCGTCGTGTCGAACTTTGTAAGTTTTGCGTCCGCTTTCTTGATTATCCCCACGGGCATAGTCCGAGAATTGACCTTGTATACCTTGCCTGACCTGCAAATGTACGTTGGTGCCGCTCCGCTTTTTATAAACGACGCCACTCCGCTCATCAGGTCAAGTTCAAATAAATCCAGCGTTGCGGAACACTCACGCCCGAGTCCTATGTTTTCCGACCTTAAAAAATTGTTCAGCATGCGTACCGTTATGTCGGCACGATTTCCCGCCATAAGCATTTTTTCAACGAACATAGACGATATCTCCGATGCCAACGCCGCCTCCGCTCCGCTTCCCATTCCGTCGCTTATGAGCGAATAAAAATATGAGTGACCGTTAACGAAAACCCTTGTGCAATCTCCGCAATCACACGCACAATCCTCACCGTAAAAATCATCGTCGCAAAGGTCGCCCTCTGCCGTCTTTACGGCTGACAGACGACCGTGTGAACAAATCGCACTGAGTTTCGGCTTTGAATAAAACGTCATCACCGTCTCATCGTTTGACATCTCGAAAATCGGTCCCAATAGTTGTACTCCCACAATCTCGCTGATTTTCTCGCATAACGTACCGCCCGATAAACTCTCTCTGTCTGCCGACGCACCCTTTATAAGTACACGCAAACTCCGCTTTCCGCATACGACCACACCTCGTGACTTGTACTTCAAATCCCCGAGCATGTTGAAAATTTTCTCCCCGGCTTCCATATCGCATTCGTATTCGTCCGCTTCGCCGTCAAGTGCGTCACGCAAAATGGCACTGATGTCGTCGAAGTTTGATGCGAATACGCCTATTTTTTGATTTTGAATTATGCTCTCCGCCACACTCTCGCACATTGCCGTCGCCTCTTCGATAATCTTCTCCGCACGTGGACAGGAGGAAATAAACCCGTCGGGTAAATCCGATAGTTCCACACGCCCACGTAAATGTAAAGACGAAGTTATCTTCCCAACGACTTCAAGCGTGTCCGAATATCCGACACCCCAACAAACGTCGTAATTCCTGCAATTTTTGCAGTTTTTTTCAAATACTTCTTCGGATATTTTCTTTATTCCGAGTACGTCGGGACGGCGAAATCTGTCCACAAGGTCGTTAAAAGTCTCCGACATCGAAGCGAATGCGTCGGATAACGCCCCGAGCCTGTCGGTCATAACCTCATTCTTTCCACGCTCACTCACGGCTTCCGCAAAATAAATTCCCTCCGACCCCTCACGCCTCGTTTCAAACGGAAAATTTTTCCGTCTTTGTTTTGCACCCGGCAGTGCAGAATAAACCTTGTCCGTAAGAACAAAAATCGGGACTCCGATAAGCATGGGTACAAGCACGCCCACAAGCCCCTGTGTGCCTCCGAAATAATAACACCATAAAACTATCGCAAAACTCACCGCTCCGAGAGCAAAACTCTTTTTAAGCGAACTCAAAATGCCGTAAAGTATACCGCATAAACACAGTAGCGGTGCGTAAAGCGGATTGTATATCAGCCCGAATATAATACCGCAAAATCCACCGGCAAAAATTCCTCTGACCGATGTGATAAACAGCACGAACAGCATAACCGAAAACGGAATGGCGGGAATGCCGAGTACACTGACTTCGCCTCCCGAATAAACACACGCACAAAGTAAAATAAACCACGCAAAACTTCCACGCCACGTAAAACCGTCGCCCGAACCGATCCGAGAAAAAATAAGTGCGAACAAGGATGAGAGTATAATCGTAAATAACGCCCCGAACATACTGTAAAAAGCAAAGTCGCTTTCAATCAACCGAAACAAACCGCAAACAAAACCGCCGACACTCGCAAATAAAGCCCTTGCCCCGACAGATTCGTTGTATCTGCCGATAATCTCAACGCCGAATACGCTTTTTTTCGCCTCCGAGTCGGATACGCCAAATAGACGAGCGAATACCTCGGCAATGGGCAAAAGACACCTAAGGCGAAATTTTTGCCACTGTGAGACCGCCACCTCGCCGTCAAGTTGCAGGGTCGATTCACGCATGCCCAGTGCGTCTGCATTTATGTAATCCGAACCGCTGTCACTCTTTTCGTGGAACTCGGGTACAAATGATACAATAACACGTAAAATAACTATCACAAGACCGCCCCAAAGTAGGGATAGATCCGATATACCGCTCAAAACGGAAATCAAAATCCCGATAAATACCGCAGATAAATTTACCTGTACCGCAGATAATAACCCGAAAGATAAAGGCGTCGCACCGAAAAATAATTTTCCGCCGGATATAAGTATCGACAAATATGCGTATACCACCCAAATTATAGCCTTGTAAAGCACCTCGTTTGACCCTTTTCCGAAGGTGGGAATTTTAGAATAAATTTTATCCAAAATGTTTTTTCCGCTCCGCCCCTCTCCTGTGGATGACCGCTTGCCATAGTCCGCCGAGTTGCCCGAGAATAAATTCTTTTTTTCCTTGATTTTCCTGTCCTGCATTTTTTCTCCCCTCTGCGGTGAACTCAAATTCCGAAATTGTGAAAAAGTCAAAAATATATGCGTTTTGCACCGCCAATAAGCCCGAAAATTTAAAAATTCATTATCGTTAAGTACATTATAAGGGATTAGGAGCGAGAATTTCGTCGAAGTGAGTGCGACAATTTTGAGTATATTTTGCTCGTATAAACCCAAAATTGCAAAACTTTGTAACACCCTGTCAAAGTCGCAGTGCTTTTTTGACGGGCAAAAACGAAAATTATTGCATTTAGTCGTGCAAAATTGTAATAAAAAATCATAAAATCATTTACTTTTTTGCAAATGCGTGATAAAATTAAGTATAAATTAAAAACGGTCGATTGACGACCGAAAGGATGTATATTATGAAAGTTTGCTTTACAGGACACAGAAGAATTAAAAAAGACGACCTCCCGAAAATATCAGATATGCTTTTGCCAAAATTACGTGAACTTGTAGACGCAAACGAATCGGTAGACTTTTACGCAGGCGGAGCGTTGGGCTTCGATACGCTTTCCGCACTTTGCGTGCTTACCTTGCGTGAAGAATACCACGAAAGAATCCGCCTGCACCTCGTATTGCCTTGTGTAAACCAAACGATGGGCTGGAATAAAGCCGACGTAGACGCATATGGTTATATACTCGAAAATGCAGATTCCGTTACGTACGTGGAACAAGAGTATACACCCGACTGCATGAGAAAACGTAATAGAACGCTCGTCGACGGGACCGACCTCTGTATCGCTTTCTGTAACCAAACCTCGGGCGGTACCGCTTATACCGTATCGTATGCACGCTCAAAAAACGTCCCCGTGCTTAATCTTTGCGAACAAACCGCTTGACTTGATTTCAACCGAATTTTTTCTGAAACACCTCTAAAATCTTAAACCTGATTTTGTATTTCGGTACGTCGGTGTCGGTTATGACCTTGTATTGCTCGCTCGAAAGTCCTGCCGATATGAATGCGTCCTCGTTGCTCTCTTTTGCCACCGAACTTGTTAAACAAAGCGGTGGGAAAAGACAGCACCACCAGTTCTTCCCCTCGCCCTCTCCGATTATTATCCGTAAGGATAAATATCTGCCCTCGGGAAACGTGCAACTCTCGTATTTTCTTGTCGGATAGTATTCCTCTCCGAGACTGACAGATACCGTGTACTCGTACCCCTCACGTAAAATAACGTCCTGTGCAACTTCTTGTATTCTTGTAAGTAGACTTTCGATTTTCTCTTTCGCCTCATACCTGCTCTCACAACCCGATAGTTCACCCGACACCGCTTTGAGTACCTCGTCACGAACCATAAGTTTTAATTGCTGGTCATGCTCCTCGTCCGAATTTGCAATGACGTGAAATCGTACTACCGAGTCGTATATTTCACTCTCACCGTGTACCGGTAAACATTCGCCTATAAAAATAAATGTCAAAATTCCAATGCATAAAATAAGTATAAAACTCGCAACTTTTGCCCGTTTTCCGATATGCCTCTTTTCTTTTGCTTTCCGTTCTCCGCTTCTCATTTTCTCTCGACTCTTCTCCATTTTCTCTGCCTCTTGAATTTCTCTCTTTTCTTCTTTCTTTCCCACCTTTTTCATAACCGCCTCTCCCCATTTTCTAATTTCCAATTTCCAATTGCTCATTGCTCATTGCTCATTGCTAATTGCTAATTGCTAATTATTCTTCCCCACCCTGCATATACTTATTCACCCATACCAATTTTTTCCATATTAACCATAATAACAAAAATACCCACCCACAGAGTAAACTCTGCGGGTGGGTATTTATTTATGCAATTTTTAACTTAATATCAGTTAAGAATTATTCAGCATCTTCACCGTTGTCGGTGTTTGCAATTGTGTTGTCGTAAAGTTTTTCAGCAGCCAATGCAACTTCACGTGCATATGCTTCTACGTTGTTACCAAATGCCTTGATAAGGTTTTCGTTGGTGTAATCCATACCGTCAAGATAAGCGGCCTTTTCAGCAAGAGCGGCATCCAACTGACCCTTTACGTATTCATTTCTTGCATTCTCTTCGGAATATTCAGCCTTCTTGCTTGTGATAGCATCGTACAACTTGATAATTGCATTGTACTTAGCGTCAACAACTTTGAGGTTAGCAAGTTTTACAGCCTTTTCGATAAGACCGTCAGTTGTATCGTTCAATTCTTTGAGTTCAGCGATCAATGCATCAACAGCACTAATGCTTGCGTCAAATGCAGTCTTAGCATCGATATCAGCAAAGTAAGGCTTGCTGTAATCTTCGCCAAGTTTAGGCATTTCGATTTCTGCAATTGCTTTATCGATTTCTGCAATCTTGTCGTTGATAGCCTTCAATGCTTCAACAGCACTGTTGTAAATTGTTTCGTCAACAGTTTTAAGACCTGCCTTAGCGTTTGTTGCACTATCCTTGTCAACAACATTCTTCCAAGCCTTTATGTCTGCACCGATAGACTCAACTGCATCTTTGCTTGCAAGAGTAATCTTTGCAGGAAGGTTGGAGATTGCGTCTGCGATAGCGTCAGCCTTATCGTTCTGTGCGTCGATGAGTGTCTGACAAGCATCTCTAAGAGCAACGATTGTTTCGTAAATTGCCTTTGTACCAACACCTTCAAGTGCGTGTGCTTCTTCAACGTCTGAACCGTATGTTACAAACCATTCAAGAGCGGCCTTGATATCAATCATATCATATACGCCGAGGTCTTCGCTGTTAGCGATGAGGGCTTGAAGTCTTTCTGTGTTAACAGTAGTCCAAGCAGTCTTAGCGTTAGCAAGGAATCTGTTGTATTCTTCCTTAACAACGGACAATCTACCCATGAGTGTTTCCTGAGTAAACTTGCCTTCGGAAACGATTTCAACAATGTATCCGAGACCCTGTTCGTCAGAAGTCTTCTTCATCCAGAAGTCAAGAGCATCGTCAGCCTCTCTGATATTTGTGATATCAGTCAACTTGAATGTGTAGCTTCCGTTTTCGTTTGTGGCATTGTTAACAACTTCGATCATCTTCTTAGCAGCCTCGATAAGATCCTTGGTTGCTTCTTCGAACTTAGCTACATACTTAGCATATGTTGTATCTTTGTGTGTGAAGAGGATCAACATATCGTTAACGTACCGATCATCTTCGGAGTAGTTACCATCTTCGTCCTTGTAATCTGCATAGAACGCATTCCACTTTTCAAGCCATGCATTGTATGCTTTCATATAAGAACCGGTATTCGCATCGAGAATTTCGTATTCGCTCTTATTACCGGTAATACCGTCTGTAAGTGCTTCGTTTTTGAGAATGCTTGCAACGTCATCTCTTGCGGATGTAGCGAATCCAACAAGTGCATTGTAAACAGTCTCGTCAGCAACAAGTGCCTTAACCTGATTTTCAAGTTCCTTTACGTTATCAGCAGTTGCTGTGTTAGCGATAGCAGTGTGATAGTATGTACCATCTGCTACGAATGCATCATAGTTCGCTCTGATTGTAGCGAGCGTGTCGCCCCATGTCTTCTCATTGAAGAGATCTCCGTCATAGTTTCCAAGGTCATGGAATACGTTTTTAAGGTTATCGTTATACTTCGCAAGTTGAGCGGAGAGATATTCTATATGAAGTGCGAGATACTTGTTGTCGTGAGCGTTCAAAACAACGTTGTACTTTTCAGTAGCCTTTGTTGCGTCGTAGTCAGCGGCGAGTTCGTCAATAGCCTTCTTCTGAGCATCAAGATGTTCCTTCTGAGCCAAAAGTTCCTTGTGATCAGCAACAGCGATGATTGCGGGAATTTCGATTTCTTCGCCGTTTTCATCTGTATCTGTGTATGCGTCTCTGCCGTTAATCTTGTTGAGAATAGCGTCGAGTTCTGCAATTATAGCATCGTTCTTCGCAACGCTGTAATTTGCACGAGTTGTCTTGTTAAGGCTGATAAGGTCGTTGATCTTACCGTCGTTAACGAAAATAAGTTTATCTTTGTCCGCATAAGGTTCAAGCATTTCCTTGATCTGTGCGAGAAGTGCTTTCGCTTCGTCAAGTTTACCCTCTTCGACCAAATCCTGAGCAGAAAGAATAGCCTGATAAATAGCGGAGTACTCTTTGTTCATTTCGTTGGTGTAGTTGTCAACAACCTTGATGAACTCATCGTAGTAACCGTCAGCCTCAGCCGTTGTTCTTGCTCTGTAAAGTTTAACCTCCATATTGTTTCTGTATGTAAGAAGGTCAGCCCACTGAGCAATTGTAAGATCATATTCGTCGTTTACAGTATTGAAATACTCGCTGGCTTTTGCCATAACAACCCAAATGTATGCGGTTGTTGTATCCCATTCATTCTTAGCATCTTCCAAAGCCTTGTTAGCCTCGTCGATCTTGCCTTGAAGTGCTTCAACGTTAGCGTCGGAAGCGTTCTTGATAGCGGTTTCAAGAGCGTTGATTGTTTTAATCAATTCTTCTCTTACGGAGTTGTCACCGTTTGCAATACCTTCTTCAAGTGCCTTCTTTGCGGAATCGAGTGCTGCAACGAGTTCTTCGATATCTTCTTCAACAGCGTCGATTCTCTCACCGAGAGCGAGAATGGAATCTTCGATCTCACCCTGGAACAATTCGATGTCTGCTACGAGACCTTCGAGTTCCGCTTTGAGAGATTTGAGAGAAATTGTGAGATTAGCAAGGTTTTCTGCATCTATTGCTTCAAGTGTAGCCTGAGCGGACTTGATAGCGGCGTTAAGAGACGCAATTTCCTTGTTCAAAACAGCAGTATCGTCGGAAATCTTGTCGCTGAGTTCTTTCTTTGTATCAGCGAGATCCGTTCTGACAGCGTCAAGAGCGGTTTCAAGTGCCTTAACTGCGGATTTGATTGCTTCGTCATCTTCTTTGCCCTCTGCTATTGCTTTTTCGAGAGCGGACGTAACTGCTGCGATTTCCGCCGTGCAGTCAGTCTTGTTAGCGTTGAGTTTGTTCTCAAGAGCCTTCGTAGCCTCTTCGAGAGCTTTTGTCGCATCAGCCTTGTTGGCTGCTACCTCGTCTTTAACTGTGCCGAGGTCTGCGGCTACATCGTCAGCCTTACAGCCGGTCATGCAAAATGCAAGAGCAAGGAGAAGAGCAACGATGCTTACCGAAATTTTAAGAAAATTGCGGTTCATAAATACCTCCACATTTTTGTTTTTTGTCTTTCAAAAAACGTTAATTTTTTCAAGAATTTTCCCAACAAGGAACACTTCCCCCACTTTGAGAAATTCTAACTTGCATACAGTATATCACAGATATTTTCGTTTGTCAAGCGGTTAAAAAATTTTTTTGACCGTTTTTTACGTCCATTTTATGCTTTTACGGGAAAATTTATATATATTTTCCGCTTTTTGCCAACCGTATTGTGACAAAATTCACCGAATTTCACCGTCAATCGTCAATTTTAACTTGCCAAAGGTCATCTTTTCCCGCCCTTGTAAGCACCAACGCCCTTGTTGCCGTTCTGCCCACTTCGTCCGCTCGGACTTTTCTGCGTGCGATTTCCATATGCCTTTGCCACGCCGTTCGACTTTGCCGTGCCGTAAGCCTTACCGCCGTTGCGACCGTTTCCGTCGTTCGACTTTCCGCTATTCGCTTTGCCGTCTCGGCGTCTCTCGTTACTTGATTTTTGACCGTTTTTGCGTCTGTCGTTGTTGAAAACTCCCGAAAACTCGCCCCTGTGACCGCCCTCGGGCTTAACAAGACAGTCCGCACCGTTTCCGATAAGGTCCTCCCTGCCGGCATACTTCAACGCTTCACGCACAAGATGAGCGTTTTGCGGACGGTTGAATTGAAGCAACGCCCTCTGCATTTGCTTTTCTTTGTAATCCACCGCAACGTAAACGGGCTTCATATCCAAAGGATTTATGCCCGTGTAATACATAACCGTGGACGCCGTTCCGGGTGTGGGATAGTAATCCTGTACCTGCTCCGGTGCATACCTGTCACGTTTGAGACATACCGCAAGATTAACTGCGTCCTGCATAGTCGAACCCGGGTGACTTGACATAAGATAAGGAACGAGATATTGCTCTTTTCCGACTTCTTTGCAAAGTTTGAAATACTTTTCTCTGAATTTTTCGTAAACGTCAAAATCGGGCTTGCCCATACAACGAAGTACGGGCGACGAACAGTGTTCGGGTGCCACTTTGAGTTGCCCGGACACGTTGTCACGCACGAGTTTCCTGAAAAACGAGTCGTCTTTGTCGTAAGTCAAATAGTCAAATCTTATTCCCGAACGAATAAATACCTTTTTGACTTTCGGTAATTTCTCTATCTCTTCTATCAGATGCATGTATTCCGTGTGGTCGACTTTCAAATTCTTGCACGGAGTCGGTGCCAGACACTTTCTGCTCGGACAAACTCCGCTTTTGAGTTGCTTGTCGCAAGACGGATACCTAAAATTCGCCGTCGGACCGCCCACGTCGTGTATGTATCCCTTGAAATCGGGCATTTCCGTGATAATTTTCGCCTCACGTAAAACGCTTTCAATGCTTCTTGACCGCACCGTTCTTCCTTGGTGGAACGCCAAAGCACAGAAATTGCACGCTCCGAAACATCCTCTGTTGTGCGTTATGGAAAATCTGACTTCCTCAATCGCAGGCACACCGCCGTCTTTTTCGTATATCGGGTGGTAAGTTCTTGCGTACGGTAAACCGTAAACCCAATCAAGTTCTTCTCTTTCAAGAGGAGGACAAGGGGGATTTTGAACAAGCATTTTGTTGTCGTATATCTCACAAATGGCTTGTCCGTTTATGGAGTCCTGATTTTTGTACTGTATTCCGAACGCTTCCGCATACGCTCTCTTATCAGACTTTAATATATTGTAGTCAAAAGTCGCCGCCATGGGGAAATTTACCTTGTCCTCGGGTGAGCAAAGATAAACCGTTCCTCTGACGTCACGTATTTTTTTAACGGGAACGCCACGGTCAAGTAACTCCGCAATGCGTATGAGTATGTTTTCCCCCATTCCGTACGTCAAAATGTCCGCACGGCTGTCCACAAGAAGTGAACGGCGAACCTTGTTGTCCCAATAATCATAATGGGCAAATCTGCGTAAAGACGCTTCAAGACCACCTAAAATTATCGGCACGTCACCATACGCTTCTCTTATTCTGTTCGTGTAAACTATCGTAGCCCTGTCGGGTCGAAGTCCCGCACGTCCTCCGGGCGAATAGTAGTCGTTCGTTCTCTTTTTCTTTGCCGCCGTATAGTGTGCAACCATTGAGTCTATGTTGCCCGCACTGACCAAAAATCCGAGCCTCGGACGACCAAAACGCTTGAAATCCTTGCAAGATTTGTAGTCGGGCTGGGCAAGCATAGCCACACGATACCCTTTCGCTTCAAGCACTCGTGTGATTATTGCGGCACCGAACGTCGGGTGGTCTACGTATGCGTCTCCCGATACGTAAACAAAGTCCGGAGCGTCCCAGCCCCTCTCTCTCATTTCCTCTGCCGATATGGGTAAAAATTGATTTTCTTTCATTATTTATATTCCTTTTTTATCAAAAACACGACCCGTCAGCCGTGTTTTCGGTTTTTGCTTATCTTAAATACTTTGCGTAATATGGGCGTCACAGCCTTCGGTGCTTTTATAAGAACTATTTTCATAAAGATTCCCTCCTATGATATTCTCAATAAATATCATATGCAAAGCCACACCGAAAAGTCACTTAAATATCCCGTGATTCTATCACGTAAAGACCGCCTTTTTTCACCGTTATCAACGCACAGTTTCCGTCCACTTGATTTGAAACGGCAAATTGCAGTTTTCTGTCAAGAGTCTTGTTCTTTAAAGGATAAACCGCCCCCTCAACGCTGACGCCTTTCGCCGTATCAAGTGCAAGAAGTGAAAAATATTTGTAATCGCTTCGTAAAACCAGACAATTTGTGTTCTTTACGTACGAAACTCTGTTCTGACCGCTTATAATCCGTCCCCTTATTTTTCTCTCGCCGAGATTTTCGAGAATCGCAAGAGTTGACAGCGTGTGGTCAAGCCTGCCCGACGTCGAACCTATAATGGTTATGTCGTTCGCTCCCATTTTTACCGCCTTTTCCACAGCAAGTTGCGTATCCGTCAGGTCTTTTTTCTCGGGTACTTGCAAAATTTCAGGTACTTCTTTTGGCATTTCCGACTTCATCGAGTCAAAATCTCCGATAAGAACCCCAACCCTTACGCCCATTGACTTTGCGTTGTCATATCCCGAATCTGCGGCGATAACAATATCTCCATCTTCGGGTTTTTCGGTTATGTATTGAGGAAAAATCTCTCCTCCTATGTATACAAAAGCCTTTTTCATAATCATTTATCCCACTTTTGTTTATTTTTCAACACATTGTTTAATTGCACGTAACTGTCGTGACGGCTTTGTGCCATCTCTCCCTTGCGTACCTTTTTAAGTACCTCACAGCCCTCTTCTTTCGTATGACTGCACTTTGTGTACTTGCACTTTCCCACACATTCGTGAATTTCGGGAAAAACGTTGGGTAAATTCTCAATATCGAAAAAGTCGAATCTGTCAAAGTCAAGCATTGAAAAACCGGGTGTGTCGGCAATAAAACCGCCATCACCGCAAACCTCGTAAAGCGTCACCGCACGTGTCGTGTGCTTGCCCCTTTCAATCTTTCGGCTGACCTCTCCCGTAGATAATTCAAGCGTCGGAAACAATTTGTTTATCAGCGTGGATTTTCCCACACCCGACGCTCCTGCGAAAGCGGATATTTTTCCCGATAAGTTTTTATCAACAAAACCTTTGATTTTGTCAATGCCCTCTCCCGTCTTGCAGGACAGAACAAACACGTCGTATCCGGCAAGAGTATACGTATTCCTCAAAACTTCCGCATATTCGGGGTCAAGTTCGCATTTTCCTATAACTATAACGGGAGTTATGTAGTTGTGTTCGAGTATCGCACACAATTTGTCCACCATGTCGAGAGCGGGCTTCGGATGCGACGACGCCATAGTCACAAATATGTAGTCGATGTTCGCAAGTGGCGGACGTATAAGCGAATTTTTTCGCTCGCATATCGAGTCTATCACCCCTCCGCCCTTGTCGTCGAAATCCACCCTTACAAGGTCGCCGACAAGAGGGGTCACGTTTTCATGCCTGAATGCCCCTCTCGCTCTGCATTTTATATCTCCGTCGGATAGGCGAACAGTGTAAAGTCCGCCCACACCGCCTATTATTCTTCCCTCTGAGTTTTCCGCCAATTTGGAATACCTCTCTTTTTTATTTCTCAATCAATCGGAATTTATCGTGAGTGTAAACGGCGTACCACGTAAAACGTAAGTGTCCGCATACGGATATTGTGAAATAACTCTGCCACCACCGCAAGTTTTGTCGTATCCGTCCTCAAAAATAATTTCCGACCCCGAATTTTCTAAAATTTTTTTCGCATCTTCCGCACAAAGCCCCACAACCGACGGGACTTTGAAACTGCCCTCTGCACGCTTGCACGCTATATGCACGGTTACCGTGTCGCCCACGCAAATATCATCTCCTGCCTCAGGCACGGTTCTTATCACCGTGTTGTCCGCATAATCCTCGGTATAATCGTACAACCGCACAACTTTTATTTTGCATTGCATACGCCTCAGTTGCCTCTCCGCTTCAAGGAAGTCTTGACCCGATAGATCGGAAATGGCAAATTTTTCTTTTCCGAGACTTATATAAAGCACCATAACGGGTGTTGTATTCGACGAGATTTTTTTCTCCGATAATCCGCCCGGCGTCTGCGATATTATAACGCCCTGTGGATAAAAGTCGGAATAAACGTATCTTTTCTCGATTTTTATACCGTAAGCGTCGGGTAAGTTTTCCTCGTATGACCCCGCAAAATCGGGAAACGAAAACTCAACGTAGTCTCCGCCCCTGTAAAATAATACGAAAAACACACCCACCACAACCGCCACGCAAATCAATACCGACGTTGCGGTAATTGCAGTAAGCCTTTTTAATTTGTTTTTATCCGTAACTTTGCGTGCGTTTGAACCGCCCTCGGAAAAATTTTCTTGCTTGCCTTTTTTCACAGTACACCTCCGAAACGTTATGTACCGTGTGCCGATAAAAAGTACCGTGTATCAGTTGCCCTCGCTTGTCGCTTTGCTGTCCTCACGGCGAAGTTGACCGCAGGACGCATTTATGTCAGAGCCCAACTTTCGACGAACCGTCGCTCTGATTCCTTTTGATTCAAGTACAAAAATGAATTTCGATATCGACTTTTTGTCTGCCGGCTTAAATCCCGTCTCGCCAACCTCGTTTACGGGAATGAGATTGACGTGTATCGGCATACTCTCACTTCTGGTGCGTAACGCACCGTTGAGCGTCTTTGCAAGTTTTTCGGCATACGCCTCAGAATCGTTCTTTCCGCTGATTAAGGTGTACTCAAACGAAATTCTTCTTCCCGTCTTTGCATAATATTTTCGACAGGCTGAAAGTAACTCCGATACACCCCACCTTTTGTTTACGGGCATTATCTCCGACCTTGTTTCATCGTCGGGAGCGTGAAGCGAAATAGATAAAGTAATCGGCAGGTCAAGTTCGCCGAGTTTTTCAATTCCCGTAACCACACCGCAAGTGGATAGCGAAATGTGGCGATATCCTATGTTTATTCCTTTTTCGTGATTTACAAGTTTTAAAAATTTTACCGTGTTGTCGAAATTGTCAAGCGGCTCGCCTATTCCCATCATGACCACGTTGGAAATTCTTATACCGAGGTCTCTGTTTGATGCGATTATCTGACCGAGTATTTCTCCGCTCTCCAAATCACGAACTCTTCCGGCAATTGTCGAAGCACAGAATTTGCAACCCATTCTGCACCCAACCTGTGACGATACGCAGATGGTGTACCCGTGTTCGTATTTCATAATAACCGACTCAACGCAGTTTCCGTCAGAAAGTTCGTAAAGATATTTTACCGTTCCGTCTATCTTCGAAACCAACTTGCGTTTTATCTGCGGAATGGATGTGTCCGCCACGTCCTTTATTTTCTGTTTTGTCGCCTTGCCTACGTTGGTCATTTCGTCAAGCAATATGCCTTTGTGCAGTTGCGTAAAAATCTGATCCGCACGGTATTTTTGCTCCCCGAGTTCAACCATTAACTCTTCAAGTTCGCTCGGTAAATACGAGAGTATGTTCTGCATAATGTCCTCAATTTTATTTTCTACAATTTTTCAAAATTTAAAAATTACAATTTTTTCTTTTTAACGCC
>CAZGJC010000023.1:0-27607 GCA_964526505.1 uncultured Clostridium sp.
ACGGCACAGTCGGTGCAAACAAGAACTCCATCAAGATCATCGGTGACCACACCGACAAATATATTCAGGCTTACTTCCAGTACGACTCAAAGAAAACAGGCGGTGTAACGATTTCTCACCTCCGTTTCGGCGACTCGCCCATTAAGTCTCCTTACTACATCAACAAGGCAAACTTCGTTGCATGTCATAACCAGTCGTACCTCCACAAGTACGATATGGTTTCCGACGTTAAACCCGGCGGTACTTTCCTTCTTGACTGTCAGTGGACAACAATGGAAGAACTCGAAAAGAATCTTCCCAACTCCGTTAAGAAGTACATCGCTCAGAACAACGTTAAGTTCTACACGATAGACGCAACAAGCCTTGCTATCAAGAAGATAGGAAACGCAAAGGTTAAGAACACCATTCTTCAATCCGCATTCTTCGCACTTGCAAACATCCTTCCTAAGGACGAAGCAATCGAATATATGAAGAAGATGGCATATAAGTCCTACATCAAAAAAGGACAGGCTATGGTTGACCTCAACTATGCCGCTATCGACGCAGGTTCCGACGCATTCGTTGAAATCAAAGTTCCCGCATCTTGGAAGAAGTGCGGTGCGAACGCTCCCGCAAACGCAGTTGAAGGAACACGTCCAGAACTCGTTGAATTCGTTGAAAATATCGTAAATCCCGTATCCGCTATGAACGGTGACAGCCTCCCCGTTTCCGCATTTGAAAAGTACGTTGACGGTCAATTCCCCCAGGGTGCCGCAGCATATGAAAAACGTGGAGTTGCGGTTATGGTTCCCGAATGGATTCCCGAAAATTGTATCCAGTGTAACAACTGTTCGTTCGTTTGTCCTCACGCAACAATCCGTCCTTATGCTATGACGGAAGAAGAGGCGGCAAACGCTCCCGAATCCACAAAGTTCGCATCCAAGCCCGTTCTTAAAACAAACTATAAGTTCTCCATCGCAGTCAGCCCTCTCGACTGTATGGGTTGTACCCTCTGTGTTAAGGCTTGTCCCGTAAACCAGGGTGTTGATAAGAAGGCTACGGAAGCAGGCGAAAAGCCCGACACTTCCAAGTACGCAATCAAGATGATGCCCCAGGCATCTCAGAGCGAACAGCAGAGTGCATTCGACTACGCCGTTGAACACGTAAGCGAAAAGCCCGAACTCGTTGCAAATACGGTTAAGGGTAGCCAGTTCAAACAGCCCTTGCTCGAATTCTCCGGCTCTTGTGCAGGTTGTGCCGAAACGTCTTACGCAAGACTCGTAACACAACTCTTCGGTGAGAGAATGTATATCTCCAACGCAACAGGTTGTTCCTCCATTTGGGGTGGTTCCGCTCCTTGTACGCCTTACACGGTAAACAAAGAAACAGGTAAGGGTCCGGCATGGGCTAACTCCCTCTTTGAAGATAACGCAGAACACGGTCTCGGTATCTACCTCGGTCAGAAGACCATTCGTGAGAGACTTATCGGTTACGTTAAATCTCTTGATTACTCCGATTGTCCCGAATGTAAGGCACTTCTTGACAACTACCTTGCAACTCTCGACGACGGTGCAAAGAACGAACAGGCAACAAAAGAAATGGTTGCAATGCTCGAACGTGTAGTTGTTGAATATCCCGACGATTGTGAAATCGAAAAGAAGATTCTCGCAGAAAAAGATTACCTCAACAAGAAGTCCATGTGGATCTTCGGCGGTGACGGTTGGGCATACGATATCGGATTTGGCGGTCTCGACCACGTACTCGCATCCGGCGAAAACGTAAACGTATTCGTATTCGATACGGAAGTTTACTCCAACACAGGCGGACAGGCTTCCAAGGCTTCCAACATCGGTCAGGTTGCACAGTTTGCCGCGGCAGGTAAGGCAATCGGCAAGAAGAACCTTGCTGAAATCGCTATGTCCTACGGTTACGTATACGTAGCACAGGTATCTATGGGTTACGATAAGAACCAACTCCTCAAAGCACTTACAGAGGCTGAGGCATATAACGGTCCTTCGCTTATCATCGGTTACGCTCCTTGTGAAATGCACGGTGTTAAGGGCGGTATGCAGAATTGCCAACTCGAAATGAAGAAGGCAGTTGAAGCAGGTTACTGGCAGACGTTCAGATACAATCCCACACTTGAAAACAACAAACTTACAATAGACTCCAAGGAGCCTACCGCAAGTTACGTTGACTTCATCAAGTCCGAGACTCGTTATGCTCGTCTTGCACAGTCCAACCCCGAAAGAGCGGCCGCACTCTTTGCAAAAGCTGAGGCTAACGCAAAGGCTAAGTACGACAGACTTCAAAAAATGGGTAAACTCTACGAATAATATCCGAGAGTAACCACTCAAACTAAAATATCCCTGCGGTTGCAATGCAACCGCAGGGATTGTTTTTTATCCGTAATTAAATTACTTCTATGTAGTTTGTCCATGCACGCTCGCCGTCGTCCGTGCATATTTCGGCACGTATAAACTTTTCTTCGTCCGACGGAACGTATTCCGCTCCGATAAGCCCGTCACCCGTAAAAGTATGCCTGTCGTTGTCGGTATGATTTGTAAACAGTTCTATTTTCGACGCAGGTGTACATCTTATTTGTATCTTTCCAGACGGGAACGAGGAAACGTGTACCTCACCGCATCCCTCCGACGAATAAAATCTGCCTGCGGTTATGGCTCTGACTATACTCGGCGTCGTCGCTTCCAAAGCCTCGACGCAAATTCCACCGTGCAAATTCTCACCTGTTGAGAAGACCGCCGTGCAAACTCCACGCTCTGCAAGTTCGTCACAGAGTACGTGTGCATCATCTCCCATGCTTGCCACGTCTATTGCATCCAGACCTTCAAGATTTTCTATCTGACGAGCGGTATTTCCGTTTTCTTTTACGTCAGTCAAAACCGCATACCCGTTTTTCATATGAATAAGTCTTATCGCCTCACACGCTTTCGCCGACGATGTTTTTATCATATTTTCCCAATCTTCCGGAATTTCGGGATTAGAACTCACACCGACACCGATAATGGTATACTGACCCCCCATAGACTCGCTATTGCCTATCTTGCACTCAACAGACGGTAAAATACCGTCTCCGCTTGTAAATATACCTTTTTCGGCAATAATTACGGCGTCATACCCCTCGCAAAGATACGCATCCGCCTGCTCACGTATGTTTTTGCCGAAATCTCTTTTGCAAAAACCCAGTTTTATTCTTGTTTTATCCGTTAAATCAACAAACATTTTCGCACCGCCTCAAATAATTTCCTTATTTAATTATACATTATTAAATTGTCTCCGTCAAGCGTTTCGACGTTTTTATCTTGACTTTAAACGCTTTTGTGATATAATGATATTGATTTTGACGCAAAGGAGGTAACCGTTTTGAAAATAGATTTTCCGAGCAACGTAAAACGCATAATCAAAATTTATAACGTAAACGGTCACTCCGCCTATGCCGTCGGAGGTTGCGTCAGAGACTCGCTTCTCGGCAAGGTGCCGAGCGATTGGGATATAACCACGTCGGCTACTCCGGACGAGACAATACAAATATTTGAAAATTCCGGCATTAGAACTTTCGCCACGGGAATTAAACACGGAACCGTGTCTGTTCTTCTTGACGGCGAAATTTTCGAGTGTACAACTCACCGTGTGGACGGCGATTATAAAGACAGCCGTCGCCCGTCGTCGGTCAAATTCACAAAACGCCTCTGTGATGATCTCTCTCGCAGAGACTTCACCGTCAATGCAATGGCGGCAAGCCCGGACGGTGGTATTTTCGACGTCTTCGGCGGACAAGACGACCTGAAAAATAAAATCATAAAATGCGTGGGCGACCCAACGGTACGTTTTTCGGAAGACGCACTCCGTATTCTTCGTGCCGTTCGTTTTGCAACGGTACTTGATTTTGATATTGAAGAGAAAACCTTGCAAGCGGTAAAATCCCTTGCCCACACTCTCAAAAATATATCCGCAGAGAGAAAAACCGCCGAGCTGAAAAAAATACTCACCTGCAAGTACGCCGACAGAGGCGTATCCCTGCTTTTTTATACGGGAATTATGGGATATCTTCTACCCGACGCTGTGCAAAATTCGCAAATCAACCTGTCGGTGACAAGTGCCGATTTTCCCTGTCGTCTCGCTTGCCTTATGTGGCAAACAAACGCAAAAGACCTCTCGCCTCTTTGCCTCTCAAACAAAGAAAAATCCACTGTTTTCACAATTCTTACACCGATTGATTTTGCATCCGGTGAAAAAGGTGCCAGATATGCTCTTTCAAAATACGGCGATTTGCTTTTTCCCGCATGTGATATTCAGGAAAAGTCAGCCCTCAAAACCGAAGCAAAAAAACAAAAAGAACTCGGCGTTGCCACCAAAATAAGCCAACTCAATATAAACGGCTCCGACCTTTTATCCATCGGAATAAAGCCCGAAAACATCGGCAAAACTCTCTCAACTCTGCTCGACAGAGTTCTTTTCGACCCACAAAATAACGACAGACAAACACTAATTCGGCTGTCGCAAGAACTGAACGCATAAACTCCGTCTTTTGTAAACAGACGGCGGTTTGTGCGTTTTTCATTTTATTTAAAAATTCCTTGACAAGTATGCCCTCGTGAGTTATAATTTATATGATATAATGCGGATTTTTGGAATATTTTCAAATGATTTGCAAAATAACGTTCTTTTATACGGGCAGATGACGAAAAAGAACGTATAAAATTTAAAATTTCCATTTCAAGAAGGAGAAACGGCATGAAAAAAGTCTACATCATCTTGCAAAACGGACAGGTTTTTGAAGGAAGATCATTCGGCACAGACGGCAGTGTGGTCGGAGAAATTGTTTTCTCAACAAATACCGTAGGATACACGGAGGCACTCACAGACCCCGTATACCACGGTCAAATACTTCTTCAAACCTTTCCGCTCATCGGTAATTACGGCGTGATTTCGGAAGATACCGAGTCCGATAAAGTCCACGCTTCCGCCATTATCGTAAGGGAATGGGCGGAAAACCCATCTAATTACCGTTGTGAAGAAACACTCGATAACTTTCTCAAAGCAAACGGCATAGTCGGCGTTTGCGGAGTCGACACCAGAGCGTTAACAGAGGTAATTCGTGAATACGGCGTTATGAACGCAATTATCACGGACACTCTCCCAGACCCTATTGTCCCCGATGAGGTTATTACGTATGCCGTAAAAGGACTTGTACGGGAGGTCACCTGCAAAGAAATAAAAACGTATAAATCCCAAAACTCAGAGTACAGCGTTGCAGTGTATGACCTCGGAGTGACCAAAAGTGTGATAAATTCCCTTCTTATGCGTGACTGCGACGTAACCATATTCCCGGCAGGTACACCCTCACGCACAATTTTGGACGGTAATTTCGACGGCGTGCTTATATCGGGCGGTCCTTGTGTTGACCCCGGAGAAAACGTCGAAATAATTCTTGAAATCCGTAAACTTCTCGGAGCAATTCCGCTTTTCGGCATAGGACTCGGACATCAACTCGTTGCCCGTGCCGCAGGTGCAGGTACAACAAAACTTAAATTCGGTCATCACGGAGCAAATCAACCCGTCAGAAATATGCAAACGGGTAAAATAGAAATAACGTCACAGGCTCATCTCTACACCGTAAACCCCGCTCGCCTGCCGTCAAGTGCAACGCTTATCGAAACCAACGTTCTCGACGGTTCGGTAGAAGCCATAGACTATAAAGAACAAAAGGCATTTACAATACAGTATTATCCAACCGATGCTCACTTTGATAAATTTGTAAAACTTATTCAAAAGTGACTTTGAAACGAACAAAAAAATAACACAAATATCGTTTAAAATGAAAGGATAATAATTATGCCACTCAATACGTCAATCAAAAAAGTTCTCGTTATAGGATCAGGTCCGATAGTTATAGGTCAAGCCGCAGAATTCGACTATGCCGGTGCACAGGCTTGCCGTATACTCAAAAGCCATAAAATAAACACGGTTCTTCTCAACTCAAACCCGGCCACGATTATGACCGATAAGGCAATGGCGGATGAAATTTATCTTGAACCGTTAACCCTCGACACACTCAAAAGAATTATAATAGAAGAAAAACCCGACAGTATTCTTGCCGGATTCGGAGGGCAGACGGGACTTACCCTCGCTATGCAACTTTACAACGAGGGATGGTTGCAGTCTCATAACGTTCGTCTTATAGGTACGGACGCAGAGGCTATAATCAAAGCGGAAGACAGAGAAATGTTCAAGGAAACAATGCTCAAAATCAATCAACCGCTCATCCCCTCGGATATTGCAACCACACTTGAAGACTCAAAGAAAATCGCAAATCGGATAGGCTACCCCGTAATCATTCGCCCGGCATTCACGCTCGGCGGTTTCGGAGGCGGTGTTGCGTATAATGAAGAAGAACTCACAGAAGTCGCATCCAACGGTCTCGAACAGTCCCCAATTACGCAAATACTTGTTGAAAAATATATATACGGCTGGAAAGAAATAGAATTCGAAGTTATCCGTGACCGTGTCGGCAACAAAATAGCAGTTTGCTCAATGGAAAACTTTGACCCCGTAGGCATTCACACAGGTGACTCGATAGTTGTCGCCCCCGCACTTACTCTTTCTCCGAAAGAATATAATATGCTCCGTAAAGCGGCGCTTGATATAATCGAAGAACTCAATATTGAGGGTGGCTGTAACTGCCAATTTGCCCTTGACCCCAATTCCGATAATTATGCGGTAATTGAAGTAAACCCCCGTGTTTCCCGTTCATCCGCCTTGGCGTCCAAGGCAACGGGATACCCCATTGCGAAAGTTTCGGCACAAATCGCACTCGGATATACTCTTGACGAGATAAGAAACGAAATAACGGGAAAGACTTTCGCTTGCTTTGAACCTACCGTCGACTACGTTGTTCTCAAAATGCCGAAATGGCCATTTGATAAATTCGCTCAGTCCGAAAGAAAACTCGGAACTCAAATGAAAGCAACGGGCGAGGTTATGTCAATAGCCCCCTCGTTTGAAGAGGCCTTGCTCAAAGCCGTAAGAGGTGCGGAAATAAATCTCGACACACTTAACGCAAAACACACTCTTCTCGGAGAAAATCCGAGAGAAGGCCTCAAACGCAACGACGATATGCGTCTGTTCAGAGTCTACGAAGCACTCACTTGCGGTATCTCGGTCGATGAAATAAACGAAATCACAAAAATTGATAAATTCTTCCTCTGTAAACTTGAAGGTCTCTCAAAATTCGAAAAAGAAATCTCCGCTCTAAACGGTAAAAAGATGAACGACGAGACGTATATCAGAGGTAAAAAATTAGGATATACCGATATCGCTCTCGCTCGCATATCGGGTGCAACTCTCCCGACTCATATTCGCTCGTCCTACAAAACGGTAGATACATGTGCAGGTGAAGTTCAGGCACAAAGACCTTACTTCTACGGCACACACGACGACCCCGAATACGACGAGGCTAAAAATTATCTCCGTCCCGAAAAAGAAACCGTTCTCGTTTTGGGATCCGGTCCTATCAGAATAGGTCAAGGCATTGAATTTGACTATTCGTCGGTTCATTGCGTATGGTCGCTTAAAGAAATGGGCTATGATGTGGCAATTGTCAATAATAATCCCGAAACCGTCTCAACCGACTTTGACGTTGCCGACAGACTCTATTTTGAACCCTTGACGTCCGAAGACGTATACGATATAATTCAACTTGAAAAGCCTGTCGGAGTCGTTGTGGCATTCGGTGGTCAAACCGCCATAAAACTCACAAATTTCCTTGATAAGATGGGCATTCCCGTTTTGGGTACGTCTGCCGACGGAATAGACCTTGCGGAAGACAGAGCGAGATTTGAAGCCCTTCTCGAAGAATGCGGAATCAAACGCCCGTCGGGTATCGGTGTTATGACAAAAGAAGAAGCACTCTCCGCCGCAGAAAAACTCGGTTACCCCGTGCTTGTTCGTCCCTCATACGTAATAGGCGGACAAAATATGGTCATAGCAAACGAGGCTCAGGATATTGAAACCTATATGGATAAGATACTCTCAACCGGCATCGACAACCCTGTGCTTGTCGATAAATATATGCAAGGAACCGAACTTGAAGTTGACGTTATCTCCGACGGTGAGGACGTACTTATCCCCGGTATTATGGAGCATATCGAGCGTGCCGGTATCCACTCTGGTGACTCAATAGCCGTCTATCCTCCGTATAATCTTACCGACTATATGGAACAAAAAATAATCGACTGTTCCACAACACTCGCTCTCAAACTCGGCACAAAAGGACTTGTAAATATTCAGTACCTTATTTACAATAACGAATTGTACGTAATCGAGGTTAACCCCCGTGCGTCACGTACCGTTCCTTATATCAGTAAAGTAACAAACGTTCCTATGGTAGACCTTGCGTCCAAGGTAATGATAGGTAAAAAACTCTCGTCTCTCGGTTACGGCACGGGACTTTACAAATGTCCTCCGTACTACGCCGTAAAAGTTCCCGTTTTCTCCTTTGAAAAACTTAACGACGTAAACACGCAACTCGGTCCCGAAATGAAATCCACGGGTGAAGTTCTCGGTATAGGTAAAACTTTGAACGAGGCAATTTACAAAGGTCTTGTTGCGGCGGGATTTAAGGTAAATATCAAAGATAAGGCAAATACGGGCGTGTTCCTCTCGGTTGATGACAGAGACTACCACGAAATCGTTTCCATAGCGAAAAAGTTCTCCGACTTTAATATGAAAATATACGCCACCGAAGGCACGGCTAAATCCATTGCCAGACTCGGCGTTGACGTTGAAGTTGTGGAAAACGTTGATAAATCGGACAGAATATATCAACTTATGGAAAACGGTCAAATATCGTTTATCGTCTATACGGGAGCAATCGTTGACTCCACAGTGGAACAAAGTATCGCTCTTCACCGTAAAGCGATACAAGAAAACATCGCTATGCTTACGGCAATTGATACCGCAAACGCATTGGCAGACGTTATAGCAAGCCGTTGGGACGAATTTAATACCGAACTTGTTGACCTCAATCATATGAGAAGCGAGCGTATGACGCTTAAATTCTCAAAAATGGAAACCTCGGGTAACGACTATATACTCATAGATAACCGTGACGGCAGCGTAAACTGTCCCGAATCACTCGCTCTTCAACTTTGTAACAGGCATACGGGTATAGGTGCAGACGGTCTGGTTTTAATAGAACGTTCGAAACGCTATGATTCGAAAATGCGTATTTTCAACAGTGACGGCAGTGAAGGTAAACTTGCCGCAAACGCTATCCGTTGCGTGGCAAAGTATCTCTACGATAACGGAATAGTCGAAGTCACCGACGTAACCATCGATACGTACGGCGGTCCTTGCGACGTTCACTGCATAATCTCCGGCGGAGAGGTCGGCTCTGTTACCGTAAACGTCGGCAAATACGAACTTGACGCAGATAAACTTCACGTAAATATCCCGTCGGAGTGCGGAGAAATACTCAATACTCCCGTAAGCGTTGGAGAAAGCAATTATAACGTATCCTGTATATCAATGGGAAGTTTGCATACCGTTGTTTTCTCCGATAAAATCGAAAATATAGACCTCTCTCGTGTCGGTATGGAATTTGAATACTCACCCCTGTTCCCCGACAGAACAAACGTCGAATTTATTCGTGTGATAGACAGACGCACAATAAAAATGAAAGTTTGGGAAAGAGGCGTCGGTGAAACGCTCTCTTGCGGAACCGGTGCTTGTGCTTCCGCAGTTGTGGCAACAAAACTCGGTCTGTGTGATACCGATTGCGATATCACCGTAAAGACACAGGGCGGAGACCTTATAGTCAACGTCTCGGAGAATAGCGTAAGTATCACGGGTAACGCATCGCTTTCATTCGAGGGAATGAAAAAGATTTAATTAAAATGAAAACACGCAAAAAAGGTTTGCCGAATTTCGGCAAACCTTTTTTGTCTTATTTTTTATCCGAACATACTATCCTGTAATATGCGTTCGAAGTTATCTTGTAAACAATCGCATAAATCACCGCAAACACCGCAAAGCAGATTATATTTACAACAATCATAAAAGCCATATTTTCAAAATTGAACATTTGAAGCATTTTCCAAGTTATGGGAAACGCAAATCCCAAATGCAGTCCCGCTAAAAGCAGAGGCGAGAAAAACACGGTAATGACCTGTGAATTTATGGATTTCCGTATATCTTTTTTGGTCATACCGACCTTTTGCATAATTTCAAATCTGTCCCTGTCCTCGTATCCTTCCGAAATTTGCTTGTAATATATTATCAATACCGTTGCGAATATAAAAATTATGCTAAGCAAAATTCCCACAAAAAACAGACCCGCATAAAGACCGAACATGGTTTTATATTCCTCTTCTTTGCCGATTAGACTGTATCCGTAACTTCCATCTTCGTTCTTTATGACTATATCGTCTAAATTCGCTCTTATGGTGTATATAAGGTCTATTTGTTCGTTCGACGATAAATCGGTGTTAAATTCACACACGTAAAAAGGAGACAGAATATCCGCACCGAAACTGTTTTTGTTGTTTGTTATGGGCGAGAGCAATTTTTCCAAGTCATTGACCACAATCGTCAGTGTAGGTACAAGTTGAATTTTCGAATAAGTATAATCGAAAATTTCATCGTTGGGTTTTCTTACTTTAAGTTCATCGCAATCCTGTATTTTGAAAGTATCACCGTCATATTCCATTCTGAACTCGTAAAGAAGACATTCATCGTCGGCGAGGACTTCACTTTTTTCCATTATCCTGTTGTAATCGTAAAGCGATATTATGTGTAAATATCCTACTCTGTCGTAACTGTATAAATCAAATTCATAAATTGACTCGGTGTCCGTTATTATTCCGTCGTTTGTAATATATCCGGCAATATCCACACCGGCATATCTTATCTCGTCTTTTTTCTCCGATACAACCCTGTCTATCCCGTCCGATATGTGCTTTATATTTTCCTGCGTATAATAACTCATATCGGGTATATTGAATTTCATTGAAATATCATAAGGATACGTGTTCTTTATCGTCTCCTCCGTGCCTGCATATAAACTCGTTGTCGATGACAGCATAACCAAAACCATCGTAATGAGAATACAAATCGACGCCAGCCCCGCACCGTTACGCTTCATACGGTAAGACATCGACGAAACAGACACAAAATGATTTTTCCTGTAATAATATCTCTTGTTCTTTTGAAGTATTTTGCACAGAGCGACAGACCCGGAAACAAATAACATATAAGTTGCGATTATTACCATAACAACCGCTATCATAAACGAGACTATTGCAACAGTCGGTTGCTCCACCGATAATGCTATCGCATACGCTACCGCCAAAATCAACGCACCGATAATTGCCACAACAAAATTTGCCTTCGGCGGTTTTTCACCTAATCTGTCGCTTTTTAAAAGTTCCGTAGGGCGACTGCGGAAAACTCTTATAAGCGAATTTATCAAAAGCACCGCAAATATTCCCAAAAACAAAATCGTAACCTTGACGGCGGACAAAAAGTCTATTCTCCACTCATATTCTATATCTTCCAGCAAAATATTGCACATAATAAGTTCGGAAAATTTCGAAAACAAAATACCGAAGAACAATCCGCCGACAATTGAAAGTATTGCCGAAATCAAATTTTCGGAAATCATTATTCTGCCGATATTGTACTTGTCCATTCCCAAAACGTTGTAAAGACCGAACTCCCTGTTTCTTCTACGCATAATAAACGTATTGCTGTAAAACATAAAAATCAGAGAAAATACGCCCACAACCACACTGCCGATAGGCAATAAACTGCGGAGAGTTCCTCCGCCTTTCATATTATCCAAAATATCCGACGACGACAGAAAGAAAATAATATAACTCATCATTACCATAACCGAACCCGTCAAAACGTACGGGAAATATAACCTTCTGTTTTTGCGTATTCCGTCAAATGCAAGTTTTGTATAAAAGCCTTTGCTCATTTACGCTCACCACCCGTCGCAAGTACCGTAAGCGTGTCGGAAATATTTTGATACATCTGCTCGTTTGTGCAGTTGCCTTTGTATATCTGGTGGTAAACTTCTCCGTCCTTTATAAATAACACTCGTCCCGCATGACTTGCCGCTTTTACCGAATGAGTAACCATAATTATGGTTTGACCGTCCGAATTTATGTCCGAAAACAAATTAAGCAGTTCGTCGGTTGCCATTGTATCCAACGCTCCCGTAGGCTCATCCGCAAGAATAAGTTTCGGATTTGTAACCAACGCCCTTGCAACCGCAACTCTCTGCTTTTGACCTCCCGATATTTCATACGGAAATTTTTTTAAAATTCCGGATATTCCGAGCCTGTCGGATATCGAAGATAACCTATCGCTCATCTCTTTGTAAGACTTCCCTGCAAGCACAAGCGGAAGAAATATATTGTCCTCTACACTGAACGTGTCAAGTAAATTAAATTCCTGAAATACAAATCCGAGTTTTTCACGCCTGTAAAGTGCGGCGTGCGACTCGTCTATTGCGGAAGTGTCCTCACCGTCGATAATAACCTGACCGGATGTCGGCTTGTCGAGTGACGCCAAAATATTGAGGAGCGTTGTTTTACCCGAACCCGATTCACCCATAATAGCGACGTATTCACCGCTTTCAACACTGAAATTTACGTTTTTAAGTGCCTCGACTTTGTTTGCACCGAACCGTGTCGTGTAAACTTTCTGCACTCCGCATACCTTTAAAATACTCATAACAAAAATCCTCCTTGCGATTTCTGTCATTATTATATCAAAAGGGAAAATTGACTTGCAATCGAATTTGCTTACAATTCTCCCCTTTATTCTTACGTTTACGTAAGAAATTATTCAATTTCAAGTTTTTGCCGTAATAAACCTATGCACACCGTAGTTCCCAAGCCTATCTCCGACTTTATATTTATCGTGTGACCGAGAGCGTCGCAAACGGATTTGCAAAGATAAAGCCCTATTCCGCTTGCTTTTTTGTCACTTCTTCCGTTAAATCCCGTAAATCCGTTTTCAAAAATTCTCGGCAGATCCCGACTATCAATGCCTATTCCCGTGTCAACTATCTTTAATTGCATATCGGTGTCAAGATAAATACTCACGCTACCGCTCTTCGTGTATTTCAGCGAATTTGAAATCACCTGTTCGATTACAAACAATAACCACTTTTCGTCTGTTATGACTTTTGAATTGCACGGAGTGTAATCAATACTTATTTGTCTGATTATAAATTCCCCCGCAAAATTCCTTATTGCCTGCTTTATAATATCGTCAAGATCATATTCACGAAAAACAAAATCCGAACCGTCGGAATTTAATCGTAAAAACGTAAGAACCATCTCAACGTATTGCTCTATTCTGTGCAAGTCCGCAAGCAGGAGACGTGCCTGATTTGAATCATCACCTTGAAGCCTTAATTTCATTGAAGATATCGGCGTTTTTATCTGGTGAACCCAAAGAGTGTAGTACCCTATCATATCCGAATATTTTCCATCGCAAATTGTCTGATACGTTCTGTGTTCGTCCGAGATAAGCCTGACTATCTCCTTATAATCGTCGCATAATCCGTCACCGCACTCGGACATATCAATATCCGCAATATCGTTTATCTCTTTTATCCGTGTCAGTTTTTTATGTATTTTCAATTCACGTAAAAAATCACAAATCAAATATATAATTCCGAATACCAAACAGACAACGCTCGGATATATTACAGCCTGCCACGGTAGTTTGTAAAGACAAAAAGCCACAATAAATACCGTAAAAAACAGAGCAAGCAACAAAATCACACACAATTTGCTTTTTAAATATCTGAAAAAATACAAATCTCCGTCGCCTCTCAATCTTCAATTATGTATCCTTGACCGAATTTGGTTTTTATAAAATCGCAAACACCTGCGTCCTCTAATCTGTGACGGAGCCTGTTTACGTTGACCGATAAAGTATTATCATCAATAAAACTGTCGGTCTGCCATAACTTTTCAATCAAATTTTCTCTGCTTACCACACGTCCTCTGTTTGTCATTAAAACGTATAAAATGCGGTATTCGTTTTTTGACAACAATATTTTCTCTCCGTTGAAAATCACACTGCCGTCATCTGTGTTGAGAATTACTCCACGATGTTCGATAATCGAAATTTGCGACGAAAAATCATACGTTCTCCTAAGTAACGCACCTATTTTCGCCATGAGCAAATTTCCGTCGAAAGGCTTCGGTATGAAATCATCCGCTCCCATATTCATAGCCATAATCATATTCATATTGTCGGAAGCCGAGGACAGAAACACAATGGGAACTTTCGAAAATTTTCTTATTTCACCGCAAATATAATAACCGTTGTAAAAAGGCAGAGATATGTCAAGCAGTACTATGTGTGGGTCAAATTTTGCAAATTCAGCCGTCACGTTGAAAAAATCTTCAACGCAATGAACGCAAAATCCCCAAGACTCAGCCAAACTCTTAACCGACTCCGCAATTCCCGGGTCATCCTCAACCACAAAAAGTTTGTACATAAATTCTCCTTTTTCAGCATATACCTAAAATAAAAACCCAAACGCCGACTCAAATATATATTCGAGCCGGCGTTTAATTTTATCGGTTAAGAATATCGTAAAGTTCCTCGTCAAAAGTCAAATATACCACCGTATCGTCATTTATGAGTATGCGAAGCCTGTGCCACGGTGCAAACTGTGCGTCGTAAGTGTAACGTTTTTTGTTTGCGTCGGACTTTTTGTATGAAGATTTGTTTTTTGGGGTTATCTCAACAGCCTCTTTAACTTCGTCAAGTCCCACACGACAAACGGTGATGTCCCTCCAACCTTTTCTCTCGTATATAAGAAAATCGTAAAGAGTTTTTTCTCCGCATTCGTCTAACTCCCGTTGAGTTACGACTCTTTCGGTTTTCGCTATTTCGTACGTGTAATCTTTGAGCGTTCGCCGTGACAGAATGAATATCGCCGCCACAACGCAAATAACGCCCAAAAACTGTGCAAGTCCCGGCAGTGGCAAAATTTCCGCACCGCCCATAAAAATCATAAAAATACCGACGCCGAGCAAAACCGTGACAAATACGGTTGCGGCAAATTTTTTCGTTTTGGGAATTTTTTTATACATATCAAGCCCTCAAAGTAAAAATCAATACGTCGGAGAATCCAAATACCAATTGCCATCCTCGTATATAAAGGATAACTTCTCGGTTTGAATATTCTCGGGCGTGTCAATAAGATAAGACTCTATCTCCACGTTCACGTATTCCCCTCTTGAAGGTCTTACTATTTTCATTGTGTCGTAAAGATAAATTCTTTCCCTGTTTATAAGAACGTCTCGTGACGTGCTTTGATATAGCCAGTTGTCAATTTCCGTGTATTCGATAAGCGTTACTCCGTCGGATAAAATACCCTCAAAGCAACTCTCGAACAGACCGTTGCAAAACGCCGACGAATAAATTTTTTGTGCCTCTGTTTTCATATCGTCTATTATAAGATACGGAGACACTTCCATAACTTTCTCGTATCCTCTGTTCTGCTCACCTATGTATACGTGCTTTTGTTCGGCAAGGGAACTTTCCCTTACGTATACGGGAAGTCCCTCTCCGAAAAATATCTCGTTTACCTGCTTTGACCCCTCAATAAGATAAATAAATCTGTCTCTTACGGTTTCAATGTCGGGAGCGTTGTTTGCGTTGCAATAAGCAAATATTCCGACGCACGAAGCAATAACGCAAACCAAAACGATAATCGAAATGAGTTTTATATGCCTTTTTATAAAATTCATATATTATTCCTCTGCGGAAGTATTCTCTGTGCTGCCCTCTGTGCTGTATGTCTCATTTGATACCGCATTTTCTTCCGACGATTCTTCTCCGTCCGTGTCCTCGCCATCTTGATTTTCTTCTCTTGCAACCTTCGTTATGTTGGCAACGGTTTGACCCTCTTCAAGACGCATAGTGATAACACCCGACGCAGTTCTCGAATAGAGTGAAATGTCTTTTGACGGAGTTCTTATAATTATGCCCTCGTTGGTTATCATCATAACGTCATCATCGTCGTCAACCGAAAGAATACCGGAAAGAGGTCCCGTCTTTTCGGTTACGTTGTGGCAGGTTACACCCGAACCGCCTCTGTGCTTCATAAGACGGAAATCATCGTATTCGGTTCTCTTTCCGTATCCGTTTTCCGTAATCGTGAGAAGCGTTTTGCCCTCTTCAACTTGGGCAACGCCCACAACGTAATCTCCGTCTTTGAGACTGATTCCCTTGACGCCTCTTGCGGTTCTTCCCATGGGTCTTACCTGTGATTCGTCAAATCTGACTGCGGAACCGTTGTGAGTTGCGATAATAAGTTGGGCGTTTCCGTCGGTCTTTGTAACAAAGAGTAACTCGTCGTCATCGTCAAGATTTATTGCAATCTTTCCGCCCTTTCTCTGATACTCGTATTCCGAAAGCAACGTTTTCTTTATAACACCGTTCTTTGTTATCATCGTGAGGTATTCGCCCTCTCCGAACTCACTTACGCTTATCATCGACGTAACTTTCTCACCTGATGCAAGTTCAAGCAAATTGGCAAGATTTGAACCCTTGGACGTTCTTGACGCTTCCGGAATTTTGAACGCTTTCATCGTCTGCACTCTTCCACGGTTTGTAAAGAACATTATAAGCGAGTGTGAATAAACGGCTGCAACTTTTTCTATAAAGTCCTCGTCTCTCGTTGCCATAGCGGTAATTCCCTTACCGCCTCTTCTCTGTGCCGAATACGTGTCTGCCGGAAGTCTCTTGATGTATCCCGCATGTGTAAGAGTAATTACGCAATTGTGCTTTTCGATAAGATCTTCAAGATCTATTTCGTTTTCCGCAATTTCAATGCGTGTTCTTCTTTCATCGGAATACTTGTCCTTTATTTCAAGCATCTCCGTCTTTATGATTTCCTTGATTTTGCCCTCGTCGGCAAGTATGCCTTCAAGTTCCGCTATAAGTGCGTGGAGTCTGTCAAGTTCATCCTGTATCTTCTGTCTTTCCATACCCGTCAGACGACCGAGCGTCATCTCAACAATCGCCTGTGCCTGTATATCGGTAAGACCGAAGCGTTCCATAAGCGTTTGCTTGGATACGGGAATAGACGGAGAAGTCTTCATTATTTCGACTATCTCGTCAATGTTGTCAAGAGCGATTTTGTAACCCTCGAATATGTGAGCTCTTGCTTTCGCTTTGTTGAGGTCGAATTCGGTTCTTCTTCTTATAACGTTTTCCTGATGCTCAATGTAATAGTCAAGTATCTGAGGAAGTGAAAGTACCATAGGTCTCTGACCTACAACCGCAAGCATATTTATAGCACAGGTATCCTGCATCTGCGTGTATTTGTAAAGTTGATTGAGTATAATCTGACCGTTTGCGTCTCTCTTGTACTCGATAACTATCTTCATACCGTCACGACCGGATTCGTCACGCATATCGGTAATTCCCTCGATTCGCTTTTCCTTAACAAGGTCCGCAATATTTTCGCAAAGCATGGACTTGTTTACCATATAGGGAATTTCCGTAACGATAATTCTTCTGTGTTCTTCGTCAACTTCCGCTTTTGCACGAACACTTATGCGTCCCTTACCCGTAGTGTAAGCGTCAACTATACCCTGCGTGCCGTGAATTGTTCCGTACGTCGGGAAATCGGGACCTTTTATAAATTGCATAAGGTCCGCTACCGAACAGTCGGGGTTTTCCATTCTGTATATGGTACCGTCTATAACTTCACCGAGATTGTGAGGAGGTACGTTCGTAGCCATACCGACGGCAATACCTACCGAACCGTTTACAAGAAAGTTCGGAAAACGTGACGGAAGTACAACAGGCTCACGAAGTCTGTTGTCGAAGTTGGGTTGATATTCAACTACCTCTTTTTCAAGGTCTCTTGTCATTTCATCCGCAATCTTGTCAAGACGTGCTTCCGTATAACGGTATGCCGCAGGCGGGTCACCGTCTACCGAACCGAAGTTTCCGTGACCTTCTATGAGAGTATAACGGAGTGAGAACGGCTGTGCCATTCTTACCATTGTACCGTATACCGAACTGTCACCGTGCGGATGGTATCTACCAAGCACGTTACCGACGGTGGTAGCCGACTTTCGAAACGGCTTGTCATGAGTCAAGTGGTCCTCGTACATAGCGTAAATTACACGTCTCTGACCCGGTTTCATACCGTCTCTGACATCAGGCAAAGCACGAGACATAATTACGGACATGGAGTATTCGATAAATGACTTCTTTACCTCACGCTCCATATTTATGTCAACCACTTTTTGATTTTCAAATAAGTACACGTCGTTATCGTGCGTTTTCTTATCCATTTTTGTAACCGTACCTTTCTGAATACACCGGGCGTTTTTCATTTTTTCAAACGCCGTTGTTGAAAAATTTTTCTGTATTTAAATCTTAATTTTTTCTGTTTTTTGAGGGAGAAAATCTCACGCCTTTATTTTCTCCGTAATCTTCTCTGTCCCCAAACAAATAAAATAGGAAAGAGGTGCAAATATGATAAACGAGAAAAATTCGGGCAATAAAGTTTTTGTAAATATCGTAATTATGTTAAAATGTGCCGTGTTAAGTGCAAAATACCCGAGTGTCAAACACGCTCGTGCAAGACCTGTAAATGACGAATATATAAGAAAAGACAAAAAGTTTTTCCTTAAAAATATTTTCAGAAAATATCCGCAAAAATATCCCGCAAGCATAAATATCAGCGGAGAAAACGATATCCCGTCACTTCCCACGATATCAATGAAAAATCCTCCCACAATACCGCAAACACCGCCGAGTTTCTCGCCGAAGACAAAACCTGTGGCACACACAAAACTCAAAACAAGTGCCGGAACTTTTCCGAATACTTTAAAAAATGAAACCTGAAACAAGGACAAAACAACAAGTATCAGTGAAAGTATAATCACGGTAACCGTAACTTTTGCACTTATTGCCTTCCTGTACTTTTTCCGAGACTTATTCATCGCCTTCACCAACAACACTCTTCATCTCAAATCCGGTAACCACCATAACGTAATTGAGATTTTTAAAATCCACCGCACAGGTGACGGTTGCCGTTTTGGAGCGTGAATATTCGTCAATTCCGATAGAAGACACGTGACCTATAAGAAGCCCTCCAGGATATACACTTCCCGTACCGCTTGTGTAAACCGCATCCCCTATCTCTATATCCGCATCGATATCAAGATATTTGAGTTTGCAAACTCCGCTTGCACTGTAAGTGATATCTCCCACGACCACGCCTATTTCACCGCTTCGTGAAATATATCCGCCAACGCCTGCCGACGCCTCGCATATAATTCTCACAAAAGCCCAGTTTGAACCGACCTCGCTCACGCATCCGACAAGTCCGCCCGATACTATAACGGGCATATTGACCGCTATACCGTTATCAGTTCCCTTGTTTATCTTGACAAAAGACGTGTAGTTTTCGGACTGCGTACCGATTATCAACGCTTCCGTCAGTTCAAAATCGCCGTGTTCTTCCTTTACCGATATGTAGTCCCTAAGCCTCTGATTTTCTTCTTCGGCAAGATTTGCACTGTATAATTTTTCTTTAAGTTTGTCAATCTCGTCTTTCAACTCTTGATTTTCGTCTATGAGATTGTTCATACCCGAAAAATAAAGTGCATACCCCTCCAATGACTTTTTTATGTTTGTTATTCCCTCTTCCATAGGTGATAACACGTCTCCGACAATACGCTTTACCGTATTTCCGACACCCATAATCGAAAATACGGTTCCGAAAATACATATCGCCAGAGATATACAGAGAAGACATATGAAAAATTTATTTTTGAAAAATTTCAACTTACCCTCCCCGTGATTTTCATACTTTTCCACATACTTTTTCACAACTTGTGGAAAAGTCCGTTTTTTGATTTTTTAATTTTCAAAGTTATTGAAAACTCAAACGAATCTGAAATAATTTCCCGATTTTACCGATATTATTTCAAGCGTCGTAACTTTTTAACAATTGTGGAAAATTTCGACTCAAATCGACTTTTTCATCAAGTTTTCAACAAATACGAAATTTGCGTTTTTCAAAACTTTTACACAGTACCGGAACTTACGTGTACACGTTCAACGACAACTGTGCGTGTCGCTTTTCAATGCAAATTTCAAAAATCAAATATCGAGATTTTCCGCAAGATCTGCGTTCTGTTCGATAAATATTCTTCTGGGTTCAACCTTGTCACCCATAAGAAGTGAGAACATTTCGTCGCAAGCCATAGCGTCCTCAACGGTTACACGCAAAATTGTTCTCGTTGCCGGGTCCATAGTAGTTTCCCAAAGTTGATCCGCATCCATTTCACCAAGACCCTTGTATCTGTCGGCTTCAATAAGATGCTTGCCGTTTTCTCCGCCGAGTTCGAGAATGTATTTGTCTCTTTCTGCGTCGGAAAATGCATATTTTTCGTTTCCGGGTTTCGCACCTTTTCTGTAAACCTTGTAAAGGGGTGGCTGTGCGAGATATATGTGACCGTCATCAATAAGTTGACGCATATGTCTGAAAAAGAACGTAAGAAGCAAAATTCTTATGTGAGAACCGTCAACGTCGGCATCCGCCATAATTATTATCTTACCGTAACGAAGTTTGTTTATATCGAATTCTTCGCCTATTCCGCAACCGAGTGCCTGGATTATCGGGATGAGTGAAAGATTGGAATAAACCTTGTCAAGTCTTGTCTTTTCAACGTTGAGAACCTTACCTCTCAAAGGCAATATCGCTTGGAATTTGGAGTTTCTTCCCTGCGTAGCCGAACCGCCTGCGGAGTCTCCCTCTACAAGATAAAGTTCCGTAAGTTCCGCATTTCTTTCGTTGCAATCACGGAGTTTTCCGGGAAGGGTACTTCCTTCAAGCAATCCTTTTCTTCTGGTCGCCTCTCTTGCCTTTCTTGCCGCTTCTCTCGCTCTGGATGCCGCAAGAGACTTTTCGATTATCGCTTTCGCCGTGTTGGGATTTTCCTCAAAATAATCGGCAAGTTTCTGGTTTACCGTATTTTCAACGAGAGTTCTTATATCGGAGTTTCCGAGTTTCGCTTTCGTCTGGCTTTCAAACTGTGCGTTTTCGAGTTTTACCGACACGATAGCACAAAGTCCCTCTCTTACGTCTTCACCGGAAAGGTTTTTATCGCTGTCTTTGAGTATGCCGTTTTTGCGTGCATAATCGTTTATAACTCTCGTAAGACCCGACTTGAATCCGGTTTCGTGCGTACCGCCCTCTATGGTGTTCATATTGTTGGCGAACGTCATAACGCATTCGTTGTAACCGTCGTTGTATTGAAGTGCAACTTCGGCAATGCTTGTGTCCTTTTCGCCTCTCATATAGATAACTTCATCGTGTACGGGGTCGTTGTGCCTCTGCTCCGTCAGATACGAAACAAAACTCTTAATTCCGCCCTCAAATTGAAGATCGGTCTCAACAGGCTCGTCCGCTCTGTTGTCTATAAGCACAATTCTTATGCCCGCATTGAGGAACGATTGCTCTCTCATACGGTTGAGAAGTATATCGTAGTCAAATACGGTCTCTTCGAAAATTTCGGGGTCGGGCTTAAACGTAACTCTTACGCCGTGAGGACGCTCCGCACACTCACCTTGACACGTAAACTTTCGTGCAACCTTTCCACGCTCAAATCTTTCGGTGTAAAGTTTTCCGTCGTATGAGTCTTCAAGTTCAACCCAAAGAGAAAGTGCGTTAACAACCGATGCACCCACACCGTGAAGTCCCCCGGCGATTTTGTATCCGCCACCGCCGAATTTTCCGCCTGCGTGAAGTATCGTGTAAACGACTTCGGGCGTAGGAATACCCTCTTTCGGGTGAATACCTGCCGGAATACCTCTTCCGTTGTCCTCAACGGTTATGCTGTTGTCGTAATTTATCGTTACCGTGATTTTATCGCAATATCCCGCCAACGCCTCGTCTATCGAGTTGTCGACTATTTCGTAAACAAGATGGTGAAGACCACGTATCGACGTAGTACCGATGTACATACCCGGACGTTTTCTTACCGCTTCAAGACCTTCAAGGACTTGTATCCCACTCTCGTCGTAAGTATTCTTTTCTGCTTCTGACATTTACTTTTCTGCCTTTCGTTTATTTGTGTGTCTGAAATTCGCTTGTCATATCCCGTATACGGTTCTTCCTATAAGAGCCTGCGTCGATATTTGTGAAAAGCAAATCTTGTATTTTCCGTTTTCTTTGTAAAGGATAAAGGATTTTGGAATTTCGTCTTTTGCCGATATAACAAGACCTTCTCTCTCCGCCTCGGACAGATATTTTCTCGTAACGGACGATATAGTGGAATTGTCTGCGTCGAAAATTCCTATAATATCCTTTTCTCTTATGTTTTTGTTATTTCCTGCGTGAAGAAACATATATATTCTCTCTTTTGATATTCGTTTCCGATTTTAAAATTCGACAAATGCCTTAATTTTGATAATTCAATCCGCACACGGACTTATTCTTTGAGTGTATTTCTCATCGTAAAAATACTCTCCGCCCCGAACGTATATCACAGACGCACCGCCGACTTCCACACGCTCGCAAGTGGTCATAATCACCTGCTTGTCGGAGAGACTTGAAATCAAATACTTCTTTCTTGCCGTGTCAAGTTCAGAGAGAACGTCGTCAAGCAAAAATACCGGATATTCTCCTGTGCAGTTTTTCTTTATCATTTCACCCTCGGCAAGTTTCATTGCAAGTGCAATTGACCTCTGTTGACCCTGAGAACAGAAAATTTTGGCACTGTTGCCGTTTAATTTTATTTCTATGTCGTCCTTGTGGATCCCCCACAAAGTCGCTCCAACGCAAATTTCTCGGTCTTTGTGGGCAAAATAAAGCCCTCTGTAAGCCTCTTCGACTTTTTTCTCGTCCGAAAGTTCGTCCTCCGACAACTTGCACGACGAGATGTAAGTCAGTGTCGGATTTTCGCTCTGTCCCGTCATTTCCGAAAGTATGTCCTTGACGTATTCTTTGAGTTGACTCAAATATTCCATTCTGTAAACGGTAATCTTCGACGCCTCACGTGCAAGTTGATCCGACCATACGTCGGCATCCGACTCAAACAGAGTCGGGTTTTGTTCGGCAAGTTTTATAAGAGAATTTCTCTCTTTGAGTATCGTCTGATATCGTTGAAGTGATTTGACGTAAAGCGGTCTTATCTGCGATATTGCGACGTCAAGAAAATTTCTTCTGACCGACGGACCCTCTTTGACTATCGATAAATGTTCCGGGCAGAACAGTACGACCTTGAACGCTCCGACCATATCCGACGCCTTCGACACTTTAAGACCGTTTTGCTCAATACGCTTTTGTCTCCTGTCCGCAAAGATTGTTGCTGAAACCTTAACGTCTCGGAGATCGTCGGCATAAGTGTTTTCTATTTTCGCAAACTCCGACCCGAATTTTATAAGATCTCTGTCCGTTCCCAGCCTGAAACTCCTGCAAAGTGCGGTGTAATATATCGCCTCAATAAGGTTTGTTTTTCCTTGTGCGTTTTCGCCGATAAAGATGTTGGCTTTCGGAGACAGAGGAATTTCGGAAAATTCGATATTTCTGAAATTTTCAACCCTTATCTTTTTGCAGATCATTTTTTATCAATCCTTGGTTCTTACGGGAAGAAGCATAAACAATTCGCTCTCACCCTCTTTGGGTTGTGCCGGTTCTATGTTTATTCCCGAGAAAGGGGACGTCATGGAAATCTTTATGGTGTCGTAAGAACAAGCTCTTACGCTGTCAAGAAGAAATCTGTTGTTGAACGCAATCGAGATACGGTCTCCCGTGTGTTTTGAATTAACTTCGTCGTAAATGCTTCCCGCCGCCGATACAGCCGAAACCTTTATAACGTCATCCTCCGCTATGATTCTTACGTGAGAACGAACCGCTCTCTCAATTCTCTCTTCCGTGATTATCGACGCACGTTCGAGAGCGGATATAAGTTCGTGCTTGTTTACCACTACCTCTATTTTGTGATTTTTGATTATGATTCTGTTGTAATCGAGATATTCTGCGGTTATAAGTTTTGTAAAGAACGTAAGATTGTCAAACGCAAGTACCATATTTTTGTAACTCATAAATACGGTAACCGTGTCTTCCTCGTCATCGGACAAAAGTTTGATTATTTCATTTACCGATTTTGAGGGAATTATAAACGAATATTCAACGCCTCTGGTCGAATTTTCCAATTTGTTTATTTCTGCGGGACACGTGCAAACCGCAAGTTTAAAACTGTCGCACGCAACCACACTTATCTTACCCTCTTCGGTTTTAACGAAACAACCGTTGAGCATGGGACGTGTGTTGTCGTTTACCGCCATGGCATACGACACACGTGAGAGCATCTTTTTGAGAGTAGCCTGACTTACCACAAATCCCTTTTCCGTGTTAAGGTTCGGAATTTCGGGGAATTCTTCGGATTTGAGAGATCCTGTTTTGTGTGACGATATACCGCACTCAAATGTTGCCTGCAATTTGGAGTCTACCGTCAAAGTAATGAATTCCCCGTCCATAACTTTCAGCGTTTGGTTGAACTTCTGGGCGTTGATTATATACGAACCCTCTTCGAGTACGTCGCAGTCAACCTTTATCTTCATTCCCTTTTCAAGGTCAAACGCCGTCATGGTGCAAGATCCGGGTTGGGTCGCCTCTATAAGAATACCCTCAACTGCCGTAAGCGTGCTTTTGCCCGACACAACGCTCATAAGAGGTGCTATTCTGTTGCTCATTTCCTGTCTGTTAAACGTAATTTTCATAAATGTGAACCTCCCAAAAGTTCGAATAATGGATTTTGATTTCACCGAGTACGACACGGCTACGCACGCACGTGTGATAGAACGAGTGTATGAAAGAAAGAATGAAAGAATATTTTCAGTTGTAGCAGTAGGGAGCGAAAATTTGTGGAAATCGCCCTCCACTCCTTATTCCATAAGGAAAATTTCTCCCAAACCACCCGTGTAAATCTTCCTAAAAACAGCCTGAAAACAACGACTCCTACCGAAAATTCACGGGGAAAAAAGCGAAAATTTTTGATGTCGTAGTTCACTGCGACAAAAATTCACTTTTCCACAGTATGCCGTTTTATGAAAACCGGTTGTGGAAAACCCTCAATCTCTTTTACTTAAAGGATTTCTCTGTGTCGCAGTACTTGTTGAAAACTCGATAAAAACCAAATTGAAAAACGAATTTAAAAAATTATTCTTTGATTTCTTTTAATATTTCATTTATAGTCGCTTCAAGCGTTCTGTCGCTTGAAAGTTTCTTTCTCACCGTTTCCTCGGATGCGATTATGGTTGTGTGGTCACGGTTGAAAAGTTTTCCGATGTTAGGATAGGACATTTCGGTAACGTCTCTGATAAGGAATATTGCAACGTGCCTTGCATGTGCTATTTCCTTGACTCTCGACTTGCCCGTAAGGTCGGATTTTTTAACGCCGAACTTCTTCTCAATGGATGCGAAGATTTTGTCTACTGTTACGTTTATGGGTTCCTCACCGCCAAGAAGTTCGTTTATGCAGTTCTTTGCGATTTCCATCGTAATTTCCCTGCCCGATAAAAATCTTATCGCAACGAGTTTCTTGACCGCACCCTCAATTTGTCTTATGTGTGAGCGTAAGTTCTCAGCGAGATACGTAATTATCTCGTCGGATACTTCAAGTCCCGCTTGCTCTATCTTGTTTTTGAGAATTGCAATTCTGAGCTCGAGATCCGGCGGTTGTATATCCGCAATAAGACCCCACTCAAATCTTGTTACAAGTCTCTCTTCAAGCGTCTTTATATCTTTCGGCGGTCTGTCCGACGTGAGAATTATCTGCTTGCCTGCTTCAAAGAGTGCGTTGAAAGTGTGGAAAAATTCTTCCTGAGTGGATTCCTTTCCGGCGATAAATTGAATATCGTCTATGAGAAGAACGTCGCAGGTTCGATATTTGTCTCTGAATTTTCCCATCGCATTTTTTGAAAGACTTTCAATCATCTGATTTGTAAAGTCCTCACTCTTTATGTAAATGATTTTCGCATCGGGATTACGCTCTTTTATTTTGTTGGTAACGGCGTAAAGCAAGTGAGTTTTTCCGAGACCGCTGGGACCGTATATGAAAAGCGGATTGTAGTCCTGTGCGGGAGTTTCGGATACCGCAAAACAAGCGGCGTGTGCAAACTTGTTCGAACCACCGACGATAAAGTTGTCAAACGTGTATTCGAAGTTTACCGACGGCATAGTAGAACCTATTCCCGTTTTCTTGTCCGACATAAGTTTTTTTCTGTCCTCGATCTCGTAAAGAAGTTTCCGAGAATCAATGGACGAGGTGTCTTTTGACGTTGCCTCCGCTTGACGGTCGAACATAGTGGTTTTGTTAAGTCTGAATTTCAATTCATCGTGACTGTCCGAGTTTACGTTCGCACGGATATTTACCGTAACGTGAAAACCCATTATTTCCTCAAAAACATCCTCCACCAAAGGAATGTATTTTTCGCATATTCTCTCTTTTTTAAATTCGGACTCTACGCCTATTGTAACAGTGTCGTTTTGATATGATAATATGGACGAGTTGCCAAACCAAAGATTTACCACGGGAGTACTTATCTTTTTGCTCAAACTCTCTTTTACCATAGACCATATTTCTTCAATTTCCTTTAAGTAATCCATTCCGTCTCTTTTCCGTTGCAAAATTTGTGTTAAAAAAAGCCTATAATTAATATTATATATATTATAACATAAATAAAGGGGGTTGTAAACACCTATATAAAACATCTTAAAAAACGTATTTGTAAATTTTTAATTAACAAAAAAATCCCTATATATGGTGATAAAAAATCAAATTCGGCGATAGAAAATTCCGAAAAAATAACCGAGGAGACGTTATCTCCTCGGTGAAATTTTAAAAAATATAAAGTCAGTCTAACGATACGGAAAAGAAATTTTTGCCATCGTAATTTACTACCCTGATATGATACGGACTGTTTATTTCAAGATTTGTCAAATTACCGTTGTAGCCTCCCGATTCGGAAAAAACGTCGTCGAAATTTTTATATCCCGAAATAACTATCTCGCTGTCATTGCAAGTTATTTCATACCAACCGCTCTCATCATAAAAGTCTTTTATATCTTGCAGATCTCCGTCCAATTCATATTCCACGTTTATATATATTTGCGGATAATGAGACGATTTTATCGAAACGTCCGAAATCAAATGAAGAGGTAATAATAAATAAGACGATGATTTGTTTCCGTTCGAATCAATGTCGGTATATAAAGTAGACCTCATTCCGCAAAACAGATATATGTCGTCTTCAACGTGACCTAAATAATAGTGATCCGTATATTCTCCGTTATTTATCTTTATCAATATCGAATTTTCGTATTTTTCCGCTTTTAAATCGTTATTGCTTATTATTGTACTGTATAATTGCTCCAAATCCTTTTTTGACTTGAACGTAACGTAACCGTTACTTTCGAGAGCACCAGTTAAAGCTGCCTTTGATTTTACGGGAATTTCGAGTAATTTGTGACTGAACATACTGTATGCATATATAGACTCAACTCGTTTGGAACCGGAACAACCGCAACAAA
>CAZGJC010000024.1:0-27541 GCA_964526505.1 uncultured Clostridium sp.
ATACCTCTTTCCTGCTCCTGAGCCATCCAGTCCATGGTTGCGGCACCCTCGTGAGTCTCGCCCAACTTGTGAGTTTTTCCTGTGTAGAACAAGATACGCTCGGTAGTCGTGGTTTTGCCCGCGTCAATGTGAGCCATGATACCAATATTTCTTGTATGTTCAAGCGAATATTCTCTGGGCATAATTTTGTGTTCTCCTCGATATTAATATCTGTAATGAGCAAAAGCCTTGTTTGCTTCTGCCATCTTGTGCATTTCTTCTCTCTTCTTGAACGCACCGCCCATGCTGTTTCTTGCATCCATTATTTCTGCTGCAAGTCTTTCAGCCATGGTTCTCTCACTTCTCTTTCTGGCATAAGCGATAAGCCATCTGAGTGCGAGTGTCTGCTGACGTTCGGGTCTAACTTCCATAGGAACCTGGTAAGTAGAACCACCTACACGACGAGCCTTAACTTCAAGTGCGGGTTTAAGATTGTTAAGAGATTCCTGGAAAATTTCAAGGGCATTCTGACCCACCTTAGCCTCAACGATAGCAAATGCATCGTAAACTATGGTCTGTGCTACACCCTTCTTGCCGTCATACATAACGTTGTTGATAAGTTTTGTTACCAACTTAGAACCGTACATAGGATCCGGCAATACGTCTCTTTTGGATATACGACCTCTTCTTGGCACTGTACTTCCCTCCTTCATCAAATTTAAATAAATGAAATCATAGGTACTCAAAAGCAATACTTCTGTTTCGCGTGCTCTGTTATATAAACATTAAAATTTGAATAACAAAGAAACGATGTTTCAAATTGCTTTATTATTTACCCTTTCGAAGTAAAATAATTACTTCTCATTTTGAAGCGAATTGCTTCACGTTTTGTTCAGAAGTAATATTACTTCTTTGCACCCTTGGGTGCCTTTGCACCGTACTTGGAACGGCTCTGTTTGCGGTTTGCTACGCCCTGAGCGTCAAGCGTACCACGAATGATGTGATAACGTACACCGGGGAGGTCACGTACTCTTCCGCCTCTGATAAGAACTACCGAGTGCTCTTGAAGGTTGTGTCCGATACCCGGAATGTAGGTTGTTGCTTCAAGACCGTTTGTAAGTCTTACTCTGGCGATCTTACGAAGAGCGGAGTTAGGCTTCTTAGGGCTTGTTGTGGAAACCTTTGTACATACGCCTCTCTTTTGAGGTGCGGGCTGATCTGTGGACTTGTTAGTCAATGTATTAAGACCCTTTTGAAGCACAGGAGCTTTGGACTTATACGTTTTGTCTGAACGACCCTGTCTAACAAGTTGGTTAAAGGTTGGCATTCTCTGTTTTCCTCCATTTCCCAAAAATTTTAACGTTTATATTACAGACGCACACAAGTGCGATACTGTCACCGTTATTTTGCGGATTCTCACAAGTAAATCCGCTCATATTTTCGATATGCATTGAGATTTTGGCATAGTTAGCCTCTATTTCCCCAATACAATCGATTTATTATAACACTTGTTTCTTTTTTTGTCAAGTCGCATAAGGTTGCACGCAAAAATTCTATCTTTTGCACAAATACCATTTTCAAAAATTAGTTGGTTTTGTTAGCTTTTATTCCATACAGTTCCGTCTTTCAAAAATCAACAATTTTTTCATACCCGTAAAATGCGTTATCCCCCTGCCGTTGCAGGGGGATAATATATACGGTCGATTATACCGCTTGTTCCTCTGTTGAATTTGAATTGTCTTCAAAATCTACGGGTTCAACGTCTTCCAAATCGTGGAAACTTAAAGGACTGTTCTCGGGAGAAGGCGTTTGAGGAGCGTTTGCATTTTCAACGTCAATGTTGTGATAACAACGCATACCCGTTCCGGCAGGTATAAGTTTACCGATAATAACGTTTTCTTTAAGACCTCTGAGGTGGTCAACCTTACCCTTGATAGCGGCTTCCGTAAGAACTTTTGTTGTTTCCTGGAACGATGCCGCAGAGAGGAAGGATTCGGTTTGAACCGCCGCTTTCGTAATACCGAGAAGAACAGGGGTGCAGGTTGCGAGTTTGAGACTGTCTTCGCCCGCTTCTATTCTGTCGCTTACAAGTTTATTTTCGTGTTCGTATTCAAGAACGTCAACAAGTGAGCCTGTGAGCAAGTCGGTGTCTCCACCGTCTTCAACTCTTATCTTTCTGGTCATCTGACGTGCAATAACTTCAATGTGCTTGTCGTTTACGTTACAAGACTGCGAACGGTAAACCTTTTGAATTTCCTTGATAATGTATTCGTATACAGCGTCAAGTCCGAGAATTCTCATAATATCGGCAGGTGCTTTGCTACCTTCCGTAAGAGCGTCTCCGACGTTTACGTGGTCTCCGTCATTAACCGCAAGACGAACACCGTAAGGAATATTGTATTTAACGTATTCAGCCGTCGTAAATTCGCCTTCCGAATCAACGTGAATGGAAACGTCGTTCATGCCGGGAACTTCGCCGGGCTTAACTTCAACCGTTCCGTTCTGTTCAGCCATGATGGCAACCTTCTTGGGCTGTCTTGCTTCGAACAACTCTTCAACTCTGGGAAGACCCTGTGTAATATCGCTTCCCGCAACACCACCGGAGTGGAACGTTCTCATCGTCAACTGCGTACCGGGTTCACCGATAGACTGAGCGGCGATGATACCAACGGCTTCACCTATTTGAACAAGTTTGCCCGACGCAAGGTCTGCACCGTAGCAGTGAGCACAGATACCGTGCTTTGCGTGACACTGAATAACAGTTCTGATATAAACCCGCTTAATTCCGGCATCTACAATTGCCTTCGCCATCTCGTCTGTGATCATAACGTCGTCGCCGACGATAACCTCACCCGTTTCGGGATGAACGACAGGTCCCATTGTGTATCTTCCGATAATTCTGTCTGACAAAGGTTCAAGTACGTTTTTACCGTCGAGAATTTCGTTGATCCACGCACCCTTGGTCGTGTCGCACTTTTCTTCTCTGATAATAACTTCCTGAGATACGTCAACAAGACGTCTGGTAAGGTAACCCGAGTCAGCGGTACGAAGAGCCGTATCGGAAAGTGACTTACGGGATGATCTTGCACCCATAAAGTACTCGGTGATGTTAAGACCTTCACGGAAGTTCGACTTAATCGGGATTTCCATCGTCTTACCGGTTGCGGAGAACATAAGTCCACGCATACCTGCCAACTGACGCATCTGCGTCATGGAACCACGGGCTCCGGAATCAGCCATTATCTTAATAGGATTGTACGTTGAGAAACTGTTTGTAAGTGCTTTTGTAACCTTGTCGGTTGTGTCGTTCCAAATTCTTACGACAGACGAATATCTTTCGTCGGGCGAAAGTTCACCACGCATAAAGTGTTTGTTAACCTTGTCAACCTGCTTTTGAGCGTCTGCAAGGTATTCTTTCTTTTCTGCGGGAATTGTCATATCGTAAACCGAGATGGAGAACGACGCTCTCGTGGAATACTTGTAACCCATAGCCTTGATTTCATCAAGCATATTGGCACAAATAGCCGTTCCGTGCTTCTTTATACAATAGTCGATAATCTGACCGAGTTGCTTTTTCTTTACAACCGAGTCGATTTCGAGTTTGAACATATCCTCTTCGGTCTTTCTTTCGATAAATCCGAGGTCCTGAGGAATAGGTCTGTTGAATATAAGTTTACCGAGCGTGGTAATTATAGGTCTGGACTTCTTCTGACCGTTAATCTCACGTGTAATTCTTACCTTGATTACCGAATGAAGACCGATAATCTTGTTTTCGTAAGCCATTACAGCCTCATCAAAGTCTCTGAACGCCTTAATATATGTGATATTTCCGTTCTCGTCATACTGTGCCGAGTTCGTCTCGCCGGGCTTATCCATAGTAAGATAGTAAGAACCGAGAATCATATCCTGCGAAGGAATTGCAACCGCACGACCGTCCATGGGTTTGAGAAGGTTGTTTGCGGAAAGCATAAGGAATCTCGCTTCTGCCTGTGCCTCTGCCGAAAGCGGTACGTGTACAGGCATCTGGTCACCGTCGAAGTCGGCGTTAAACGCAGTACATACGAGAGGGTGAAGTTTTATTGCTCTGCCGTCAACAAGTACGGGTTCGAAAGCCTGAATCGAAAGACGGTGAAGCGTAGGAGCACGGTTCAGAAGAACGGGGTGTTCCTTGATAACGTTTTCAAGTGCGTCCCAAACGTCGGGATGAACTCTTTCGATCTTCTTCTGAGCGTCTTTCACGTTCGTAGCCTTGCCCATTTCAACAAGTCTCTTTACAACGAAAGGCTTGAAAAGTTCAAGAGCCATCTCACGGGGAAGACCGCACTGATAGATTTTAAGAGAAGGTCCGACAACGATAACCGAACGTCCGGAATAGTCAACACGCTTACCGAGCAAGTTCTGACGGAAACGTCCCTGCTTACCACGGAGAAGTTCGGAAAGAGACTTCAACGCTCTGTTGGAAGGACCTGTTACGGCTTTTCCTCTGCGACCGTTGTCGATAAGTGCGTCAACAGCCTCTTGAAGCATTCTCTTTTCGTTTCTTATAACTATTTCGGGAGTTTTGATTTCGAGAAGTTTTTTGAGACGGTTGTTTCTGCTTATAACTCTGCGGTAGAGTTCGTTAATGTCACTTGCCGCAAAACGTCCGCCGTCAAGTTGAACCATAGGACGAATGTCCGCAGGAAGTACGGGGATAACGTCAAGTATCATCCATTCGAGTTTGTTGCCCGATTTTCTGAACGCTTCGACAACTTCAAGTCTCTTTATCATTTTCGCTTTTTTCTGACCCGTTGCAACTTTAAGACTCTCTTTAAGTTCGGCAGAAAGAGCGTTTACGTCTATTTCGGACAAAAGTTCCTTAATAGCCGCCGCACCCATACCGGCACGGAATTCGTTTTCGTATATTTCACGATACTCATTATATTGAGCCTCGCTGAGTACGGTTCCCTTTACAAGGGGTGTTGCACCCGGATCAAGAACTACGTTTTCTCCGAAATAAAGCACTTGTTCAAGTTGCTTCGGAGACATGTCAAGTACGAGTGCCATACGTGAAGGAATAGATTTGAGATACCAAATATGGGCAACGGGCGAAGCAAGTTCGATGTGACCCATTCTCTCACGTCTTACCTTCTTGGTCGTAACGTCAACACCGCACTTTTCGCACTTGTGTACTTCTTTTGTGGGGCGAGAGTTTTTGTACTTTCCGCACATGCACGCACCGTCCTTTGTAGGACCGAAAATGCGTTCGCAGAAAAGACCCCCGACCTCCGCTTTAAGCGTACGGTAGTTGATAGTTTCCGGCTTTGTAACCTCACCGTATGACCATTCTCTGATCATATCGGGAGATGCTAAGCCTATTTTTATAGATGAAAATTCATTACGTTCCACAGTTGTTCTCCTAACTGTTATAATTTATCAACTTATTTATGTTTATCAGTCTTCAAAATCGTCGTCGAAAGACTCTTCTTCGTAAACAGTCTCTTCGCTGTATCCGAACTCATCGGATTCTTCTTCAATGGGATTGCCGTTTTCGTCCTCAAACAAGAACGACTTGCCGAGTTCTTTTTCGTCCGTGTAGGTCTCTTCTCCGAGTTCCTCGTCAAGAGCGATGCCGGGTTTGCCGGAATACGGCGTGGGTTCATCGTCTATGCAGAGGTTGGAAAGTTGAATTTCCTCACCCTTGTCGTCAAGAACTCTGATGTCGAGTGCCAACGCTTGAAGTTCCTTAACAAGTACCTTGAACGATTCGGGAACACCCGGAGTCGGGATGTTCTGACCCTTGATAATAGCCTCGTAAGCCTTGCGTCTACCCGTAATATCGTCGGACTTAACCGTAAGAATTTCTTGAAGCGTGTAAGCGGCACCGTATGCTTCCAATGCCCAAACTTCCATTTCTCCGAATCTCTGACCGCCGAACTGTGCCTTACCGCCGAGAGGTTGCTGTGTAACAAGAGCGTACGGACCGTTGGAACGTGCGTGAATCTTATCGTCAACCAGATGGTGCAGTTTGAGGTAGTACATAATACCTACGGTTACGGGGTTGTCAAAGGGTTCGCCCGTACGTCCGTCGTAAAGTATCGTCTTGCCGTCGAAGAGTTTAAGTTTATGTTCAAGTCTGAGACTTTCGCAATATGCCTTGTCTGCCTTTTCGCTGTCGGAAAGTTGTCTGTATGATTTAACACCGTCGTCGCCGATAATCTCCTCAAACAAATCCTTGCCCTCGGGATTTTCGTTTGCGAACAAATCACGACAATAGCCTGCGGCTTTGAGACATTCGAGAATGTCCTTTTCGTTTGCACCGTCAAATACGGGAGTCATAATCTTCCAGCCGAGTTTCTTTGCCGCCATACCGAGATGGACTTCAAGAACCTGACCGATGTTCATACGTGAAGGAACGCCCAGAGGGTTAAGAACTATGTCAAGAGGTGTTCCGTCGGGAAGGAAAGGCATGTCTTCGGGAGGAAGTATACGTGATACGACACCCTTGTTTCCGTGACGACCAGCCATCTTGTCTCCTACGGATATCTTTCTCTTCTGTGCTATATAAAGTTTAACAACCTTGTTTGCACCTGCGGGGAGTTCGTCGCCCGCTTCGTGCGAGAATACTCTTACGTCAACAACAACGCCCGATTCACCGTGAGGCAAGCGGAGAGACGTATCTCTTACTTCTCTTGCCTTTTCACCGAATATTGCACGGAGAAGTCTTTCTTCCGCAGTCAGTTCAGTCTCTCCCTTGGGAGTGATCTTACCGACGAGAATATCACCCGCTCTCACTTCGGTTCCTCTCTTTACAATACCCTCTGCGTTGAGGTCTTTGAGTGCGTCCTCACCGACGTTGGGGATTTCACGAGTAATTTCTTCCGGACCGAGTTTTGTGTCTCTCGCTTCGTGCGTGTATTCTTCAATGTGGATGGACGTATAAACGTCGTCTCTCACAAGTCTTTCGTTAAGAAGTACTGCGTCCTCGTAGTTATAACCTTCCCACGTCATAAATCCGATAAGTGCATTCTTTCCGAGTGCCACTTCACCGTTGTACGTTGCCGAACCGTCGGCAATAACCTCACCCGCTTCAACACGCTGACCGTGCTTGACGATAGGCTTCTGGTTTACGCAGTTGGACTGGTTGCTTCTCTTGAATTTTATAAGTTGGTATACGTCTTTGTGACCGTCATCGCAAAGAATTGTAATGCTGTTGGCGTCAACTCTTTGAACAACGCCGGCTTCTTTTGCAACAATTACAACACCGGAGTCAACGGCCGCTTTGTATTCCATACCCGTACCTACGATAGGCGAATCCGTGATGAGGAGAGGCACTGCCTGCTTCTGCATGTTGGATCCCATCAACGCACGGGAGTTGTCGTCGTTTTCAAGGAAGGGGATCATAGCGGTTGCAACCGAAACGACCATCTTAGGAGATACGTCCATAAAGTCGATTCTCGATGCGTCAACTTCTATAATTTCCGTCTTGTCACGAGCCATTATCTTCTTGTTGATGAAATGACCGTTGTCATCTATTTTCTCGTTGCCCTGTGCAACAATGTACTTGTCCTCAACGTCTGCGGTCATATAAACGACTTCATCCGTTACTCTATGCTCAACGGTTCCGTCTTCATTCGTTATGTGTGCAACCTTGCGGTAAGGTGCTTCGATAAATCCGTAATTGTTTATGCGGGCATAGGTTGTAAGATAGGAAATAAGACCGATGTTAGGACCTTCGGGGGTCTCGATAGGACACATACGGCCGTAGTGCGTGTAGTGAACGTCACGCACGTCGAAAGATGCACGGTCACGTGAAAGACCACCGGGCCCGAGTGCCGAAAGACGACGCTTGTGCGTAAGTTCTGCCAACGGGTTGTTCTGGTCCATGAACTGTGACAATTGCGAAGAACCGAAGAACTCACGGATTGCAGTTGCAACGGGACGTGTGTTGATGAGTGCCTGAGGCGTCAACTTTTCGTTGTCCTGCGTGGTCATTCTTTCCTTTATAATCTTGTCCATTCTCGAAAAACCTATACGCATCTGGTTTTGAAGTTGTTCGCCGACAGAACGTACACGTCTGTTTCCGAGATGGTCGATATCATCAAAATCGCCTACGTCATGCGTAAGGTTGAGGAAATATCCTATGGACGCAAATATATCATTCTTTGTAATATGTCTGGGACAAAGTTCAAAATATCTCGCCTTTGCCATTTCCTTTATGGCGTCAACGTCGCCCTCACACTGCTCGGCAATGTCAAGAAGTACGGGAACGCTTGCTTTTTCGGTAACACCACAGTCTTTGAGGTCAAATCCGAGAACGTATTCGGGTTCGATTGTGCAGTTGGAAATAACCTTGACTTTCTCTCCGTTGTCAAGTTCGATAACAACCGAATTGACAGTCGCTCTCTCAACCGTGAGAGCGTCATCTGCGGAAAGAACGTGTCCCGCTTCAAAGATAACCTCGCCTGTTATGGGGCTTACCGCATCTTCCGCAAGTTTGCGATTTGCTATACGGGAGTGAATAGCCGCCTTTTTATCAAATTTGTAACGTCCGACTGCCGCAACGTCATATCTTCTGGGGTCGAAGAAGAAGTTGTGTATCATCTGCTGTGCGGACTCTATAAGTGCAGGTTCGCCGGGACGAATCTTCTTAAATATTTCTTTAAGTGCTTCAATTCCGGGGGTAGTTCCGTTACGTTGTGCAAGTTCTTCACACTCGTCTTTTTCAAGCGTCGCCATAAGTCTTACGTCGTCGCCGAAAGTCTCAACCATAGCCTCTCTGGTTTCGATTCCGAGAGCTCTGATGAGCATGGTCATGGGAAGTTTGCGGTTTTTATCAATACGAACGTAAAGAATACCGTTTGCGTCGCTTTCGTATTCAAGCCACGCACCTCTGTAAGGAATTATCTGTGCCGAGTAAATGTGCTTACCGCTCTTGTCAACGTCGGATGCGTAGTACATACCGGGCGAACGAACAAGTTGCGATACGATAACTCTTTCGGCACCGTTTATAACGAAGGTTCCCGTTTCCGTCATAATCGGGAAATCTCCGAGGTAAATATCCGAATACTTCACGTCTCCCGTTTGCTTATTTGTGAGACGAACGTTAACTTTCAAGGGAGCCGCATAGTTTACGTCTCTTTCCTTGCACTCCTCAACGGGATATTTGGGCTTGGAATCTATTGAATATGAAATAAAATCAATAGATAAATTGCCCGAATAGTCAGTTATAGGAGAAACGTCACGAAGAACTTCTTGAAGTCCCTCTTTGAGGAACCACTCAAAAGACTTTGTCTGAATCTCAACAAGATTGGGCAACTCGAGATTAAATTTGGAACTTGAAAATGACATTCTCACGTTCTTACCGAGTCTTTGCTCTTTTACATTGATCATTAAATCAACCACTCCATTCAATGAAATATCGTACCTGAATGAACAAAACCCGAAAAATTCACATCAAAACGTGCAAGTTTTCCTTGAAAATTACGGAAATTTTGTCGTATTCGGCAGGCTTGCATAAAAAACCCCATAATGCAAGCGATTATAATGCAGTTTATAAGTTTATCATATAAAATCAATATTGTCAATAGTTTTTTAAATTTTTTTTAAAAATTTTCAAATTCGACTGTATACTTTGTTTTTTTCGGATTTTTTTGTGCAATATTGCAATAGTCATCGCCGTGCGAGACGGATTATATTCCGTATCACGTGCCGAACGTCACAAAAATTATGAATAAGAGGCATTGTAAAAAACAACGCCTCTTGTTCACTCATATTAACTAATTGTGTTAATTTATATAATTCCGCCATCAAAAATTCGGATTTCTAAGTCCCTTGGGATAGTGATTTTTCGCACGTCCTCCGCTGACTTTGACGCCACCCAATGCACATCCGTCGCAAATTACAACGGCATACCCGTCAAAAGTGCCGTTCGCTTCAATTTCAAGTCCTCTGATGTATTGAGCAACTCTCGGGTCATCTCCGTGTAAAATGATTTTGTTTTTAAAATCGTTGCCGTAAGCCGAGAAAAATTGATGGTGCGGAACCAACCGTCCCTTGACAATCTCTCCAACGCAAACACCGCAGCCTATCACACCGTATTCCGGAAGCGGACACTCGGGACACAACCTGACTATTCCGTTTTTGTATTCTAACTTTTTGTTTGGAATATTGACCAGATTTTCACAAATAAAATCCTTTGCGATTTTCAACGCTTCAACGCTCTCATCTCTTCGTCTCTCTTGACCGCCGTTTCGTTTTTCGACGTTTTTGATTTTTGCTTTGCCGACAAATTCCGCATTTGAAGAATCAATCTTTTTCATCAACGCCATAAACTGCCCTTCCCCACGTGACTTGTCGGGATAAAATCGCCTTGCCGCCGTAAGGTCATGTACCGCTCCGTCAAAATTTATACCGTCTGCCGTGATAAATTTTATTTCGTCACGCACGTCGATAAGTTTGTAGTTTTCGTGACTGCACAAAAATTTGTCAATAACCATCTCGTTTTCTTCGAGAGAAAAAGTGCAGGTCGAATATAACAGTAAACCTCCGACCGCTACGCATTTTTCAACGGAATTGAGAATATCCGTTTGCCTCTCGGCACATAAAAGTACGTTCTCTATACTCCACTCACTTATCGCAACGGGATTTTTTCTGAACATTCCCTCACCGGAACACGGTGCGTCACATACCACTGCGTCAAAATACTCATAATACGTATTGCACAGTTCTCGTGCGTCAAGATTGAGTACAACACTTGAACGGCACCCCATTCTTTCGAGATTTCCTTGAAGCACGGTTGCACGTTTTGGAACGTATTCGTTGGACACGACAAGCCCGTCCTCTCCTACCAGTGAGGCAAGTTGCGAAGATTTCCCACCCGGAGACGCACAAGTATCAAGCACCCTCATGCCGGGGCTTATATTCATTGCACATACCGTACTCATCGCTCCGGGGTCTTGCATATATATCATTCCGGAATGATGCTGTGCCGTATTTCCGGGCTTTTCTTCATTTGTATAGTAGCCGTCTGCAATAAACGGGATTTTCTCCACGTCAAGACAATTAACTTTTTGAAAATCCTCAACGGATATTTTCAACGTGTTTACACGCATTGCCTTTACGTTGTCACCGCTTTCAAGTTCGGATATGAGCGACTCCGCTCCGTCTCCGAGCATTTTTTTCATTCTTTCAACAAATAATTTCGGAAGCATACAGTCCCTCACTCTTTGCATAACTCATCAATTACACAAACTAATTCTTTTGTGTTACCCACAATGTGTTCCGCTCCGTTTTCTCTCAGAAATTCGGCTGACCTGAATCCCCAACTGACACTTATGCAGGGAATTTTCGCATTTTTTGCCGTAAGTATATCAACGTCGGAATCTCCGACATAAATAAATTTTTCTGAATTCATCTTCTCCATCACGGCAAATACAGACTCGGGCGACGGCTTTGTCGGAACTCCGTCCACCTGCCCTCGACAAACGTCCACCAAACCGAAAAATAATCGGTCGCATAATTCTCTTACAGCAAAATCTACCTTGTTGGACACAACTCCGACGCCGTATCCACAACGTTTAATTTCGCTTAATACAGTAAGAATTCCCTCATACGGACATGTGTTGTCCATACAGTGTACTCCATAATATTTCTTAAAAAAATCAAGCGATAAGTCAAAATCCTTTTCAGTGGCAAAATCAGGCAATGAGCGTTCTATAAGTTTCGGAACGCCATTTCCCACAAAAGAACAAACTTCCTCTTTCGTTCTTTTCGGGAAACCCATTTTTTCCATTGTTGCATTGACGGACAAATATAAATCTTCCAACGTATCGAGAAGAGTACCGTCAAGATCGAAAATAATACCGTATTTCATAAATTCCTCCGCACTTTCACGTGTAAACACACCGTAAAAATCAACGATAAATTTCAAATTGAATAAAACCGATGTAAAACAGAAAACGGCGTTTATATCCGCCGTTTTTCCGATATAAGACGTCACGGTGCATCAAAAACCGCCGAGCCGTCTTTTTTTCAAATATTCCATAGCGGCGTCAAGAACTCTCTTATCATTGTCGTGAGTCAAAGCACCTCTTGCGTCTTCAATCGGGACCCATTCCACCTCGGCAACTTCACCCTCTTGGGCTTTTATATCCGTCTGCCTTGTGAAAGCAAGAAAATAAATAACTTCCTTGTTTGAATTGGGGCGAGGTTTGTAGTAAACCGCCTCTCTGAATTTCTCGCTGATGTGTATTCTCACGGAGGTCTCTTCCGAAACCTCTCTTTCCGCCGTCATTCTCTCCGTCTCGCCTTTTTCAACGTGACCTTTGGGAAACGAACGGTGTCCGCCGTTTGTATGACGTATCATAAGTATGTAAGTTTTCTTTGTCCCGTCTGCATCCTTTTGATTTCTCAAAACCAATGCACCGCATGATTTTTCGTGTATCACAGCTCGCACGTCCTTTCCCTTCAAGGTCTTTTCGGGAGTGTTGCCACCCCGAAAAGCAAGTGAAGTCTATTTTAGTCTCTGGCAACCTCTTCCATAATAAAGGCTTCCAAAATATCCGATACCTTAATGTCGTTGAACTTTTCAAGTCCTATACCGCACTCATATCCCTGTGCAACTTCCTTGGCATCGTCCTTGAAACGTTTGAGCGAGGAAATTTTGTCCTCAAAGATAACAACACCGTCACGCACAACTCTTATCTGTGCGGAACGTGCTATCTTACCGTCAAGTACGTAAGAACCGGCAATAGTTCCGACACCGGGTACGTGAATTGTCTGACGAACCTCTGCGTGTCCGAGAAGATTTTCACGGAACGTAGGTGCAAGCATACCTTTCATTGCGGATTCTATTTCTTCTATGCACTGGTAGATGACTCTGTAAGTTCTGATGTCGACGTTCTGTCTTTCTGCCGAATCGAGAGCGGCTTTGTCGGGACGTACGTTAAATCCTACGATAATGGCATTGGATGCCGCCGCAAACATTACGTCGCCCTCCGTAATACCGCCGACTGCCGAATGGATTACACGAACTTTAACTTCTTCGTTTGAAAGTTTAAGAAGAGATGCCTTAACCGCCTCTGCGGAACCTCCCACGTCGGCTTTAAGAATAATGTTAAGTTCCTTAACACCGTCGGAGATTTGAGCAAACAAATCGTTAAGATTCGCTCTTGCGTTAGCCTTGAATACTTCTTCCTTGGCTTGATTCTTTCTCTTGTCCGCAAGTTCTCTTGCCATTCTTTCGTCTTCAACTGCCGCAAATTCATCACCCGCAAGCGGAACTTCCGAAAGACCGATTATTTCCACAGGTACGGACGGACCTGCCATTTTCTGTGTTCTGCCGTTGTGGTCAGTCATCGCTCTTACACGACCGACTGCGGTTCCGGCAATAACTATATCTCCATTGTGGAGAGTACCGTTTTGAACAAGTACGGTGGCAACCGGACCACGACCCTTGTCAAGTTTAGCCTCAATAACTATACCCTTTGCACGTCTGTCGGGATTAGCACGCAACTCCTTGACTTCGGCAACAAGAAGAACGTCTTCAAGTAAGTCGTCTATACCGTCTCCACGCTTTGCGGATACGGGAACGCACATAACGTCACCACCCCATTCTTCGGGAACAAGGTCGTATTTGGTAAGTTCTTGCTTTATTGCGTCGGGATTCGCCGTGGGCTTATCAATCTTGTTTATTGCAACGATAATATCTATTCCCGCCGCTTTGGCGTGGTTTATCGCCTCAACAGTTTGAGGCATAATTCCGTCGTCTGCGGCAACAACAAGTATTGCAATATCGGTTGCTTGGGCTCCTCTTGCTCTCATCGCAGTGAACGCTTCGTGACCGGGGGTGTCAAGGAAAGTGATGTCCTGACCGTGTGCCTTTACACGATACGCACCGATGTGCTGTGTAATACCGCCCGCTTCTCCCGTTGTGACACTTGTGTGTCTGATTGCGTCGAGAAGAGACGTTTTACCGTGGTCAACGTGTCCCATAACACATACGACGGGGGCTCTGGGGAGAAGTTTGTCGGCACTGTCTTCCGTGTCGTCAAACAATTTTTCTTCTATCGTAACAACAACGGCTTTCGATACGTTCGCTCCGAGTTCGTCGGCAACTATTGCCGCTGTGTCGTAATCTATCGTCTGATTGGCGGTTGCCATCATGCCGAGCATAAACAAACGCTTTATCAAGTCTCCCACGGTTATTTTGAGCATTGACGCAAGTTCCGTTACGGTAATTTCCTCGGGAATCTGAACGTTCAATACCTGCTTTACGGGAGGCTGTTTCTGAGCGGGCTTTTGACCCTTCTTGTTGTTCTTCTGTCTTATCGCAGTCTCTGTTCTTGTCTGATTCTGCTGTTTTTTGAGTTTTTGATTGTTTCCGCTGCGGAGGTCTTTTTCATTCTCCTGAACGAAATTATCAAGTTTTTCATCATATTTGGAAAGGTCAACCGACGACGAACGAATATCAACCGTCTTTGCCGCACCCTTCTTGGAAATGCCGTCTCCGCCCTTCGGTGTTTGGGCTCTCGTTATAATCTGAGGCTGGAACTTTTCCTTCGGAGCGGACGGAACGTAATCGTCCTTATCCATTCCGGGTCTTCCGCCGAATCCCTGCGTGGGACGTGCGGGTTTGCGTTCGTCACGCTTTTTGGCGTCGGGTCTGTTGTTTGAAAAATCAGGGGCTTTGGCAAACCTGTCGTTTGTTTGAGGCTTCTGGAATCTGTCATTCGCCTGTGAGTTTTGGAATCTGTCGTTTTGAGGTCTGTCGGAATAAGTTCTCTCTCCCTGGGGTCTGCGTGTGTTGTCGCTCTGTCCCATCGGACGTTGAGGTCTGTCTCCTCTTGCCTTGTCCGCACCTCTCTGCTGTGCCTTTTCCTGAGCCGCTCTCTCAATTGCCGCCGCACGTGCAATAGCCGCGGCACGGTCAACTTTGTTCACCACGGGAACCTGCTTTGCGGGTGTCGTGGCAGTCGTAGGTTTGCTCTCCGAGATAGCTTCCGCTTTGTTCTGTGTTTCAACGGGAGTTTTTTGTGTATTCTGTACGGTCTTTGTTTCGGTAGCCGTTGTAGATGCCGAAACAGTCTCCGCTGTATTTGCAGCCTCGGCATTGACCTCTTTTTTCTCCTGCACGACAGCACTACGCTGTGCTTTCGCTCCGCTTGTTGCAGACGGCTTTTCAGCCTTTTCGCCGTTTGCCTTGGCTGTACGAGACTTGGGAGCGACTTTTTCCGCTTTTGCTTCGGTCTCACCCGACTTTGAGTCCGCACCGGTGCCTTTTTTATTGTTTTCGGAAGTTTTTAATTTGTCCGCACGTTTGGCATCAGACGACTCTTCGGATTTTGCCGTTGCAACTTCTGCAACGCTCTCCGCACTCGGAGCCTCCTTAACGATTTTAGACGGGATGTACGTTATACCGTCAATATAGTCGTAGATACCCTCAACCTGATGTTTGGACGTGAGAGCGTCAAAAAGGATATCGAATTCACGGGGTTCGAGAGATTTCTGCGATTTTATCTCAATTCCCTTCTCCGACATTATATCAACTATATCCTTGCTCTTAATTTCCAAATCTTTCGCAAGTTGATTCGCTTTAAATTGCGGTTTTGCCATAAATTATTAACTCTGCCTTTCCTCTGATTATTGCAACTTTGCTATGTTAAACGAAGATAACTTTTTTATGAATTTTCATCTTTTGTCGACGGAAGTTTTCCCACTACCGCACGGCAAAAATTCTCGCCCATCACAGCCACAGCCGCAACAGCACTCTTGCCGACCGCACCGCCCAGCGTCAGGCAGTCACTTGCAAGTCTTATATGTCTTACTTTATAGTAATTGCATTTGTCCGTGATTTTTTTGTGAGTATTATCCGACGTGTCCGATGCTTCAAACACAATTATATGCCTGTATCCGATGCCTCTTTTGCGTAACTCGTCGCAAATCATAGGCACGCCTATAACCGTCGCTCCGGCACCTCTGCATATTCCTATCATTCCGAGAAGATTTTTTTCTCCGCTCTCCAAAAAATTCACCTCACAGCCTCAATTTCCAAGCTTTTCCTCCAATGCCTTTTCCATACCGTCGTAAACCTCCGGTGGAATTTGACATTCAAGTGCCGTTTCTATTCTCTTGCTCTTGCGTGCCTTTTTAAGACACTGTACCCGAGGGCAAACGTATGCACCTCGTCCCGACTTCTTGCCGGTAAAATCAAGCAAAATTTCCCCCTCGGGAGTTCTCAGTACCCTGAGCATATCACGTTTCGGCTTGTGTTCATTGCATCCGAGGCACTGACGCATGGGAATTTTTCTTGTCTTTGAGTCCATTTTATCACCGCCGAACAAATATTATTCCAATGGCTTTTCGTAGCCTTCTGCGTTAATATCTATTTTCATTCCCGTAAGTCTTGCGGCAAGACGAACGTTTTGACCCTCTTTTCCTATTGCAAGGGAAAGTTGGTCTGCCGGAACCGTAACTCTGCAAAACTTCTCTCCGTCCATCTCCGCACTCAATACGGTTGCAGGGGAGAGAGCGGCCGCTACGTATTCCTCCGGAACTTCGCTGTATCTTATAACGTCTATCTTTTCTCCGCCGAGTTCTCCGAGTATGCTGTCTATTCTCATGCTGTGACTGCCTATGCAAGCACCTACCGCATCAACGCTTTCGTCACGTGAGCATACCGAAATTTTCGTTCTTGATCCCGCTTCTCTGGACACGCCCTTGATAAGTACCACGCCGTCGGCAATTTCGGGGATTTCAAGTTCGAACATTCTGCGAACAAGTCCCGGGTGGATACGTGAAAGCGTAACAAGCGGACCTTTCGCTTCTTTGTTTACTTCCTGAATAAATACCTTTATCTTGTCGCCGACCTCAAAACTGTCGCCGGGGATTTGCTCTCCGTGAAGAAGAACCGCTCTTCCCGTTCCGGTATCAACAACGACGTTGCCCGTTTCATTGTCTATTTTGAGAGCGGTGACGGTAATTATCTCACCACGCTTGGATTCGTAAGCCTCCTGCATAGCCTTATGCTCACCCTCACGAATACCTTGGATTATAACGGATTTTGCCGCGCCTGCGGAAAGTCTGCGTAACGTTTTCGTCTTTATTTCAAACTCAACTATACCGCCGAGTTTGTGTCTCTTGCTTATCGCTTTCGCATCATCAAGAGAAATTTGCGTTGAAGGATCTTCTACGATTTCAACTACTTCCTTTTGCTGATAAACTCGCAAATCTTTCTTTACGGGGTCTATATTTACTCTTACGTTGGTATTGCTTCCGTATTCCTTTTTGAGTGCCGATGCAAGTGCCGCCTCAATTTTTTCGAACATGTAAGTCTGGGGGATGCCCTTTTCTTTTTCAAGGAGTTCAAGTGCGTTAAAAAACTCTGTATTCATTTTAATATCCTTTCAATCCGCCTCGGCATATGCCTGTGCGGTTTCATTATTTATGATTGTGCGAATTTTAGGTATCAGTTGTCAAAATTGTAGTAAGTTGCAAGTTTGGCAATTTCGTTTTTCTTCAAAATAACGTTTTCCGTGCCACACTCTATAATTACGCCGTCTCCGTCATCGTCAAGACCGACAAGCACGCCACGGAGTTGCTTTACGCCGTTTTTCGGTGCATAGAGTTTAACTTCAACGTCCCATCCGACGCACGCATTTATGTGATCGTCACATTTGAGTTCCCTCTCGATTCCGGGAGATGAAACTTCAAGTATATAAGACTCGCTTATCGGATCCGCATCATCAAGTACGGGGTCTATCGCTCTGTGGAATTTTTCACAATCCTCAATTGTAATTCCGTCCTCGTTGTCAATGGTGATACGCAGATATTTGTCCGCTCCCTCTTTGACAAATTCAACGTTCCAAAGATAATATCCCATATCTTCCGCCATGGGAAGCAGAAGCGTGCGAACCGTAGACGCAACGTTTTTGTTGTTTGTATTTTTCATAAAATTCAAATTTCTCCACATAAAAGTTTAGAGTGGATTTCGCACCCACTCCAACATACCTTGTATTACTATGGGTATTATAGCACACTTTTTTTTCGATTGCAATACTTTTTTTAAAATTTTATTCATTTTTTTGATTTTGACCTTTTTTCGGGTCTCTTTTTCAATTTAACAAGGCTTTTTCTCCGAAAATTAAAGACATATTCAAAAAAACGTCACAATTCTTGTTTACAAAAACTCAATTATATGATATAATGATATAATGTGAAAGTTTTTCAGAAAAAAACGGCGGAGACTTATAATTGTATTTACCCGAAAGTGCATTGCCGTAATCTCGATTTAAGGGATAAAAATACAAACGGAAAGGAAATTAAAATGTACAATACGGATATACGTCGCCCGAAAGACGACGACACGGTACTTGCGGACGATATATTCCCCCTAAAAAAAATAATACTTTTTGTGTTCTTCACGGTTTTGGCACTTATATTCTTGCCCTGTGCTTTGCTTTCCGGAAACTTTGAGCAGACACCCGTTCATTTTTCCGTCATGGCATACGTTCTGCTCATAGGCGGTGGCATATACCTTATGTACGTCACACATAAAACCTTTTTCACGGTATGTATGACGCTCGCACTCTTCTTTGCATTTTCGGTAACGTCATCTCCCGTAATACCGGCAGTTGTGATATCTTCAATAATCATTTTTGCATTCGGCGGATTTGTCGTATCCGTTTGTAAAAAGAACCTACGCTGGGTTCTCATTCTCATACCATGTGTAGCATATATCGGAGCATATTCAATGACAGGCGACCCGATAATATCACTTGCCGCAGTAATAGTCACGCCCTCGATTTTCGCTTTCGGTATGCTTCAACGCAAAAATTACGACAGAAAATCCATTATATTGGTTTCCACCGTACTGCTCTTGGCACTGACTCTCGCCTTTTCGGTTCTCCTGTTGTGGCACAACAATTGCCTTGACTTTTCGCTTATTTCTGATATGATAAGCGAAATAAGAAACGAAACAATATCATATCTAAAAGAATTAACGGTGGAGATAGGCGGAAAATCCGCCACGGTGTTTGACTCCGAATATATAGAATCTTACGTAATCAACGCCTTTAATATGCTCCCGTCCATAATCACGGTGGCGGTATTTATTATTACGTTTATATCACATACGGTGCTTATCGCAATATACAAAAACAGCGATTTCGAACTTATGGCAACGCAGAAATCCACAAGCATATCGGTAAGTATATATGCCGCAGTGCTGTTTGTTGCGTCTTATATACTGTCGCTCACAACCGACGTTGCGGGAGACCCGACGCTCTTGTCCGCCGTGTGCGGAAACTTGCGTATTATACTCACGCCCGCACTGTTTATAGTCGGATTGTCCGCCGTGGGAGTTATCATAAGAAAACTCAGAGGCTTCGGATTTTTCTTTATGTTGCTTCTTATTCTCGCCGTATTTATGCTTTCATCGTATATAATTCTCATTATATCGGCAGTCGGAGCGTTTTATATAATAATCAAATCAATTGATGCGTGGGCTTCAAAGCATTATTCCAAGAAAGCACGGTAACTTTCCGTAATCCTCAATTAAGTGACGTAAAAACCTTGAAAGAAAGGTAGGACATATGAAAAAAAATCACTCTGCATATCAAAAAAAGACTTCGTCCGCACAAATAAGGCGTGCCGGAAGATATGACCTCGACCTGCGTCCGCAATTTATTTTCTGCGTGGTCGAAGCGATAATTTTGCTTTGCCTTTGTCTGTGCTTATACCTCGTCCCGGGGATAAAAACTCAAAGCATACGACTTTACACAACAGTAACAGCCGTTTCCGTTTACGTTGTTTCGGCAGGAACGGTTTGCATATTCTATTCGATAAAATACAAAAAACTCAAACAAGCAAGAAATCTCGCCGACTCTTTCGACACCGAAATATACGACGTATTCAGATACGTCATTGACCTCCCCTATGCCCTCGTCGGTTCAGACGGAAAAGTCAAAGTTATAAACGGTGCCTTGCAAGACGTCCTCGGTCACAAAAGTGCCGTGGGAGATATAGACTTTTCGGAAATATGCTCCCTTAACGTAAACGTGTTGTCGGCAAAAAGTTCAAATAGATACGTATACCGCTCCGACCCGATTTTCGACCTTCCCGAGGACACGGCAAGCGACAGCGTAAATGCCGTGCGTCTTGCGGACGGAAAGAGATATTCGGTTCGCAGTTACGATATGAAAATCCGGGGTAAAGAATATTATTTCGTAACTTTCAAGGATATCGACAGCCTGCTCGAATTAAAAGAAGAAACCCAACGAGAGTCGATAGCGGTTGCTTATATAGCCATAGACAACCTGCAAGAACTCACCCAATATATACGTGCCGATTACAGATCCGCATCGGCACAAATCGAAAGCATACTTGAAGAATGGGCGGAAAGTATGAGCGGTTTTATCCGTGAATACGAAAGAAATAAGTACGTCGCCCTCTTCCCCAAGAAAGAACTTGACAAACAAATTGCCGACAATTTTTCAATTCAACGAAAAATAATGTCGCTTCAAATAGGTGATAACTCGTTCCCCGTCACCATTTCCATCGGAATATCGGTTCTGGGTAACAGTATCGGCGAAAAAGAAAAATTTGCAATGTCCGCTCTTTCCTCGGCAATAGGAAGAGGCGGAAACCAAGTTGCAATTAAAAACGATGATGGATATACTTTCTTCGGCGGAACCCACAAGATTATGGAAAACAACACCTCCGTTGTCTCCCGTGTAAGTGCAGACCTCCTTTGCAAGCACATTGTAAACTCATCAAACGTCTTGATTATGGGTCACAGTAACCCCGACCTTGACTCCCTTGCCTCCTGCGTCGGTCTTGCGAGACTTTGCTTTTCGGTATCCGAGTCGGAGATTTCCGATATAGACAAACGTCCGCAAGTCAACGTCGTAACAAACAAAAACACCAACGAATTTGAAATATGCGAGCAATCCCTGCTCGACGTAAATAAATATAACGACGTTTTCATAAGCGGTGACGTAGCACTCGACCTTGTCCGTGACGATACTCTTCTGATTATCGCCGACGTCAACAACGCAAAGATATACGAATGTCCCGACCTTGCGAAAGCGGTAAAAAACATAGCCGTCATCGACCATCACCGCCTTGCGGACGAACTTGAATTTGATACGTTCCTGCAATACGTCGAACCCACACGTTCTTCGGCAAGTGAAATAATTTCGGAAATACTCTGGCAAAGCCCCTATGCAGACACGTTGACAAAAGAAGAGGCTACTCTGCTCTTGTCGGGAATAATGCTTGATACGCAAAACTTCACACGCAGTACGGGTGCCCAAACTTTCGTAATCGCACATTATCTCTATACACGTGGAGCCCATACCGAAGTTGCAAAAGAAATGTTCAAAGACGACCTTGAAGAAATACTTCTCACGGGTGCGTTTGAATCAAGTGCAAAACTCTACGGAGAAGACAACAATATCGCAATAAGTTGGATGGCAGACGACAGAGTAGGCAAACAGTCCGACAGGATAACCGCAGCAAAAGTTGCAGATAAACTTCTCACCGCAAAAGGAATTGACGCCGCATTTGCCATGGTTCGAATAGGCGACGACGTTGTGATATCCGGTCGTTCGACGGGTAAGATTAACGTACAACTCATTCTCGAAAGACTCAAAGGCGGAGGACACTTCAACGCCGCAGGAGCACAAATAAACGATTCCTCTATTATATCCGCACGAGAAATGTTGCTCGGTGCGATAGACGATTATTACACGTACGATTACAAAAAAGATTAAATATACGCAAACAGAAAGGAAATAAAAATGAAAGTATTACTTTTGGCAGACGTAAAAGGTCAAGGCAAAAAGGACCAAATAATAAACGTATCCGACGGATATGCACGCAACTTCCTCTTCCCACGCAAACTTGCAACGGAAGCGGACGCAAAAGCGATAGGCGACGCAAAAGCAAAAGAAGAAGCAAAACTTTTCAAAATTCAAGAAGACAAAAAGGCGGCACAGGCTCTTGCCGAAAGAATCCAATCCATACTTCTCGTAATCAAAGCGTCGGGAAGTGACGGACGACTCTACGGTTCAATCACTTCCAAAGACCTTGCCGAAGAACTTGCCCGTCAACACGGCATAGAAGTGGATAAGAGAAAGATATCCGTAAAAGAAATGATAAAATCCTACGGCGATTACGTTGCCGAAATAAAACTCTACCCCGAGGTTTCGGCAAAACTCAACGTCAAAATCACAGAGGCTTGACAGTCTCTCAAAAACTTCTACGAAAAGGATGAATCATAAACAATGGCAGACGACATCATAAGAAAATTGCCCTTTTCGGCAATTGCAGAGCAGTCGCTCCTCGGTTCGGTGCTTACAGACCCGGAGTCGATAAATCTCGTTGCGGATATGATATCGGCAGACGACTTTTATATCGAAGAACATAAGCAAATATATCTTGCAATGCACGAACTGTTCCTCACAAACAGCCAAATAGACGTCGTAACCCTGATAGATACTCTTGTAAAAAAAGGTATCTATTCAAAATCCGGCGGTGAGGAATATATAAAGGTAATAGCACAAACCGTACCCAACGCCATGAACGTCAAAGACTATGCGAAGATAGTCAAAGACAAAAGCATTTTGCGTAGCCTCATTGAAATGTGCAACGAGGTGTCCGATGCGGCATATTCCGAGCAAGACGAGGTTTCATACGTTCTCGAAGCGGCACAGAATAAACTCTATGCAATAACTCAGGGAAAAGAAACCAAGAACTTCCGCCATATCAGAGAGGTTGTAACCGACGTTCTCGGTCACTTGCGTGACTTGAACCATAATCCGGATGCGGCAAAAGGAACCCCCACGGGATTTAAATCTCTTGACCGAGTGCTTGCCGGAATGGGAAAATCCGACCTCATTATAGTAGGTGCCCGTCCGGGTATGGGTAAAACTTCATTTTGTCTTAATATCGCAACAAACGTTGCAAAACAAAGCAAGAAAAAAGTGTGTATATTCTCCCTTGAAATGTCTGCGGAACAACTTGTAAACCGTATTGTGTCAAGTGAAGCACTTATAGATAGCCATTCTCTGCGTACAGGTGAAATATCCCCTCAGGAATGGGACCATATCGCACAGTGTGCATCAAGCCTTGCGGGCTGTGATATACTCATCGACGACACACCGGGTATCAGCGTAACGTCAATGAAAGCGAAACTCCGTCGTGTCGATAATCTCGGACTTGTGGTTATAGACTATCTGCAACTTATGCAGTCCGACAGACGTATAGATAACAGAGCTCAGGAAGTCGGCGAAATCTCCCGTGCAATGAAAATAATGGCAAAAGAACTTAACGTTCCGGTTATCTGCTGTGCTCAACTTTCCCGTGGTCCGGAAGCAAGACAAGTCAAAAAACCCATGCTTTCCGAACTTCGTGACTCGGGTTCAATAGAACAAGACGCAGACGTGGTAATCTTCCTCTACCGTGACGAATATTATAAAGACGCAGAGGGCAGAGACAGCGTTCCGTCCGAATCCGAACAAAATATAGCGGAAATAATCGTTGCAAAGAACCGTCACGGTTCAACCGAAACCGTAAAAGTAGGTTGGACGGGCAGATACACACGCTTCCGTGAACTTGCAAACGAAGAAACCACACCTCAACAATACTGAAAACACTCCGACCTTTGAAAGGCACACAAATGAATACGTTACCAAAAAAATTTCGTGAGCCTTTCGAGGCACTCGGAATAGACAAATCGTCTGCCATGCTTGTGGCACTGTCGGGCGGTGCCGATTCCACCGCTCTGCTTTACGCTATGCACCTGTGCAGACAAAAATACCCTTTCAGACTTTGTGCCGCACACGTAAATCATAATATACGAACGGAAAAATATAATAACGAGGCTTTGCGTGACGAGAACTTCTGCAAGGATTTGTGTAAACGACTCGGCGTGGAATTATTTATCAAAAGCGTGGATGTTCCCACCCTGTCGCAAGAATTCGGTGAGAGTACCGAGACCGTAGCACGGCATGCCCGTTACGATTTTTTTGCGGAAATTATGAGAGAACAAAACGTGAAAGTTTTGCTTACGGCACATAACGCAAACGACAATCTGGAAACACAGATATTTAATCTTTGCCGTGGATGCGGTATAAGAGGAATGAGCGGAATTCCCCGTACTCGCAATTTCGAAGATGGCAACGGTATAATTTTCCGCCCGCTGATAGACGTGACCAAATCGGAAATTCTCGAATTTTGTAAAGAGAATTCCCTTTCCTTTGTTACCGACAGCACAAATTTCGAATACGAATATACACGTAATAGAATACGAAATAAAATCATACCCGAACTTCAAAGCATATTCGGCGATCCATTGGCGTCATCATCACGACTTTCAACGTCCGCCGACGAAGACGACGATTATATATGTAAATGTGCCAAGGAAATTTTCGATAAATTTGCCGACGAAAAAATCACGCTTGACGTCTTCAACAGTCTCCACGTATCGTTAAAACGCAGAATTATCCTTTTGGGATATTCACGAATATCGAACGCAACTCTCGAAACCGTCCACATAAACGGCATAATTTCTCTTGCGACAAAAAGCATCCCCCACTCGTCCGTGTCTTTGCCGAATCTTGTCGATGCGAAAATTGAAGACGGGTGCCTGATATTCTCACCGCATAAAGAAAATGAAGTGTTCGACTATCACCTGCAACTCTCAGACGGCTTTAACGTAATACCGAACACCGAATTTGCGGTAGTCATAGATCAAAACAAACCGCAAAATAAAGTTGCGGAACGTAACGGGCAAATTTACAAATTATATACATCTGCACAAATAAAAAATGATAAAATGTTACCGTTGTTCGCAAGACCCAGACAAGAGGGCGATGCAATACACACAAACGGCATGACAAAGAAAGTAAAAAAACTTCTTTGCGATAAAAAAATCCCCTTGGACGAACGAAATCGCTTGCCGATAATAGTCGATTCAAACGGACAAATATTATACGTGCCGAAATGTGCCGTGGCAAATGACGACAATAACGGCAACTCAAAATTTGATATTCTCATATACAAAACCGAAAGGACAACGTTATGAACAAAGACATATATAAAGTAATGATTTCCGAAGAAGAACTTAAAGAGATAAACGCAAGACTCGGAGCCCAAATCACAAAAGATTACGAAAACTCCGACAAACCTTTGAAACTCGTTGTAATTCTCAAAGGCTCCATAAACTTCGCCAGCGATCTTATGAGACAAATACCGCTTGATATGGACGTTGAATTTATGAAAGTCTCCTCATACGGTGCGGGAACAAAACAGTCGGGTGAAATAAAAATTCAACTTGACCTTAACGTTGACAACCTTGAAAACTATAATATACTTATAGTAGAAGATATCGTGGACAGCGGAAGAACTCTTGCAAGACTTACTCAGCACCTCAAAGGAAGATGTGCGGAAAGCGTTAAGACGTGTACTCTTCTCGATAAGCCCTCACGCCGTGAAGTTGAATTTATACCCGATTACGTCGGTGTTGTCATCCCCGATGAATTTGTTGTCGGATACGGACTCGACTATGCGGAAAAATACAGAAATCTCCCTTACGTCGGTGTTCTCGACCCGAAAGTTTATTCGTAATGTAAAAAATTCGGAAAACCGTCACACAAAATTTACCTTAACATACGTTTAATATTGTACTATTATAATATATGCGAAATACGTTCGGTTCGCACTTCTCTTGCAGATCGAACGCACGGAGGAAATAAATGAAGAAAAATTTTAAGCAAATTATCTTTTACGTTGTCCTTGTCGTGGCACTTATTTTGGTTTGTGCGTTTATTTTCACACAACCCAAAAGCAGTGAAAAAACCACGTACGACGATATCGTGAGATACTTTACAAACGAAGAAGTCGTAAAATACTCTCTGGACTATAATAACGACCTGACGCTGGAACTTAAAAACGGCGACGTGGTAGAGTACAGACTTGCAGACGTAAGTATTTTCTATAACGACCTCAAAGACGAAATTAAAGAGCAAATAAAAAACGGTACGCTGACCGAGGTTGAATATATTCCCCAGAAACAATATTCCGCTTGGCTTTCGTACTTGCCTATGGTGCTTATCATAGTTGCACTTATAATAATGTACGTTATTATGACACGCCAACTTTCAGGTGGCGGTGTGGGCGGAAAAATGAACAGTTTTTCAAAGTCCCGTGCAAAAATGGCAACACCCGATGACAAAAACAGAGTGACGTTTGCGGACGTTGCGGGTGCAGACGAAGAAAAAGAAGAACTTCAAGAAATAGTCGAATTTTTGAAAAATCCATCCGCTTTTGCAAAACTCGGAGCAAAAATTCCTCACGGCGTGCTTCTCATGGGCCCTCCCGGTACGGGTAAAACATTGCTTGCCAAAGCAGTTGCGGGAGAAGCGGGAGTTCCCTTCTTCTCAATATCAGGTTCGGATTTCGTTGAAATGTACGTCGGTGTAGGTGCATCTCGTGTACGTGACCTTTTCGATAATGCAAGAAAAACACCTGCCGCAATTATTTTCATAGACGAAATAGACGCCGTAGGTCGTCACAGAGGTGCAGGTCTCGGTGGCGGTCACGATGAACGTGAACAAACCTTAAACCAACTTCTCGTTGAAATGGACGGTTTCGGTTCGCACGAAGGCATTATAGTAATTGCGGCAACAAACCGCCCCGACATACTTGACCCCGCACTTCTCCGTCCGGGACGTTTTGACAGACAGATTACCGTAAACTATCCGGACATAAACGGACGAACCGAAATACTCAAAGTTCATTCCAGAAATAAACCTCTCGAACCCACAGTAGACCTCCAAGCGGTATCTAAAATGACCGTTGGATTTACGGGTGCGGACCTTGCAAACCTTCTCAACGAGGCGGCACTGCTCGCCACAAGAAGAGGCAAGAGCCTTATAGGCATGGAAGATATTGAAGACGCTTTCATTAAAGTAATCGCAGGACCCAAGAAAAAGGCAAGAGTGATGAAAGAAAGCGAAAAGAAACATACCGCATACCACGAAGCAGGTCATGCAATGATAGCATATTATCTTGATCTTGACCCGGTTCAGCAAATATCAATTATCCCCAGCGGAAGAGCGTTGGGATATACGCTCAATCCCCCCGTTGAAGATAAATACAGCGAATATAAGAGCGAACTCAATAAAAATATAGCAATGCTCCTTGGCGGTCGTGCCGCAGAAGAAATCGTTTACGGCGACGTGTCCGGCGGTGCATCCAATGATATCGAAAGAGCAACGGCAACCGCAAAGAAGATGGTTATGCGTCTCGGTATGTCCGACGTACTCGGAACACGCTGTTTCGGTAACAATCAAAGCGAAGTGTTCCTCGGCAGAGATTTCTCAACGTCGCAGGACTACTCAAATGAAACGGCGGCAAAAATCGACGAAGAAATTCACGAAATCATTTCCCGTGCATACGAAAGTGCGAAAACAATTCTTTCGGAGCACAGAGAAAAACTCGATTTTATTGCGGAATTCTTGGTAAAGAACGAAATTATGGACGGCGATCAATTCCGTGCAATAATGGAAAACGATGCCCC
>CAZGJC010000025.1:0-26521 GCA_964526505.1 uncultured Clostridium sp.
AAATTGATAACAATGATCAGAAAAGGAACGTCGCAGACGTTCCTTTTCTGTCATTTCCTTATTCTTTTTCCTATAACGTCCACAATACGAACAATTGCCGGCGAAAGCACAAGATTGACCGCAAATTCGCCCAGGAAATTGAATCCCGCAAGCATAAGCAATACAACTTCTACCGCACTTGTGTAACTTTCATTTACAAACGACTCGGCAACACCGCCGAAAAACAGCAACATTCCAACTACAAATATCCCCGTATTTATTATGGGTGCCGATACAGACGCTATAATGGTGGAAACGGTTACGTGCTTGCCACCGAACAATTTATTAAGACCCTGGTAAATAACAGCGGAGCCGAGTCCCGCCAAAATCGCCTTTAACAAACATACAATTATAAACCAAATGGGACTTGCCTCCCAAAGCATGTGCGAGAACACGTCAACCCCGGAAATCCCCATAATCATCGTAATAACCCCGAACACACCTCCGAGAATCGCTCCGCAGGACGGACCGAGATGAATTGCACCTATAACTATCGGCACAAGCACAAACGATAACGGAAGCGGTCCGATTTTTATAAATGAACCGAACGTTTGAAGTACAAACACCAATGCAACAAGCAATGCCATCTGAACCATACGCAAAATTCTGTTTTGAGATTTATTTCTTACCCGTGACATATCTAATTATATCTCCTTAAAATAATCTACCTACATTATATCAAACCGTTTGTATTTTGTCAAGAAAAATCCTCAAACTCAACTTGTTTGCGACACAAATCTCCCCCTTTCGGCATAAACTGTTACCGAAAGCAAAATCAAATCGAAACGGTAGAAAATATGAATATGCTGAAAAACTGCAAACACACCCTTTACGCCTCTTACGTCGGTCATATAACTCAGGCAATAATCAATAATTTCGCACCATTGCTTTTCCTCACGTTTGAAAAAGAATATAATATTCCTCTTTCCAAAATCACATTACTTGTTACGGTAAATTTCCTTCTTCAATTGATTATGGATTTTGCCGCAACGTCCGTAGTAGATAAAATCGGATACAGATTTTGTATCGTCACGGCACATATACTTTGTGCGACGGGACTTGTCTGTCTCGGTATTTTGCCGGATCTGTTTTCCGACCCGTTTGCGGGAATTTTATTCTCTCTGATATTATACGCCCTCGGCGGAGGACTTATAGAAGTATTGATAGTCCCGATAGCAGACGCTTGTCCGTCAGGGAATAAGGCGTCAAGCATAAGTTTGTTGCACTTTTTCTACTCCGCAGGTCACGTGGGCGTAGTTGTGTTAAGTACTGCATTCTTCTTTTTGGTCGGAATAGAAAAATGGAAAATCTTATCACTTATTTGGGCAATCGTTCCGCTTATAAATTCCCTCTACTTTTTGGCAGTTCCGATTTATACACCGCCCGAGAACTCCACAGAAAAATTTTCGGTGCGTAATTTGCTTAAATCGAAAATCTTCCTATTATTTATATTACTTATGTTTTTTTCGGGTGCTTCGGAGCAAAGTATGAATCAATGGGGTTCCGCTTTTGCCGAATCAGCGATACTTAAAACCTCACTCGCCTCGCACGCAAAAATTCTCGGCGACTTGTGCGGTCCCTGTATATTCGCACTCGCAATGGGTCTGTCCCGACTCATATACGCCAAAATTCAAAGTAAAGTTCGTCTTGAAACGCTTATGATTATATCGTCTTGTATCTGCACCGTGTGCTACGTATGCTCCGCCTTGTGTGACGACGCCGTTGCAAAACTGATATTTTGTGGCATTTGCGGACTGTCCATCGGCATAGCGTGGCCCGGCATATATCTCCTCGCTCCACGATACTGTAACGGTGCCGGAACCGCATCGTTTGCCCTGCTCGCTCTCGGAGGCGACCTCGGCTGTGCCTCGGGTCCTACGCTCGTCGGTCTTGTTTCGGATAAATTCTCCTCTCTGAGTTCAGGCTATCTCGTCGCTTGCATATTTCCCATACTTCTGCTTATCGGAGTAATCTTTCTCGACCGATTTCACAGCAAAAAGTAAAATCGGCACAGGGCAATTTGCCCTGTGCCTTTTCTCACCTTGCGGTGAGTTTTAACTTGACGTCACGTTAAATTGTTTGATGGAATGGTCGAATAGGTATTCTTAAATGTCTCTCTGATAGCGGTTACCTGACCCGTTGTCATAAGGTAAGAATACGTATATGCCTTGAATGACATAAGTTTGCAGTCCTTACCTGCCGCCGTGTACGAACAACCTGCCGAGAACGGAGATTTGGTATCGCCGTAAACCGAGTGGTCGTTTCTACCGGAGATAAATCTTGAAACACCGGGAGTATAGAATCCTACGCCCCAGCCCGTATCCTTGTTGTACCAAGCACCCCAAGTTTCCGAACCGCTGACTGTAAATCTTGTCAAAGCGTTGTAGTTCGAGTTGTAGTCGCCGGCAGACGGGTTGTTACCCCAGAAAGGAAGATCCGTCTTATATGCGATATTCGTCGAATTCCAATCACCGGAACCTGCATCGTAAGCAAAGGAGTTAAGATATCCTATGAAGTAGAATGCGGGAATTTCCTGGTTGATTGCAGACGTTGAGTTGATTCCCGAGAAGTCGAAGAATCTGTTGTTGACTTCAAGTCTGTTGTCGTAAATCGTATACCAGTTTTCCATGTAACTCTGAGAAATCGTGTACGTCTTACCATCGGAACCCGAACCCCAGTCCATAGGTTGCGACTTGATGTACATAGAACATTGACCCATAACAACGTCGATAATACGTGATTCATTGTTGTTCCAGTCACCGCCCTGTACGGGGTTGTACTTCCAAACCTGACCGTTGTAGTTACCGGTATTCTGACCGTTCATATACCACGACTGCTGAACAAGACGTCCAACGTCATATACGTTGATAAGGTTTCTTACGCCGTCAATCGTACAGGTCTTGTCCTCTAAATAACAGAGTGCACCGCCCCATGCGAGTCTCACACCGACCTTGTATTTAGCATTTTCAATGTAAGTCAGGTCGTTGCCGTAAAGTTCGTAATTTTCAACGTCGATATCGTAAAGCATAAACGCTCCGCTTGTGGCGTTAAGAGGATAAAGCGTCATACTCGTTATGTTCTGTGCCATATCTCCGTCAAGATATCCCTTTATAAGACATGTAAACGTTCCCTGGCCGTTTTCGAGGTAAACGGTATCCGTAAGAATATTGTTCGAAGAGTCGATATACGTAAGAACCGCCTTTACGGGTGTGCTTGAAACGTAGCGAATCTTAAATCTGTTAAACTCTTCCTCAAATTGGTCGGACGAGAAGTTAAACGTAACTCCCGAAGACGTAAGATTAAATCTGTAATTAGAGGAATTGTAACTTGCACTTGTACTGAACTTGAAGTTGCTGTCCATAGTGTAAGTGTTTCCGCTTATTTGTACAGGTGCCGTCGAGAAACTTGACGTGTTGTCCTTATCGGCTTTAACAACGTCGCTGTTGCCGTCCCAAACATTGTCCTTGCCCGTTACGTTAAGGTCAACGTACTGAATTATCGGCGTCTTGCCGTTTGAAAGTTGTACTATAAAGTAAACTCTGTAAATACCCGCTTCAAGTGAAGAAGTATCAACGTCAATAATGTATCTCTTTGCATTGGAACCGCCTGCCGAATCCGACGTAACTCCCGATTCCGCATTACCCATGTAACTTGCAGATGTTATCTTGTTTCCGGACGAATTTGCGAAGCAGTATCCGAATGCCGTTATTGTAAGATTGTCGTATCCTGCCCAACCTGAAAGCGTTACGTATTCGCCCGCCTTGATGGTTACCGATGTGTGGTTTTGACCGTAAGGAGGATGAGCGATACCGTCAGCCATAGCCGAGTTGACTGTCCATATACGTCCGTTGACTTTAAGTGAGTCAATCGAGAAGCCGTGTGCTCCGCCACCGGACATATCGCCCTGAACAGTTGAGTTACCGGTGTCGGAATATCTCCAAACCGTAACGTCTTTGAGCGTTATAATCTTTGCATATGCACCGTTCTTTGTAAGTGCCGCAAACGTTATATCAAGTGTCTTGCCCCAATATCCCGAAAGGTCAATTGAAAGCGAACTGAATACACAGTTTTGAAGAGGTGCGGAATCGTCTACGTTGTATCCCTTTGCAACTCCGAGGTGACCGGAAGTTGCATCCGAGAGACATCCCGTCGTGTCGATTTGAATCCAAGTTGTTCCGCCGTCAATACTGTAATAGTAACCGGCAATTCCGCTGTCGGTAATACACCAACCCTTGATTGAAATCTTACCCGAGAAGTCCGTGCCATAGCCCGTAACCGTCATATCTCTGTCATTTGTATTTCCGCCGTAGCCCTTGAAAGGACCGTTAAGATTGATGTAGTCAACCGACGTTCCGTAATTTTCGGTTATCGTCTTGACTTCACCGCACGCACAAGTGTTGTCTTCACCCCATGAGTGTGATTCTGTTGCGGATACAAAACCGCAAATCGAACAAGATCTTGTGTGTTGGAGATTGCTTATGGATTTGAGGACCATTGAGTGATTGCTCTTCTCGCCCACTGCCTTACAAATCGTACAAACGTGCCAGTGGCTCGTTGCGTCGTTTTCCCAGTCGGAAGAATATGCGTGGCTTGTCTTTCTCGTATATCCGCAAGTGGGACAAGTTGTGTCACATGCGTTCTTAAATCCGTGTACGTTTTCTTCTTTCTTGTTTCCGCATGCCGTACAAGCCTTCCAGTGCTTGTTTCCGTCCGTTATCCAGTCAGTGCCGTACGTGTGTTCAACACCGGACGTTCTCTTGTATCCGCAAACCGAACAACTCTCCGAGCAAGCCGGTGCAAATACGTGGCTTCCCTGTGAACCGGATTGAATGTTCGTGTTACAGTATATACAAGCCTTCCAGTGTCCGTTTTCATCGGTAGCGTATTGGCTTGAATATTGGTGCGATGCACTTCTTGTTGCTCCGCATCTGCGACAAGTTGTACTGCAACCGAATTCATAATCATGGTTAGCCTCTCTGTTACCGTGTCCGCAAACTTTGCAAACCGTGGAACAGTCGCTGTCGTAAGTGTGGCTTGCAAACGTGGTTCTCTTGAATCCGCACTTCTTGCAGTATTCTCCGTAACAAGCGTAGTCGTATTCGTGGTCACAAGCGCCCTCTTCTTTTTCGTAACGGCAAACCGTACATTGAAGTCCCGAATACGTGTGCTTACCGGTTTCCTTTTGAGAATGACATACCGAACACTCTATCCAGTGGTAAGTATCGTCACTGCTGTAAGAAGTCTGCCAATTGTGACTCGTAATTCTTATCTTTCCGCACAAATTACACGTCGTATCGCAATCGTTTGAATATTCGTGTTTAACCGTACGTGTATATCCGCAAATATCGCACTTTTCGTCGCAATCGTTTGCCCAGTCGTGCTTAATACCGTCCTCTTGATGTGCTCCGCAAAGATAACATTCTTTCCAGTGGTAAGTTCCGTCATATTTGTAATCCGCACCCCAGCTGTGTGTTGTATCTCTGTGGTAGTTACAATCGGGACAAGTATCCTGACAAGCCTTCGTCCATGTATGCGTTGATTTGCCTGTTATTCTTCCGCAAATCGTACATTCGGTCCAGTGGTGGGTTTCGTTGCTTGCCGATATATCGTCGTGTTCAACCGTACGTTCATGGTTACATCCCACTCCGTCACACGATGTATTGCACTTTGTGTAAGAGTGTTTAACTTTGTTTTGCTGTGCGTCGCAATACTTGCACTGTTCCCAGTGATAAGTATCGTCATATTTGAGTGTCGCCGACGTAAAGTCGTGGCTCTTCGCCTGTCTTACGTGTCCGCAAATATCACAAGTCGAATCGCATTCACTGCTGTACTTGTGTGCTGTTTTTCCCGCATCGGAAATCTTGTAACATATCGTACATTGTTGCCAGTGATAGTTATCATTGCTCGTGTATTTGTCGCCTGTTTGATATTGGTGTTCGCCTACTTGTCTTGTGTATTTACATATATTGCACTCGGCGTCGCAGGCGTTGTCATAATTATGGTTTGCCTTTGTGGTAACCGTTGTACCGCACTGTGTACATATTGTCCAGTGACCTTCCGCATCGCTGCTCCAAACAGCGCTTTCCGCATGCTTGGCATCCTTGTTGTTGTACTGACAAACTTCACAGTATTCCGAACAAGGGAACTTATAACGGTGTCCGTTCTCGCTCTTTCTATTTCCGCACGAGGTACACTCATACCAGTGACCCGATGCGTCACTCTTGTATGCGTCGCCGTATGCGTGAGGAGGAACTCTCGTCGCTCCGCAAATATTACAACTGTCGTCGCATTCGGGAGCCAAACCGCTTGCCTCGTCCCCGTATACGTGCTGTGCGTCTCTCTGATATCCGCATATATTACAGTTGGTATCACAACCGTTGTCATATATGTGGACACTCGTATCAGTAGATTCTTTACAAATCAAACACAACTGCCAGTGTCCTTTGTCATCACCGTAATATCTGGTCGAATACGTGTGTTTAACGTTGGCATTTGTTGCACCGCAGACCGAGCAAGTCTCCGAACAGTTTGTTGCAAATTTGTGCTTTGCCACGCCGGTTGTTGCCGTACAATTATTGTCTCCGCAACCGCCGGTGCAAACCTGCCAGTGATTTGTTCCGTCACTCTCGTAATATGTGGACCACGTGTGCTTAACACTTCCGTCGTATCCGCAAACCGTACACTTCATGGAAGCGTTGAAACTGTGTCCCGCCTCATCGACTTTATCTCCGCAAACCGTACATTCTCTCCAATGTCCGCTTGCATTTGATACGTAAGACGTGTTGTATGCGTGTGTAATTTCTCTCACTTCTCCGCATACGTTACAAGTCGTATCACAGTTATTGTCATATTTGTGTTCTGTGGTTCTTACAAATCCGCAAGTATCACACTTTGTGTCACAGTCGTTTGCCCAGTCGTGATTCTTAATATCGGTCTTGGAACCGCATCCGTATACACAACGTTTTTCGTGTGTAATTCCGTCGGACGAAGCATAGAATATATCACTGTATTTGTGATCTACGTTTCTTTCATGTCCGCAGATATCACAAGTCTTGTCGCAATCGTAAGAATATTTGTGTTCCTGCTTGGATATTTCATCTATCGCACCGCACTTTGTACACTTGTAGTAGTGATACGTATCGTTATCGGTACTCAAAACCGTGGAATATACGTGCTGTGAACCTCTCGAATAATTACATACCGTGCAATCTGTTCCGCAAGTGCCGTCGTAGGTATGACCCTGAACAGCCGTGGACGCATTACACTTTGTACATACCTGCCAGTGTCCCTGTGCATTGTAAGAGTACGTACCGCTCTTGTAACTGTGTTGGTCTCCGTTCTCATATCTTGAATATCCGCAAATACTGCAATTTGAAGCACAGTCACTCGAATAGTTGTGAGATGTCTTTTGACCGCCCTTTACGGCACCGCATCCGGGTGTTGAACATTCATACCAGTGACCCGATGCGTCGCTTGACCAGAATGCCGACCAGTTGTGCTTTGCACTTCTCGTGTATCCGCAATCATTACATTCGGTGTCGCACAAATTGTCGTAATTGTGACCCGATTTATTCGTTGTGAATCCGCAAACACTGCACAATTGCCAATGCGACGAACTGTCTTTTTGCCATGTAAGCGTATGCTCCGCAATTGCCGACTCTATCATTTGACCGCATACGGTACATACGTGATAGTGTCCGCCGGGGATGGTTACGTAATTGCTTTCAATGTATTGGTGCTCTGTTTCTCTTTCGTATCCGCATACATTGCAAGTCTTATCGCAAGAATTGTCATACTTGTGAACTTCCTTGGTTGTAGTGTAACCGCAACCGGGCGTTGTACATACGTACCAGTGGAAGTTTCCGTCTGTTGTATATTTTTCCGACAAAACGTGTACAACACTTCTCTTGTATTTACAGGTGCTGCAAGTGGTAGCACAAACGTTATCATACGTATGATCCAACCTGTCACTCTTCGCTCCGCAAATTGAGCAAACGTGCCAGTGACCGGAACCGTCCTTGGTCCACGCCGTGCTGAACCTGTGTTCTGTTGTTCTTACCGCTCCGCAATCGTTACACGTTGTATCGCAACTGTTGTCATAGGTGTGACCCTTCGTTTCAATATTTTCACATACTGTACACTTGCGATAGTGCGTCGAAGCATCCTTTTCGGTGTAAACATAATTGCCATATTCGTCTTTTATATATGTGTGTCCGGGAGCAACTCTGACATATCCACATCCCTCTTTATTACAGGTTGTATCCGTGCAATCATCGTACTCGTGTTCACATGGCACTTGTACGTAATCGCAGTTCTTGCACTTTCCTTCCTCATCAAGATCGTGGGGTACACACTGGATTATGGTCTGTTTAACAGTGACCATTTCACATCTGTCACACATCTTGCCATCCGTAAGACCTGTTTCCGTACAAGATGCAGGCTTTCCTGTAATGGTAACGATATTGTGTCCAAGTGCCGAAACATAATTGCTTGTGTATTCGTCATTACATCTTGAACACTTGTGAGTTGTAAATCCTTGTTCAAGACACGTAGGTTCGGTTACCGTTTCATTGTATTCATGTCCGAGTTTTTCCTGTGCAACCGTGTAGCAAACCGTACACATCTTGGAAACCGTACAAGTTGCTTCTTCTACGTTCCACGTGTGATCCGCCTTTTCACCGTACGACTTTCCGCAAACTTCGCACTTTGCAAGTCTCGTACAAGTTGCCGTACCTCCACTGTGTCCGGGAGCGACTCTTTCTTGTCCGCACAAATTGCAACTTACGTCTTCACAGTCGTCGTATACGTGAACGCACGTAACTTCATATTTACATATCGTACATACGTTGTTTTCATCAAGCGTATGCGTTACGTCACGCTTGTATCCGCACTCGTCGCACTCGGTATCGTAGCAAATAAATTTGTACGCTTCACCTCTCGATGCGTCCTCGGAATATACGTGTGCCTTTATCTCACCGTCCGTCTGTCCGCAAACCGAGCAAACGTTCCAGTGACCTGTGGAATTGCTTCTTATCTTGTAATCGTGCTTAGCGTTGGGGTTTGTCACCTGCTGACAGTACTTGCAAGTTGTACTGCACGAATATGTGTAATCGTGTTCCGCACCGGGTCTTGTAGTCTCACCACAGTACTTACAATTCGTGTCACACGTATAAGTATAACCGTGTTCCGCACCAGGTCTCGTTGTTGTACCGCAGTTCTTACAATCGGTAGAACAATCGTAATTGTATTCGTGAGGTTTCTTTGCAACAGTTTCCTGACGCTTGATAACCGCACCGCATCTTTCACACTTGACTCCGGCTGTAAGTCCGGTACTTGTACAAGTAGCGTCAACGGCAGGTACCGTAATTTCGATATGTATATCGCCGTTTTCGTAACCATCTCTTATAGCACCGCAAATGTTACAAGTTGAGTCACAAAGGTTGGAATATTCGTGCTTGCATTCACCGACAGGCTTGTGGGCTCCGCAACCGCATATTCCCGTGATCTCATCATATGAGTGAGACCACTCTACTTCATTGTCCTTATAAGTATCACCGCAAACAGTACAGAAATGCAAAGTATAACCGTTCTTTGCCAAGTTTGCATTTGCATTACATTCAGGGGCAATTACGATTTCTTCGTATTTGTGTTCGTTTGTCGCTTTGATTGTTTCGGTAGTTGTAGTTGCTCCGCAGACTGTACAAACCTTGTACCTTTCTCCGGCAGATACGCAACTTGCGGGTGTTCCGATTATCCAATCGGATTCTTGGTGAGATGCGGGATTTGTCTCCGCCGTTATCTCTCTGTATCCGCAGACTTTACATATGTTCTTCGTGTATCCCTTTTCCGTGCAAGTGGGAGCAACAATAACCGTAACGTTATCGTGACCGGAAGCCTCAATGGTTTCTTTTGCTATTGTCTCACCGCAACGGGCACAAATTTCGTGCTTAGCACCGGCAACCGTGCAACTTGCTTCATCATCAATTATCCAACCGCCGGATACGTGGTCAAGTGCAACTTGCTGATTATCCTCATATGTGTCTCCGCATACGGTACATTCGTATTTCGTGTATCCCCTGCCCGTACACGTGGGAAGAACAATTGTTATATTGTAGTTGTGTCCGCTCGCCTCGATAGATACGCTCTCGCCCATCTTCTCACCGCAGTTTGCACAAACTTCGTACATCTCGCCGTTCACTGTGCAACTTGCAGGACGACTGATAACCCAACCGCCGGATACGCAGTCAGTGGGGTCTGTATATTCCGTCTTTGTATAATCACAAACAGAACATGCCTCCGTCGTGTATCCCTGTGCTTTGCAGGTCGGTGCAACCGCTATATAATATAACGTATGACCTGTTTCCTCTATTGTCTCGGCTTCGCCCATATCCTTACCGCATATGGAACAAACCGCATATTTTATACCGGTTGACGTACACGTAGGTGCCTTGTCTATTCTGTATCCGCCCGCCTTGCACTCATGCTCGGTAGTGTCAACGGGTTTTTCTTCGTGATAATCACATCCGTTAGTACAGGTTGTAATTATCTTTCCGCCCTCAACCTTCGATGTCAAATTATGTCCCTTTGCGGGAATTTCTTCACAAATCGAATCACCGCAATCGGAGCAGGTACGATATCTGCGACCCGCATTTTCACAAGTTGCGTCATAATCGACCGCCCAATTTCCGTATTGATGGGGTGTCGTGGGTATAACTTCGGGATCGCCGTCTTTTACTCCGTTACATACCGTACAGCGGTAAATAAGTTCACCCGTGCTGTTGCAGGACGCTTCCGTTTTAATTTCAGACTTCCAGTTGTGTCCCGTCGCATCAATTGTTTCGGTCTTGCCCGTTCTCTGTCCGCAAACCGCACAAATTTCGTAACGACTTCCGTCCGTGGTACAGGTTGCGGAAATTTCAATCTTCCAACCTCCGTGCGTGTGTCCCGTTGCTTCGGAGTCAATAACCGTTCTTACGGTTGCATTGCAACGCTTACATGTGTAAACGGTTTTTCCCTCATCCGTACACGTGGGGTCGTATTTTGTGATAATTTCTTCGTGACCGAGTGCATCAACTTCTTTTCTGTTGCCGGTTTCCTGTCCGCAAACCGCACAGACCTCATATGCACTTCCCTTTTCCGTACATGTGGGTTCTTCATCAGTGATCCAGTCACCGGGAGTATGATCCGCATAACTTTCGTTTTCTGTTCTGCTTGTCGCTCCGCAAATCTTGCAAGTTACGGAAACATATCCCTTGGTTGTACAAGTGGATGCAACGGTAACGGTAACTTCATCGTGTCCCGTCGCCGAAATTGTTTCCTCTTTTCCCGTCTTTACTCCGCAAACATTGCAAAGTTCATACTTGTGTCCGTCATCCGTACAGGTTGCTTCTTTGTCAACAACCCATCTTGTATCAGTGTGACCGAGAGGAGCTATTGTCTCTTGTTCTTTTGTTGTTTTAAGACAAGCGATACAATACGTACCCGATGTCTTACCTTCTTCGGTACACGTTGCGGGTGTTCCCGAAATGTAAATATTGCTGTGTCCGGGAGCAACTCTCACAAAGTCGCATCCCTCAACGTTACAAGTCGTGTCTTCACAGTCGTCGTATACGTGATTGTGCTTGTCCGTCGTCTCCGACGCTCCGCATCCGGTACAAGTTCCGTCAACGTAGGTGTGATTTCCGGTTGCGTCTATCTTTTCCTGCTCTTTGATTACAAGTCCGCAACGTGAGCAGTGTGAACCTTCCGTAAGACCTGCACGTCCGCAAGTTGCCTCTACTGCCTCATCCTTAACCTCATCGTGTCCCAATTCAGGTGCGATTTCTTCTTGACAAATCGTACAAACTTGATTTGTCGTACAAGTTGCGGCGGCACCGCCGATGTGGTTTCCGAGTTCTCCGTACTCACATCCGCACGTCTCGCATATTGCCTTGTCTTTGCACGTTGCACTGCCACCCGAGTGCTGACATTCGTAAGAACAAATCTTACAAACACCGTTTTCGTATGTGTGGGATGAAACGTCTCCGATTCCACCGCAACCGTCAACCGTACAAATAAGCCAGTGACCACGCTCGTCGCTTCCGTAAGTTTCTCCGAACGTGTGGTGACCCACTGCATCTATAACGCTTGTACTTATGGTTTTCTCACAAGTTTTGCATATTTCTTCTTTCCAACCGTTTACGAGACAGCCGGCAGGTCTGCGTATCACCCATTCGGTGTCGTGACCCAATGCACTTGTGGGATCTCTTTGCTCGCTTTGCTTACATACGGTACATGTGTAAACCGTATATCCACCGCTGATACATGTAGCCTCTTTGACTACGCCTTCTCCCCACTTGTGTCCGTCTGCCGTAACCGTTTGAGACTCTATTTCCTCTCCGCACGTTCTGCACAAAAGAACTTTCGTTCCGTCGGTCGTACACGTAGGTGCGGGTTGCAGTATCCATTCGCCTCTAACGTGACCGTTCGCAGATATTATCTTTTCGTCATGCGTTCCGCAGGAAGTACAAACAAGAACTCTGAGTCCGGTTGCCGTACACGTAGGTGCCTTGTAACCATCTGTGGATTCAACCCACTTGTGTTCGAGTTTATCAATTTTTTTCTGTTCGTCAATCTGATTGTCTTCAAGGTCAAAAAGCAATTCGCAAACAGTACACTTCCGTGCGGTTTCAAGACCCTCAACCGAACATGTCGGAGCCATGCCGGGAACAGACACAAGTTTGTGTCCCGCTACGGGAATTTCATCCGCTTCTTGAAGTGTCTTATCGCAAACACGACACTTTATAATCGCCTTGTATCCGACACTCGTACAGGTTGCGGAAATTTCTTTGCTGTATTCATATTCCTCGTGTTCTGCGTATTCGCCGTATTCGCAGTGACACTTGGAACAAACTTTCAGTTGAACACAAGTTGCCTCACCGCCCTCGTGTTCACAATCCGTTACACGTCCGCACTCACAAACACCGTCGTGAATAAATACGTGTGCTTTTTGTTCGGTTACGTATCCGCAATCCGCACACGCTATGTTGTGCTTATATGCGGGATTTGTCGCTTCCGTATCTCTGGTCTTTCCGCTCTCAATCTGAACGGTAATATACGTGTGTATCTGTACGTTTTTCTCCGCACCGCACGTCGAACACTGTTGCCAGTGACGTGTTTCGTCCGAACGTTCCTCCCAGTTGTGGTCGCTTATGGGTGTTCTTACAACTCCGCACAGCGTACAAACGCTTGAACAGTCATATGCGTAACTATGCGTACAAGCGGTCTTTGTATAACCGCAAGTCGTACACTTGTCTCCGCTTAACGTATGCTTTTCGTTTGTAGTACGAGCTCCGCATATCGTACACTGTTTCCAGTGGTTGTTTTCATTGTAAACGTAAGTGTACTTGTGTTCGCCCACGGGAGTACGTTCTCCTCCGCCACACTTGTTACACGAAGTCGAGCAGTCGTTATCGTATGTGTGCTTTACCTCTCTTACGTATCCGCAGTCCTCGCAGGTTGCATCGCAACTTGACGAATATCTGTGAGCCGATACCATATCTCTCGCTCCGCAAGAACACTGTTTCCAGTGACCCGTCTCACCTTGTGACCAAGTTGCGGAGTATGTGTGTCCTGCGGTTAATCTCGTATCTCCGCATATGTTACACGTCGGGTCGCAATCGTTTGAATACTCGTGTTTGGGATTTTCAAATCTCTTGTAACCGCATATGTTACAGTCGTTGTCACAACTTGCCGTGTACGTATGCTCTGCCGACGTTACTCTCGTGTACGAACAAAGTTCGCAAGTCGTGTCACATTCTCCGAGATACTTGTGAGGTGCCACTCTTTCGGCACCGCAAGATGCACACTTGCTATCACAATACAAATTGGTATATCTGTGTGTCGTCTCTCTTGTGTATCCGCAAACGTTACAGTCTTTGTCGCAAGCGTTGTCCCACTTGTGCGACTCATTTTCTATCTTTTCGGAACACTTTTGACATTCAAGCCAGTGACCTTCTGCGTCACTCTTGTACGAATAGTTGTGTCCCGTGTATTTTATTGTTTCTTGCTCTTTTATAATCTTACCGCACTCCGAACAGTACTGACCGTCCGTCAAACCGTTCTTTGTACAAGTAGCACCGTATCCTTGCGAAGTTACAACCTTGTGTTCCGCAGTGGGAGTACGCTTGTTTCCGCAAACGTTACACTGCTCGTCGCAATCGCTCGAATATTGGTGGTCTCTTGCAGGCTCAACTACCTCTCCGCATCTTATACAAACGTTGTCTTTAAGGCATTCGGGCAACGTGTATTGAGGAACGTGACCCAATGCCTGGTCCCCGGGTTCTTCACTTTCAAAACCGCACGACTTGCATGTCTTCGGAGAAGTACAAGTAGGCATAGTCCAATCGTGACCGGTTGCCTCCACTAAAACCGTTCCGCAAACCGTACAGGTCTGGTCCGTCGTACAAGTAGCCTCATCTCCGGGAGTATGAGCGAGTTTCGGTACCCACTTGATTTCAAATATTACCCCGCAGTTGTCGCAAGTACAAACGTCTTTACCGATAACGGTACACGTTGCTTCAATTGCAGTACTCCACTGACCGGACTTATGCTCACATCCGTATCCGCATACGGTACATACCGCATTTTCGTTAAACGTATGTGCGTCATATTCAAAAATATCGGTACATCTGATACACTTCTTCCAGTGATGTGTCTCATCGGTTGTATAAACGTCTTCCCATTCGTGACCGAGTTTGTCAATCACAACCTGATTCTGTGTAATTTCTCCGCAAACCTTGCACTTTCTTCCGTCGGAAAGACCTTGTGATGTACAGGTTGCGGCATATCCGAGAATTATTTCCTCATCATGACCCTTTTCGGGTATGGGTTCTTGTGCTTGGAGCATCTGTCCGCACACGGAACACTTTTTACCGTCGGTCATACCGATTTCCGTACAGGTCGGTTCTTTTCCTTTTATAACTTCGGGCGTGTGCGATGCGAGAATTACTTCTTGTTCTTTGAGTATCTTTCCGCATACAGAACATTTTTCGCCGTCGGTCAAACCGTTTTCGGTACAAGTTGCCGCTTTGCCGTGTACTATTTCAACAACGTGATCGGCAGGAACTCTTACCTCTCCGCATTTGTTACAATCCGGATCGCAAGCATTGTCGTATTCGTGCGAACATCCGACTTCTCTGATGTGTCCGCATACGTTACAGTCCACGTCGTTTTCATCGTCATATACGTGGTCTGCCGGAATACGCTTTTCACCGCATTTGTTACAGTCGGGGTCACATGCATTGTCATACTCATGTTCGCACGACTTCCAGTTGCTCTTATCTTCGGTGGGCGTTTCGATAGGATCGTCTGCTTTGTCGTCATCTCGGTGATTGTACTTGTAGACGCCGAAAATAATTCCGCCGACAATAAGTGCCACTACCAGCGTCAATACCAATATCAGTGATATTAGCTTTTTCTTGCTCATTTTTGTTACCTCTACTTTTCTCTCCGATGCCACCTCGCTCGGAGTTTGTAATATATATGTCAAAAATTTACAGTGAAATTTTGAATAAAGGGTAAAAACGGGGAATTTGCTAATTTCTGTGTGTAATTTCTTACACGGGGTATTTGCTATGTGTAATTTGCCGTGCGTAAAACTGATTCACGCAAGGTTTTTGCTGTGTGTAATTTGCTGTGCGTAAAATTTCTTTTACGTCGTTTGTTTTTTATGATTTTTCACTCACCGAAACTTGCTGTCTTTAAGATCCGAGTTGTCGGTGAAATCCTTATATTTTGTAAACGTTTCTCTTATCTGTTCGACGCTTCCGCCCGTAATAAGATAACTGTATTCGAACGGCTCAAAAGAAACCATTCTCAACGTATTCAGCGGAGCGACGTAATTGCATGCACCCGACGACGGATTTTTCGAGTCGGGTTCTGCGTCATATGCGTGCCGTCCGGCATACAGAATTTCCGTGTTCGGCACGTAAAGCCCCAAACCGTAATTTGCGTTATAATTTATCCAAGCACACCAAGTCTCCGTATTGCCTTCTTGCATACCGAAGTATTGGCTCTTGTTTCCGCTCCAAAACGAAAGCGATTTTTCGTAATTGAGACTCGCTCCCGTCCAGGGCTTATTTCCGTTGTAGTAAACAAAAGTATTAAGATATCCTATCGTATAAAATGCAGGTAATTCCTGATGCCTTGCACTGTTTTGATATCCCGTAAAATCAACGAACCTGTTGTCAACCTGAACCCTGTCGGAATAAAGCGTGTACACGTTTTCCATATAACATTCCGCAAGGTTTGTTTTCGCCCAGTCTCTCGGCTGTGCCTTTACGTAAACCGAGCGTTCATTGATTTTCACGTCTATGATACGGCTCGCCTGATTGTGAAGATTTCCGCCCTGAACGGGATTGTACCCCCACGTGGTTCCGTTGTAATCTCCGCACTCGTACGGAGGTAAATTCGTTCCGTAATAAGACTGCTGAACAAGTCGTCCCGTATCCGCACAGTTTATAAGATTGGTTATGGTAGAGTCTCCGTCCTGCTTGTCGGCAAGATATGAAATTCCGCCACCCCAGGAAAGTTTGATTCCGAGTTTAAATCTGCTGTTTTCAATGTAAGTCAAACCACTGCTTATGATGTCAACGTTCTCAACCGTTACGTCATACAAAACGAAAGTAAATTTGTCATCGTCTCCGAGCGAGATTATTTCAATCGAACTTATATTCTTTGCGGATAAACCTTTGAGATATCCGTCGACAAGACATAAGAATAACTCACTGCCCTCTTCAAGGTAGACAACATCAAGAATCGTATCCGACCCCTGCACGTACGTCACTATCGCTTTCAACGGCTGACTTGAATAATACGAAAGTTTATATTTGTTAAACTCGGTATTAATTTTTTCGTATCCGTCGTCAAAATTTATTTTAAGACTGCTGCTTTTCGGAATTATAAACTTTCCGTTTGATACCGTTGTGCCATCACCGCTCGCTTTGTACGAAAGCCCTGCGTCGGTAAAGTATTTTCCGTCCTTGTATTCCACTTTCATATCAATGTTCTCCAACCGATCTTTATCGGCTTTGACAATCTCATCATCGGATATATCAACCGTAACACCGCTCGTCACAAGCGTAAAATAATCCATTATCACGTATGTGCCGTCGTCCAGAACCACCACAAACGAAATCTTTTTGTTCACGCTCAAATCTTCGACCGAAACGGGTATTTGGAACCTCAAAGCGTTTGCTCCGCCGGCGTTCAAAACCGCCTCTTCCGTGTCTTTGATGTATTTTCCGCTTATAGTTGCATTTTCTATATCGTCGTTGAAGTAATATCCGTATGCGGAAATTTTGTGACTTGTAAATCCTACCCAACCTTGAAGTTTTACCTCGTCGTCTTTGCCAAGCGTGATTTTGTCAACGCTCAACACAGGCGTTTGAGTTCCCGCTCCGGCAATTACCTCACCGTTGATAAAGAGATAGTCGAACGCAAAATCTTTTGCATTGTATTCTCCTTTTCCCTTTACCATATGATAAACTTTAATTTCCGTCGTCTGTTTTTTCGCCAAGCAAGTTTTGCAAACACCGCTTGATGTGAACGTATGTGCTTCCGTATCGCTCTTTTGCTTGCATCTTTTGCATATGAGCCAATGCACTTTTTCGTCATATCCGTAATTGTTATCCGAATAATCGTGTCCGAGTGCGTCTATGTCGCTCTGCTTCGTTATCCAACTCTTGCAAACGTCGCAGTACACACCGTCCGTCAGACCGCTCTCCGTGCAGGTTGCATCTTTTCCCTTTACCACTCGCTCGTCGTGACCCGTAGGTTTGATTTCTTCCTGTTCTTTTAAGATTTTTTTACATACGGAACAAATCTCACCGTCGGTAATTCCCGACTCTGTGCATGTGGGCAAAATTCCTTTGATTGTTTCCGGAGTGTGACCGATGGGGTCTATAACTTCCTGTTCTTTTAAAACCTTTTCGCACTCCATGCAAACTTCGCCGTCCGTAAGCCCCGACTCCGTACAAGTCGCACTCTTGCCGTGTACCGTTTGCGGTGTATGACCATTCGGAGGAATCTGCTGACATTCGCTGAGCCAAACCCCGCAGACCGAACATTTTTCTCCGTCGCTAAGCCCCCAACGAGTGCAAGTCTGTGCTTTTCCCGCAACAAATTCCGGCACGTGACCTTTTGAAAATTCAATCACTTCACCGCAAACCGTGCAAATTTGGTCGTCCGTGCAGGTCGCCTCCGCTCCCGGAGTGTGGTCTTTTTTGTTAATTTGTCGTTGCTCTGCCACGACTCCGCAAGACAGACAAGTTCGAATTTCAACACCCGTCTGCGTGCAAGATGCCTCAATCGTGGTTTTCCATTCGCTCAGATTTGCGTGTTCGCAACCGTATCCGCAACCGCAAATGGAATTGTCTTTGTAATCGTGTTTCGCCTTTTGTGTAATTTCGTTGCACCGTGTGCAAGTTTTCCAGTGATATTCCTCATCATGGTTGTAAACGTTGCTCCATGAATGTCCGAGTTTTTCCGTTTCTTCGTATGTATTGTAGTTGCATCTTGAACAGGTAACGTATGCTTTGTATCCGTTCTCCGTGCAAGTTGCCTCTTTTGAGTTGTGAGTTATTTTGTCGTGTCCCTTGGCACCGATTTTTATATAAGTGCTGTAATCACACCTTGTGCAAGTCTCATAAGGTCTCCAACCCGCTTCCGTGCAAGTGGCGTCACGTCCTTCGTGACTCTCCTTGTCATGCCCGAGTGCCGAAATTGTCTTTTTCGTCGTGTAAGTGCAACGTGTGCAGTAAACGTATGCCTCGTACCCGTCCTCGGTGCAGGTAACCCCTATGCCGTCAACTTCAACTTCGTCATGTCCCAATGCGGGAATAACCGTTTGCTCTTCAAGCGTTTCTCCGCAAACAAGACATATCGCACCCTCTGTGACGCCGTCCGACTCACACGTCGGATTTTTCCCGACCAAGACCGTCCTTACGTGACCGTTTGTTTCTCTAATCTCACCGCATATATTGCAAGTGTCGTCGCACGCATTTGAATACTCGTGTCGGCATTCTTCACTGGTTTCTCGCTCGGTCTCCGAACTTGCCTCGGTAATGTTCTCCGTAACGTTTTCCGTGACTTTTTCCGTCGGCATATCGCTCTCCGTCTCGGTCTCGGCAAGACCGTCCCATATCGACTCAGACTCATAGGACGTGTCGATATCCGCACCGCCGATACCGTCGTTATCGCACGAAATAAAGACCATCGCAATAACCATCAAAACGATAAGAGCCAATATGCCTGTATTTAGTTTTCCGATTTTCAATATATAACTCCTCGTTTCAAATTACGTTCTTACTTTGATTTTAACTTTGATAATACGCTTTCAATACGTAAGACGACGCAAGCGATGCGTAATTACCCGTACCTGCCGCCGAAAGCACGGTTGCAATAACAATTTCGGGAGTGTCACCGCTCTGTGCGGCACACACGAAAAGTCCGTCCGAAACCTTTCCGGTTCCCTTTTCCGCAGTTCCCGTTTTGCCGTATACGGTTGCCGGAACACCGGACATGTTTCGCTTCACAGTCGCATTGTTATCAACCATTTGTTTCATTCCCAACTTAATTGTTGATAATGTTTCTGCCGACATTTCGACAGTTCCGAGAATCTCCGTTTCTTTTACGTAAGTCCCACCGCTTTCGGAAAACGATGACGTTTTGTAGAGCAGATGTGCCGAATATCTTGTTCCGCCGTTTATAAGCGTCGAAAGATACGACGCAAGTTGAATCGGCGTAACCTCGTGCTGTGCTTGACCTATTGCCGCATGCACCGCATCACTTTCATCAAGTTGACCCACTTTTTCGGAAAGTTCTATTCCCGTATTGCTTCCGAATCCGAGTTGCGATATGTAAGCGTTCATCTTTTCCGTTCCCATATCTTCTCCCACACGGTAGAAAAAGCAGTTGCAAGATACGCATATTGCCTCCGAAGCGGTAATATTTCCGTGCTGTGCAACAGTAGCGGAACTGCTGTTGTAAATCCAACAATCGGATTTATGACCGTTTGCATCGGTGTATACGCCTTTGCATTCAATAAGTGTAGTGGGAGTAATTTCTCCCGTGTATATTGCCGCCGCCGTGACGCCCAACTTGTAAGTCGATCCCGGTGCATAAAGACCGTCAAGTGCTTTGTTAAGCAGCGGGGACCTGCTGTCGGACGCAAGATCGTTGTAATCCGTCCCGAACGTTGTAAGGTCGTACGTGGGATATGACGCCAGCACAAGTACTTCTCCGTTATTGGGATCAACCGCAACGCAAGCACCGGACTCACTGTATCCGTAACTCTTGTCCGTGGCTTTCAAACCGTCCTCTGCGGCGATTTGTAAATCTATATCAATAGTCAGATAAATGTCCTGACCGGGTATAGGCTCCTGTTCGACTTTTTTGGATATGATATTTCCGTCTTTGTCTTCCGTGATAAGCATTACGCCGTCAACGCCTCTTAAATAATTTTCAAAAGCGTATTCACATCCGTCAATTCCGACGACGTCGTCCATATCGTATCCGAGTTCTTTGTAATATTCCCAATTTTCGGCATAAATCTTGCCCGTTCGTCCTAGAATGTGGGAGGCATATCCCGGATATTCGTAAACTCGGGTTGCAACTTTTTCAAAGTCCGCCCCGGGCAAGCAAAGTTCTTCTATATATAGTATGAACTCACGGTCTACGTCGCTCGCCATAACGTACCTGTTGTAGACTCCGAAATCCGCAACTTCCATGCTGTATCGCAAGCGTAAAAGCAGGTCGGTCTGTTCTTCATCAAACGTGAGTTCACCTTTCGAGTTGACTAATTTGTATCTTTCCAGATAAAAGTTAATAATTTCGCTTTCTTTCGGAAACGCTCCGGGATTTTGCTCGTAAAATTCTTCAAGATAATCCGCAGTCAGTTGGTTTTTCGCTTTCGGAGACTCGTCTTCAAGTTCGTTTTCCGCAATTCTTTTGAGAAGTTTGTAATAAGTATTTGACTCCGACGACAAGGCTTCCGTCGTATACGAATAATTCGGATAACTTCCCGAAAACGGAAATTCCTCGTATCCCGACTCGTCATATATCCCCATATTCTGCATAGCATATACGGCTTGAAGCAGATGAACGTTCTGATCTGTTTTGCCGCCCGACATGGCGGCATAGTCGAAAACAAAGTTGTAAGTGTATTTGTTTGAAACAAGTTTTTTGCCGTTTCGGTCGTAAATCTCGCCTCGTTGCGTTTGTATCGTCTCTCGCCTTTGGTAATATTCACCCGTTTCATTTTCGGGTTCCGCATTTATTTTTATATTAACCAGTCGGATAATGTACATAATGCAAACAAGTGCGAAAATTGCGGACATGGCAATGCTTCTTGCCTCGAATTTTCTGTTTTTACGCATATGTTTTCCTTATTTTTCAGTGTCCGAAACACAACTTGAAAGCAAAAGTCGCATTAGGACCTATATATTATTTTTTGCAATCGCAAAAATCACATTATCTGTTTTTGTAAAGTATTCCGCCCGATAAGATGTCGGGGCGTTCTATAAGTCTTCCCATTCCAAGACATACGCAGTCCATTGGGTTTTTCGCAATCGTGACCCTTAATCTCGTCTTTGACGATATAAATTCGCCTATTCCGAGAATTCTCGCACATCCGCCCGTAAGCATAATACCGTAATCCGCAATATCGGCGGCAACTTCCGGAGGCGTCGATTCCACAACGGAAAGTATTGCTCTGCATATTGCTTCAAGTGCCGTGCAAATCGGCTCAAAAATGTCTTTTGCTCCCAACGTCACGGTTTGTGCACGTTTAAGTTGCTCGTTGCGTCCGCTTACCGACACCACGTTCTTGTTCAATCCAGGCATGGCGGCTCCGACGTTGACTTTTATCATTTCGGCACTGACCTCTCCGATGCAAAGACCACGCTTGTTCTTTATGACGTTCATAATGGCAAGGTCAAGTTTTCCGCCTCCGAGACGAACGGTTCTGAATTTCACTATCCCTCCGGACTTTATAACCGCAATGTCCGTGGTTCCTCCTCCGATATCGACAATCATACAAGCACGAGAACCGTTTACACGTAAGCCCGCACCTATCGCTGCGGCCATTGGTGATTCAATAATTCCAACCGCTCTCGCACCGGAATCGAGAAGTAAGTTTTCAAGTGACATTCTCTCAGTCTCCGTATGTCCGCACGGTATGTCCGCAAGAACCACGGGACGGCTGAAAACAGTGTAAGCCTGAGTCCTTTTGAAATGTTCGTGAAGCATCATAACAGCGGCGGAATACGCCGACACCGAACCGCAAGATATGGGTTTGCATGCCTCTATGTACGAAGGTGTTTTGCCTATCATACTTTTGGCATCCGCACCGAGTGCGACCACAACGTCCTCTTGCTTGTCAATGGCAACTACCGACGGCGTTCTAAGTATGATCCCACGGCTTTTCATATAAAGCCTTAGGTTTGAAGTTCCCATATCAAGACCAATATGCTTAGGCACAACCGTCTCCCCCTTCTGTAATCTTCATGTGCGAATAAGCAAGGAGAGGGTTTAAATTTCCACTTCGAATTGTTCTTTAAGCGTTCGGTAAAGCAAATTAACGGGCAAACCTACCACGTTAAAGTAGTCCCCCGATAGACCTTTTACGTACCTTGCCGCACGACCCTGGACGGCATATGCACCCGCCTTGTCAAACGGCTCTTCGCTGTCAAGATACCTCTCTATTTCATTTTGACTCATCTTCGCAAACTCCACCTCGGTTTTTTCAGACGCAACAACGGTTTTGCCTTTACCGCAAAGGCAAATTCCGCTCCACACCTCATGCGTTCGTCCCGACAATTTCGAGAGCATACGACGAGCATCGTCTCTGCTTTCGGGTTTGCCGAAAAACTCACCGTCAAGGTACACCAAAGTGTCGCAGGCTATAATCAAATCCTCACCCTTGTCGCCCGAATCTTTTGTTCCGAGTTTTTCTTGCACCGCAACGGCTTTTTGCATTGCAAGCGTCTCAACTCTCGCACCGGGATTTTCGTTGTCACATATTTCTTCCGTGTCTGCGACAACAACCTCAAACTTCACCCCGAGCATTTCAAGAATTTCTCGTCTTCTCGGCGATTTCGAAGCAAGTATAATCCTCATATCCACCCCTTGCAATTTAGCACTTTTCGCTAAATTTTGTAATTTTATGCAGTGGTTTTAATTATAACCACCACAAATTATAGCATAATCAATATTTTTTTTCAAGTACATTTCGAAAATATTATAATATTGTTCACATATAATGGGAAACACCTTGCCGGAATTGGCAAGGTGTTTCATTTCTGTATTTATTTTCCATTTGTTACATTTTCTGCATCTTTGTCCAACGACTCGTTAAATTTGTCATATTTAAGCGTGTTTTTCGACTCGTCGCTCATATAGTCAATCGGATTCACCGCAAGACCGCCGACAGTCATTTCAATGTGAACGTGAGGGTCGTCGGCACGCTCCGAAATTGCAGTGCTTCCGATGTGACCGATTTGTTGACCGCCTTTTACGGTAGATCCCGTCTCAATGCCGGACGCCATGGTTTCCGAGAGATTTTTGTAAAACGTGCATATGCCCCCGTCATGCTCTATTGCCACACAGCGTCCCATCATGGCATCGTCCCATATTTTTGTGATTTTGCCGTCGGCGGCGGCATATACGGGAGCGTTTTCGCTTGCGGCAATGTCAATTCCGAGATGCACCTCGTAAGCACCCATTGTGTCCGACCATGCCTGAATTGTAGAATTGTGACCTTTGGCAAGTACGCCGTCCACAGGAAGTGATAATTTGAATTCTTCACCACTTCCGTTTACCTCGGAATCATCGGGAGTCTCGTAATTCGGTACGTTTACCGTACCGCTCCCACCGCTTGGGGCTTCCGTACCCTGAGTTTGGTCTTCGTCACCCGAATACTTTTTCTTTGCCCTGTTCGTCGCAATTGTCGCCGATACGATAACCGCCGTTGCCAGCACAACACATACGGTCAAAATTACCGCACTTTTGTTTTTTGAAAGCGATTTGCACTTCTCGGCAAAAGCACTTTTCTTGAATTTTTCCCACATAAGGTTTCTCCTTTTCTATGTTCTCCCGCAAAAGAGGGATATTTGAACCGCAGATAAGTCGGCTCTTCAACAGTATTTTCTGCCATAACGCCCTCTTTTATGCAAAAATTTATAATTTTTTCCGCAACACACCATAGCCCAATATACTCTGCCTAAAACAGCGAAACAACAGTGTAATAAGACATACCCAAACTCGACCCACTCCGTGCCTTAAACAACAAAATCAAATTCAAAACACAAAACCGTGCCGATTGAATATCGACACGGTAAGAGAAACCATTGTAAAATGTTTGCCAGGAGTTTTAAAAACGCATATTTAAACGCAATACCCTCAAATCCCGCCGCCGAAAATTTCCCGATTTTGAAAATTTTCATCAACCGAGACGTCTCAGTGTTGCTCTATGGCATCATAACTTTCATTTGACCTGAACAAAAGCGATATGCACCAAATGCCCGCAAGAGCCACTACGGTGTATATTATGCGACTCACAACCGAGCCCTGCCCACCGCATATCCAAGCCACAACGTCAAAACCGAACACGCCTATTCCGCCCCAGTTCAATGCACCTATAATCGTCAATATTAAAGCAATTTTGTCTATTACAGCCATTCCTTGTCCTTTCACCTTTCCGCAGTCCCCAAAATTATGTCCGTTTTTTCTACGCAAACCCCCACAAAGCATAACTCAAAACACCATGATTTGCGGTATTATAATACATAGAACAAACGATGTTTTTGCAACTTTTGCAAAACACTTGCGTAAACGCCATGCCATATCCCTTCAAACCACAAAAGCACAACCTGTTCCCATATAAGCAGCCAACGGAAAGAATTTTTAATTTTCAGCCGATTTTTTCGACCCGTTATTATTTTTTCTTAATTTCGGCGGTTGTATTCTCTGTTTTTTTGCCAATTCAAACCTCAATTATTAAATTATGTGTTTAAAAATAAATTGTTTATTTATTAAATTTCTTTAAAAAGTGTAAAACAAAAGAAATTCTTATTGACAAACCCGGTGAGATTTGGTATAATAATATTTGTTAGATTTTGCACACTTTATATCGGGATGTAGCACAGTTGGTAGTGCGCCTGCTTTGGGAGCAGGATGTCGCAGGTTCAAGTCCTGTCATTCCGACCATATCGAGTATTCATAAGGGATTTGACTTTATGAATACTCGATTTTTTTCGTCTTTCATTTCGACTTTATTATGTACCGAGCAAGGTTTTGAGCCTTGCTCTTTTTTGTTATGCCGACAGCGGTTTCGGGAGATATTCCACCGCTACACCTTTTCGTGTGTCTGCTTTGTAGTTATTTCTCGGCGGTCCTTCCGGCAGTTCGATATATCACACAAAGCGGTAATAGATAACCATTCTCTGCGTTCTGTTTTTGCCGACGCCTTCCGTTTCGAAAACCTCTATTCTGTCTATCAGTTCACGAAGTAGCGGTGCGGTTAAGCGTTCCATCTGCATAAATTTTCGGATTGCGGATATAAAATGCTCCCGTTCCGTTTATTTTTCGCCCGATTGCATAAGTTTATTCCGTAAATCCGAGATTTTTGCTTTCAGTTCCATACGCTCAACCTCATACTTGTGGGATAACTGCATAAACCACTCGTCGCTGACCTTACCCATAGCATTGTCCTCGTACAGTTTCTCGTAAAGCCGCAAAACCGTATCGTTTCGAACTATCGCTTTTTGAAGTTCGGTTTCGTTATGCTTTTGCTCTTTTAGTATTTCCGCATCGGTCTTTTGTGCCAATATCTCGGCAAATTCTTGCTCGTTATCCCTAAGGAAGTTCGCCATTCGTCTGAGTTCAAGCATTACGACCTGTTCCACCGCATCGGCTCTCACATAGTGCCTACCCTCGCCAGTACCCCTGTAATCCACCTTGTTATTGGAGCAAACAAAGTAATGAATATCCTTGTTGATCGTATTCGTGCGGTTAAGTAGTTTCTTGTGGCAGTCCCCACAGTAAAGCAAATCACAAAAGATACTCTTTTCTCCGTTTTGCGGTTTCGGTGCTCTGCGTTTGGTTTTTGAGATTAACTTCTGAACCTTTTCAAAAGTATCTCTGTCGATAATCGGTTCGTGAACATCCTTGAATACCGCCCAATTTTCGGGGTCGTTTTCAAGCCTTGTTTTGTTCTTAAAAGACTTTGAAAAGGTCTTGAAATTGATTACATCACCGCAATACTCCTGCTGAGATAATATTTTCTGTATTGTGGTCTTGCACCAACGGTAAGGATTGGGTTGTGTTTTCTTGCCGCCTCTGTTCAAACCTTTGCTTTGCCAATATGCCATAGGTACCAAAACTTTTTGCTCTTGCAGTATTCGGGCAATTGTTTCATTGCCTTTTCCGCCAAGACACATCTTGA
>CAZGJC010000026.1:0-3482 GCA_964526505.1 uncultured Clostridium sp.
GAGAAGAATAAGGAAAAGAGGAGAGGCAAATGAATTTATTTCTGATACTTGCTTTTTTGTTTTTTATAGGGTCTGTTATAGGTTGGACAATAGAATTGTTTTTCAGAAGATTTATCTCTAAGGCTAATCCCGAACGCAAGTGGATAAATCCCGGCTTTTGCACAGGACCATATCTTCCGCTTTACGGAACGGGTCTTTGCGTTTTATATCTTATTGCATCGGTTGAAAAATACAACGTCATAAAAAATGCGGTATGGAACAAGGTGTTTGTATTTGTTCTTATGGCTGTTTGCATGACTGCAATAGAATATATTGCCGGACTGCTCGCACTTAAAGTTATTAAAGTGCGTTTATGGGATTACAGAGAAGAATGGGGTAACATTCAGGGTATAATTTGCCCGAGATTTTCGCTTATATGGGCAGGACTTGGGGCGTTATATTATTTTTTAATTCATCCGTACATACTTGACGCTTTGAATTGGCTTTCCGAAAATCTCGCTTTCTCGTTTGTGATAGGTCTGTTTTTCGGCGTATTTATTATTGATGCGATAAATTCGGTTCAACTGATCACGAAACTGAAAAAGTTCGCCGAAGAGAACAACATTATAGTGAGGTACGAAGAAATAAAATCACACATACGAAAGAAAACCGAAGAGACGAAAAACAGGTATCGTTTTTTCAGTCCGTTCAGGTCAGACAGACCTTTGCACGAACATTTGAGAGAACTTGCGATATCATTTGAAACAAGAAAAAAGAAAAAATAAATTTGGGACTGTAATCGAAAAAGCGGTTACAGCCCCAAATTTTCGATTGTGCAGCATATGTGATTTTTTTGAAAAAAATAAGATTATTCTATTGCAAAGGCATTATAATTATGATAAAATAATATCGTTTTTACAGAACAGAAAGGCAGTGGTCTTAACTATGAGTATTAGAATAGGTATATACGGATATGGAAATCTCGGCAGAGGGGTTGAGTGTGCCGTAAGACAAAACAAAGATATGGAACTTGTGGGTATTTTTACCCGTCGTGACCCGAGTACGGTAAGCACGGTGGGAGACGTTTGTGTGTACAGTGCCGACAAAATATACGACATGACCGACAAGATAGACGTCATGATAATTTGCGGAGGAAGTGCGACTGATCTTCCCATTCAAACGCCTAAAATTGCAAGGCTCTACAACTGTATAGATAGTTTTGACACGCATGCGAAAATTCCCGAACACTTTGAAGCGGTGGACAATGCGTCAAGAGAGGGCGGAAAGGTATCAATGATATCGGTTGGCTGGGACCCCGGTATGTTTTCGCTTAACCGTTTACTTGGCGGTGCAATTCTCCCCGACGGAAAAGATTATACGTTTTGGGGCAAGGGCGTGAGTCAAGGACATTCCGACGCCATAAGACGAATTGACGGTGTTATTGACGGCAAGCAGTATACAATTCCCGTACAAGAGGCACTTGACGCAGTAAGAAACGGAGAAAATCCCGAACTTACGACAAGGCAGAAGCACAAGCGTGAATGTTTCGTTGTGGCACAAGATGGGGCTGACCTTGCAAGAATAGAGTCGGAAATAAAGAATATGCCTAACTATTTTGCAGATTACGATACGACGGTTCACTTTATATCGGAAGAGGAACTTAAACGCAATCATTCCGGAATACCGCACGGCGGATTTGTTATCAGAAGCGGAAAGACGGGAGTATCTTTGGAGCATAATCATATAATAGAGTACAGTCTCAAACTTGACTCTAACCCCGAATTTACGGCATCGGTAATTGTTGCGTATGCAAGAGCGACATACAGATTATACAGCGAGGGGCACAGCGGTTGCAAGACTGTACTTGACATTCCACCTGCGTATATCAGTCCGAAGACCGGTGAAGAATTAAGACGTGAATTACTTTAAAATAAAAGGGAGATGGAAATGAAGAAAATATTTTATTTAATATTGATTTGTTTGACTACCTTGATATGTCTTTCGGCTTGTACGGAAGATGACGTAGATGTTGATGCAGGAACCAACAACGGAACGGACGCCGGAATAAGCGTAGATATGAGCGAAATTGAAGAAATTATCGGTTCATATAAATACACGGATTTCGAGTCATCTGATGAAGTTACGGATTACGTGGAAATAGTTGTCAAAGACTATGGACATATAGTTGTACAACTCAGGGGTGATATAGCACCCATCACCGTTCAAAATTTCAAAAAACTTGTGGAAGATAACTTTTACGACAATCTTATATTCCACAGAGTCATTGAGGATTTTATGATACAAGGCGGTGGTATGTATGCCGACGGAACCGAAAAGGATACGGATACTATCAAAGGTGAGTTTTCTTCCAATGGAGTGGAGAACAATTTGCTTCATATCGCAGGTGTGATCTCTATGGCGAGGACGAGTGTAAATGATTCCGCATCATCACAGTTCTTTATAATGCACAAGTATTCTTCTTGGCTTGACGGTGAGTATGCGGCGTTTGGATATGTTCTTGCGGGTCTTGAAGTTGTAAATTCCATAGCGGTGACAGACACGGACAAGTCTGACAACAGACCCTTGTCTGACGTTGTAATTGAAAGTGCAAGGTTCGTAAAGCCTATTGAGGGTACAGAGGCAGATGAAAAATACGACGGTTGCAGTCACGTTTTCGGTGAATGGGAGACTATGATAGCAAATTCCTGCCAAAGCGTGGGAAGCGAAAAACGAGTATGTTCTGTTTGCGGAAAGACGGAAACGCAAGAGACCGCAAAACTTTCGCATACATATGGTGATTGGGAATGTGTAAAGGAAAGTTCGTGTTTGGCAGGCGGTGAGCAAAAGAGAGTATGTTCTATTTGCGGAAATGAGGAATTCGGCACTATCGAAAAACTTGAACATATATTTGAGAACGGATTCTGCACTATGTGCAACAAATATAACTTTGAGAGTGACGAGAATACCGAGGGCGGTTGTTTTGACACGTCCCTTACGGGTAGTGGCGTTGACATTGATATGGAAAAAGTCAAAGAGCAAATCGGCAAATACGAATACACGGATTTTGTGAAGTCTGACGACGAAACCGATTTTATTGTTATAAAGGTCAAGGATTACGGAGATATCGTCGTCGCTTTAAGGAGCGACGTTGCACCGAATGCGGTGGAGAATTTTAAATTATTTATATCTTCGGGAGCATACGTCGGCGGTCAATTTTACAAGGTGCGTAAAGACGATATGATATTGGCACGGAAAAATTCCGACGTGACGGTGGATGATACCGAAAAGAAAGACTCTGACGAAGTAAACGGCTATCTTTCACATATAAATGGCGTTATATCGGCGTATGGCGACAACGGTTCATTCTTTATTACGGATGGCGATAAAACCGGATATGACGGTCGATACGTAACGTTCGGATACGTTCTTTGCGGGCTTGACGTGGTTGAGGATATTTCAAACGCTAAGGCGACGGAAAAAGGAACGCCTTATGATACCATAAC
>CAZGJC010000026.1:3582-16014 GCA_964526505.1 uncultured Clostridium sp.
AGGATATTTCAAACGCTAAGGCGACGGAAAAAGGAACGCCTTATGATACCATAACAATTGAAGAGATAATATTTGTAAGTCCCAAAGAGGGAACGGGGCTTGGACAGTAATATAAAAAGGCGGACGCATAATTGATATGCACCCCAAAAGTTAGACGTTTTTGGAGGTGCATATCATAACGTGTTCGCTTTTTTTATGCGAAATTGCATAAAAATTATTGAGTGGTGGAAGAATAATATCGGGTGATGATTATTGAGAACGAAAAGGTACGTCGTATTTTTTATGATTGGCGGTATCGGGTATGCGTTACTTGAAATTCTATGGAGAGGGCATACACATTGGAGCATGGTTTTGGCAGGAGGATTATGTTTTATCATATTCTCGCTTATTGCCGAAAAAATGAGAGGTAATTCGCTGATATTAAAATCGCTTATATGTGCATTGGCTGTAACGATAACGGAGTTTATATTCGGTATTATATTCAATATTATTTTAGGTATGGGTGTTTGGGATTACAGCGGTATGCCGTTTAATTTAATGGGGCAGATATGTCCGACGTTTTCGCTTTTATGGGTTGGAATAGCATTTATATTCATTCCGTTGGCGGATTTTTTAAACCGAAAAATGAAAATATAAGAAAATGCTCCGAAGATATACTTCGGAGCGTTTTACGTTGGTGATACGGTTGTCAGTCTTGTGATTTTAAGATACGTATCGCTTCGTAAATACTATGTATCGGTATGAGTTCGATACCTGTGTCAATTTTCCTTTTTTCGATATTCTTATAGGGGATTATTGCACGGGTAAATCCGAGTCTTGCCGCTTCTTTAACTCTTTGCTCGATATTGGAAACGGCACGACATTCTCCCGAAAGCCCAAGTTCGCCGATGGCTATCAAATCATCGGGGATAACTTTATCGGTCAGGGAAGATATCATCGCAAGTGCTATTGCACAGTCGCAGGCGGGTTCGTCGATACGCAGACCGCCTATGACGTTTAGGTATACGTCGTTTTGATAAAATTGCAGACCGAGTCTTTTTTCAAGCACTGCAATAATCAGGCATGCACGGTTATAATCTATACCGTTAGACGTACGTCTCGGTGCGGGGAAAGCGGTTGGGGAAACAAGTGCCTGGATTTCCGCAATGATAGGTCTTGTACCCTCAACGGTGCAAACGGCACAGTTGCCGGATGTATTTTTAGGTCTACCGGACAAAAGCATTTCGGACGGGTTTTCGATTTCGATGAGACCCTTATCACCCATTTCGAAAACGCCGATTTCATTTGTTGAACCGAATCTGTTTTTGCTTGCACGGATTATTCTGTATGATTGAAGTTTTTCGCCCTCAAAGCAGAGTACTGCGTCAACCATATGTTCAAGAACCTTTGGCCCGGCTATTCCCCCCTCTTTATTTACGTGTCCTACAAACAGCATTGATATTCCCTCGGATTTCGCTTTGCTGATAAACGACAAGGAACATTCACGCACTTGCGTTATACTGCCGGGAGCGGATTTTATCTGCTCGTCATAAATTGTTTGTATCGAGTCGATTATTACGACATCGGGTTTTATATTATCAATCTGTTTTATGATACATTCAATATTGGTTTCCGTCAGAATATAGAGACTTTGACCGCAGACTCCGAGGCGTTTTGCACGCAGTTTTAATTGACCGCCTGACTCTTCTCCCGAAACGTACAGCACTTTTCGACTCATACCGAGGCGATCGGATATCTGCATAAGCAGGGTGGATTTACCTATGCCGGGTTCGCCTGATATAAGGACGACGGAGCCGTGGACAAGTCCTCCTCCGAGAACTCTGTCAAGTTCGCCGAGCCCTGTACCCGAACGTATATATTCGGGGATTTCAAGTGAGTTATAAGGAACTGCGTCATTATGCGTGGTGACAACCGACGTCATTCGTCTTTTTTGTTTTTCCAGAGTTTCGGGAGACGTGTCTACAACGTCCTCTACCATTGTATTCCACGCTCCGCAAGACGGGCATCGTCCCATCCATTTTGGCGAGTGATAGGTACATTCCGAACATATATATATAGTTTTAAGTCCTTTCATAAAAACCCCACGTATATAAATTAAGTGTTTTCAGTATATCACACAATGCAGGAAAATTCAACACAAATTCAATATTTTTTTGTCCTCGCTCATAAAAGTAAATATGCATCCATATAATTTAGCAATAGTTAAAGATTAAATGAAAGGTACGGTATTTTTATGGCGGAACAATCTATTTACGAGGACATATCAAAACGAACCGGTGGGGATATTTATATTGGCGTTGTGGGACCTGTAAGAACGGGGAAGTCCACGTTTATTAAGAGATTTATGGAAGCGTTGGTTTTGCCGAATATAAGCGAGGGATATTCACGAGAGAGAGCGAGGGACGAGATGCCACAGTCTGCGGCAGGCAAGACGGTAATGACGACGGAGCCGAAATTTATCCCGGATGACGCAGTGAAAATCACGCTTGACGGTTGCTCTAATCTTAACGTTAAGATGATAGACTGTGTTGGTTACGTTGTGCCGGAGGCACTTGGAACAATTGAGGACGGACAGCCGAGAATGGTTCGCACGCCGTGGAGCGAAGAACCAATGCCTTTTATAGAGGCGGCTGAACTCGGTACGCACAAAGTTATAACGGAACATTCCACAATAGGTATGCTTGTAACTACCGACGGAAGTATTGGCGATATATCAAGAGAGAGTTATATTGACGCAGAAGAGAGAATTGTGCGTGAACTTAAAGAGATGGGGAAGCCGTTTGCGGTTATTCTGAATTCGGCAAAACCTACAAGTGAGCAGGCTGTGGCACTGGCTTACGAACTCGAATCAAAGTATGAAGCACCCGTAGCCCTTGTGTCGTGCATGGAACTTGATGCGGAAGATATACGACATATCCTAGAACTTGTATTACATGAATTTCCCGCAAGTGAAATTCGCATATCCGTTCCCGAATGGACAACCGCATTGCCTCGCACGCACAAAATAAAAGAGTCGTTATTGTCAAGTATCAGGGTATGTGCGGGTCGTATACACAAGGTTGGAGACATAAAAAATTCATTTGCGGATCTATGTGATAATGAATACATAAAGAGTGTTGCGGTAAACGAGATAAATCTCGGAAACGGGTGTGCAAGCATAAACGTGACGCTTTCAGAGGGACTGTATTACAACGTTATCAGCGAACTTACGGGATTTGAAATAGACGGGGAAGAGTCACTTATAAATCTGCTTAAAAATCTTTCCGAAATGAAAGAAAGGTACGACAGGGTATCGGAGGCATTGGACGATGCGGAGAGCAGGGGATACGGAATAGTTATGCCGAGCATATCCGACTTAAAACTTGCCGACCCCGAGATTGTAAAGCAATCGGGCGGTTACGGAGTTCGTTTGAAGGCGTCGGCACAGTCTATTCACATGATTCGTGCAAACATTGAAACCGAAATCAACCCAATAGTGGGGACTGAACAACAATCCGAAAATTTGGTCAAATATATGCTTGATGAATTTGCGGAGGAGCCGACGAAAATATGGAGTTCCAATATGTTCGGAAGAACGTTATACGAACTTGTAAACGAGGGGTTACATTCCAAACTCGAACATATGCCCGAATCGTCACGAACCAAACTTTCCGAAACGCTTGAACGAATTATAAACGAGGGAAGCGGAGGTCTTATCTGTATCATTTTATAATAAATGAAAATATTTGGTACCGCAAAACGGGAGCGATTTTTATCGCTCCCGTTTTGCGGTTGAATTTTATAATTAAAATCAGTTAACTGCCGTATGTGCGACGATACCCATATCTCTTACGAGGCGAATATCGGCACCGATTGCGGAAAATTTTTCGACTATGTCGCAGTATCCACGCTCGATTTTATCTATGCCCGTGATTTCGGACGTACCCTCGCTTCTGAGTGCTGCAATAATCATAGCCGCACCTGCACGCAAGTCGTGACAAGTCAATGGAGCACATCCTGTTCTCTCCACGCCTGTAATAACCGCTGTGTTACAATTTACGGATACTTTTGCACCTGTCTTTGCGAGTTCATCGGCAAACTGAAATCTGCCGGTGAATATATTTTCGGTAACTCTTGATATACCGTTGGCATAGCAAAGCATAGTTGAAAACTGTGCTTGCATATCCGTGGGAAATCCGGGGTAGGGCTGTGTTACGATGTCTACGGCATTATATGTACCGTTGCTTTCAACGGTTACGTAGCTGTCACCTACAAGTACTTTTACACCCGCTTCTTCAAGTTTATTTATGATACATTCAAGGTGTTTGGGGATAACGTTTGCAACCGTTACTCTGCCACCTACTGTTGCCGCCGCAACCATATACGTGCCTGCTTCTATCATATCGGGGGCAATGGAATAACGGCAACCGTGAAGTTCTTTTACGCCTTTGACTTTTATTACGCCTGTTCCCGCACCTGTGATATTCGCACCGCAGGCGTTGAGGAATACCGCAAGGTCAACAACGTGTGGTTCACGAGCGGCGTTTTCGATTATGGTTGTTCCTTCTGCAAAAACAGAGCATAGAATTGAGTTTACCGTTGCACCTACCGATACTTTATCGAAGAATATTGTGTTGCCTTTGAGACCGTCTATCGCTTCCGCTGTGAGATGACCGTTGACAATGGAACATTGAGCACCGAGTGCTTCGAAGGCTTTCATATGGAAGTCAAGAGGTCTTGCACCTATTTTGCAACCGCCGGGGAGAACAACCGCCGTCTCGCCGAATCTTCCGAGTTCCGCACCTAGGAGGTAAGAAGAGCCTCTCAGTTGTGACGCAAGGTCATCGGGGGATGAGCAGGGGCGAACTTTTTTGCAATTTATTTGAACCGACGTGTTCGAAAGAATACGAACTTCCGCACCGATAGAGGAGAGGATTTCGAGGAGAAGTCTTACATCGCTTACAAGGGGAACGTTGTCTATAATACAGGTTTCGCCCGTGAGAATGCAAGCGGATATGACGGGAAGAGCGGAGTTCTTCATTCCGCCTATTGCAACTGTGCCGTAAAGAGAATTGCCACCGTTAACTAAAATCTTGTCCATAACTTACCCCTATATTTTTTCTGCCGTTCGGCTGTATTTTTGAGTGAGAGAGAAGTGCGTTTTTGACGTCTTGATAATCTGCTTTTGTCGTGTCTTGTGTTATGAATTTTCCCGAGTCGCACTTTCGCAACCGACAAAATATTTTGCAATATTTTGTCGTAATTTCTTATAATTTACGATATATATATTTTACCATATTTATGCATATTTGTAAATATAAAATATGCATTGTTTACATATTGTTAACAAATAAAAAAGTAAATAATTTCCATTAAAAACGTCGATTTTTAAACAATGCAATGTCGCTGTGAATATAGCACAAAAGTTCTATTTTAAAGTCAAAGTGACGAATAAAATGAATAAAAGTTTGACAAAATGCAAGAAGATGAATAAAATGTTGATAAAATATTTTTACTGTCCACAAAATATGTCGTCGTATCATTTTTATTGCAGCGCGACATAAATGTGAACAACACGATTTGTTTTTTTTGATGATCTGAAAAAAGGCGATTTTTAAGAAAATTTGTTGTCTGCTTTCGGGTATATTTCAAGACGAAAAAACCGCCACACGACATTATATGCCGTGTGGCGGTGAAGTGACAAAGTTTTTTAAATTTTATTTTAAACGACTCGGTGCATTTGTAAAGCTTCGGTTTTGAATATGTCAGTCTATAATGTTTTGGGACTTGAAATATGATACCGTCAATTCTACGACGAGTTCATAACTTATTTCTCCCTCGGTCCCCTGCGATTTCAGGAACGTATCGTTTATTGCCGATGAAACCGTACTTGCACTTGAATTGCGGTATTGGTTGAAAAAGTCACTGTATGCGTATTCTTCGCCGACGGTTTTTTCATTCATAAGGCTTCGAACGTTTTTATACATATCGGCGTCGGTTTCCGCCAATGCGGTTGCAACGTATTCGTACACGTTCAGGTATGCACTGTATTTGATATATACGTCGTCTGATTCCATACAGACCAGAAAGGCTATCATATTTGCCTCATTCTCACGAGATATTCCACGTTGGTGTGCAAGTTCGTGGGCGGACGTGAACGGTATAGTGTAATCGGGGAAGTTTACGTTTATGTTAGCCTCACCTGTGAAGAACGTGTATATACCGAGAGTGTGGAGATATGACATGGGAGTGCTGAGCATTACCGGTTTAAGATTTGAGTCAAAGGTTGTGATAAAGGAATTTTTTTCGCAAAACTTATCATAGGCGTCGAGCAATTTCTCGTTCATTTCTTCAAAGGAGTATGGCATTATTGAAAGTCTGTCGTTTCCGAAGTCGATTTCCCGGCTTAACAGATTTATTTGTTCGGTGAGATATTCTGCACTTTGATATAGATTTTCTTTGTTTACTTCTGTTTTTTCAAAATCAAGTTTTTTGTCAAGCGTTGAAGTTCGGTATCCTGTACCGAGGTTTATGACGAACAGGGACAGCACGCACGCCAACACTGCGACGGGAACGGACAAGACGGAAATTACCATTTTCCACGTTTGACTTCTGTGTTTCATAGCGTAGATAATATATCCTACGGTGAACGGTATGATAAGAATCAGCAAAAACTCGGCAATTGAGAACGGAAGAATGCCGGATATTTTTGCAAGAACAAATCTTACGGCAGAGCCGATATATCTGTTGAACCAATCCGCAAATGCGGTGTTGAATATTGCCGAGAGATATATTATCAGGCATATGCTCGCAACTAAAAGCGATATTTTACAGAACAGCGGAACTTTCTCATATTTCGGTGGCACCGGTTGCCATTTTGCCCGTTCTTTTTGAGAGAGTGAGGCGTATTCATGCACCGTTAAATATTCCGGCAACTCTTCGGGTGGAATATCGTTTAATTTATTGCCGTGAATTTTTTTATCTTTTTTCATATTTTGAACCTTTCGGAAATTTTATATATTTACGGCTGTATGGAAAAGATGAAGTTATCGTGGGATATATTGTTCGATATCCTCACCGGTTATTGCCGTAAAAGCGTCTTTCATATCTTTCGGCAGAGGTGCCGTGACGCTTACGGAAGCGTTTGAAAACGGAAGAGGAAAGGATATATCGCTTGCGTGGAGTGCATGTCTTTTTATATAACCGTCGCAAGGCATACATACGTTGTCTGTCGATATATTATCGGATGCGGTGTTTATTGATACGGAATTGCTATCGAAACCGTACATATCGTCTCCGAGCAACGGGTGACCTATTGACGAGAAATGAACACGTATCTGATGAGTGCGTCCTGTTTTCGGATTGACTTTTACAAGGCTGATGCCGTGACCTGCATACAGGCATTCCCATTTTGTATATGCGAAGAGTGCATTTTCATCGTTCTTATCGCACACTGTCCGTGTGATTATACTATCTGACACACGTTTTATATATGAGTCTATTTCGCCACGCTCGGATTGAAGTTCTCCGCAAACTATGGCGATATAACTTTTACGGATTTCATTGTCTTTGCGACTTTTTGAGAGTTGAGCGGCAGATGGCATATTTTTTGCAAGAATTACAATTCCGCTTGTGTTGCGGTCAAGACGACCTATTGAGCGAAACACAAGGGGAAGCCCTCGCTCTTGATAGAGATATGATACCGCATTTGCGAGCGTATCTTCGTAATGATTTCGTGACGGGTGAGTAGGCATAAACGGGGGTTTATTGAGTGCAAGCACGTTTTCGTCTTCGTAAATGATTTCAAGCGGAATATTCGACGGTTTGACATTTTCGCTTACGTTGTCGAAATTGTCTTTGAAGTTGACTTGAAGAACGTCGTCGGTTTGAAGGATGTAACGGACAGTGACGTGATTGCCGTTTATTGTAAGACCGTCGTTTTCACGTTTTAGTTTTGTTATGCATGCGGACGACATTTTGAGATCTGATTTCAAGTATGAAAGCAGAGTACGACCGCTGTCTTTTTGTTCAACGATTATTTGCATAAATGGTCTCTTTCGAATTACTGTTTATATTTTCAATTGTATTATAGCATTATTTTATTCGTGTTATAAGAACAAATCGTTAATATTTAAATTCGCAACGTAATAATTCGGCGTGCGTAAAAATATAATGTAGCAACAAAATTACGGGGGTAGTTATGAAATTTAAGATTTTATTGTTTTTGTTGATGATATCGGTAATTGTTTGTTCCGGGTGCGTGGGGATATGTGCTGTCAGTCTGTCCGAACATGAGGTTTACGAAGTTATGCCGACGGTATCATACGGTCTTGAAGTTATAGCGGGACAGACGGATATGAGGGTTTGCACGCTTTACGGGCAATCATTGGATTTCAATCGTGAATGCTTTATGAGGGGGATGAACTTATCCGACATTGAGTTTATACAGGTGACGTCGCTGCCGAGTGCCGTATACGGTACGCTGTTTTACGGGTCTGAAAAAATGACGGAGGGACAGGTGATATCGGGTGATTTTATCGACAAGATGACGTTTTCACCGAGCGGAAAGTTTACGGATTGTGCGACGTTCAAATTCAGAGTAAACGGTTCGAATTATGAAAATGAATGCAAAATGTATTTCCTCGAAAGCGTCAACTCTTCACCGAGTACTGACAATGCATCTTACGTTTCTTTGAACTTGGAGACTTACAGAAACATCGACGCTTTCGGAGTTTTGTCGGGATATGACTCGGACGGAGATGAAATAACTTTTGAAATTACAAAATATCCGGAGGAAGGGGTAGTCAAAATACTTGATAAAAAGTACGGCACTTATTCTTATACGCCGTCGTCGGGATATTCGGGGAAAGATGAGTTTGAATACGTTGTGCGTGATGAATACGGAAATTACAGTGCGTCGGCGACGGTTGAAGTTACGATCAGCGTGCCGTCTGTGTCCGTGGTTTACAGTGACCTTGACGGAAGCGACGTGTACAGTCATGCAATAAACCTTACCGAAAACGGAATTATGAACGGTGTGCAAGTGGGGGATTATTTTTATTTTAAGCCCGAGGAAACAGTTACACGGGCGGAATTTGTTGTTACGGCGATGACGGCACTCGGTATAAAAAACGTTCCTGACGTATCTGACACGGGATTTTTCGATGACTCGGATATACGCCCCGAACTTAAAGGATATATCGCACTTGCATATTCAAAAGGATACATCAGCGGAAAGAGAGTTGACGGAGAAATTTGTTTTGACCCCGATGAGGTTATAAAACTTTCGGAGGCATCGGTTATCATAAGTAATATCATAGGATATTCCGATCCCGAGATTAAACCCGTGTTTTCCGATTCGTCGATACCATCATGGTCGGCACGTGCGGTTATATCACTTCACGCTCTCGGAGTGCTTGAATGCAGTGACGGAACAATTGACGCAGGGGGCGACGTATCAAGGGGAAATATGGCAAAATTGTTGTCTCGTGCAATGATTATATGCGGTAGATAATCTGTACGGTCTTATGAACATACATTTGGAAATTTAAATTGTAAAAAACATATATGGAAATGCATTTTTATGACATTTGATAGTTTTTGGTAGTTATATAGGAAGAAAAATATCAAAAAATGTTATTGACAAAAATGTGGTGCAGAGGTACAATAAAGGTATGTACAAATTATATTATGGGTACATAATAATATTTTTTGGAGGACATTATGAAAAAGCGTTACCTGATTTTCGCTTTAATCGTATGCCTTGTTTGCGTTTTATGCGTGGCGTGCGGTAACGGCGACGACGAGGTTCCCACAAGCGAACCTCAAACGGAATCTCCAACAACAGCACTCTGTTCGCATGAGTATGACAACAACTGCGACAGAACATGTAACCTCTGCGGAGAAATAAGGGAGATCACACACACTCCCGAAATTCTCGAAGCAAAAGAGGCAACTTGCACAGCAGGCGGACTTACAGAGGGTAAGATTTGCTCTGTTTGCGGTTTGGCGCTTGAAGCACAGACACCCACAAATGCTTTGGGTCACGACACCGAAGTTATTCCCGGTTATGCGGCAACTTGCTCGAAAACCGGTCTTACCGACGGTGAAAAGTGCAAAGTGTGCGGTGAGATTACCATTCACCAGCAGGTGATTATGGCAACTTACAAGCACAACCTCGAAGAAGTTGAGGGAACTGCACCCGGTTGCGAAACCACAGGTCTTACGGACGGCGAAAGATGCAAAGACTGCGGATATTGGACAAAGCCCCAAGGCGTTATTGCCGCTACGGGTCACGCAGAACTTGTATACTATGACGCAGAACCCGGATGTGACTACACAGGATTTACAGGACGTTGCAAGTGCGTAATTTGCGACACGGTACTTGACGAGGGAGAAACAATTCCCGCACTCGGACACGGTTACAATTGGGGAACGCAATGGTATGGAAGAGAAGACCCCACTTGTACGGAAGTAGGCTATGAAGCGGGCGTATATTGTTGGGACTGTGGATGTTGGATAGAGGGAAGCGAAGAAATTCCCGCACTCGGACACGACTGGGGCAAATACGTATCCAACGGTGACGCTACTTGTATATTTGACGGTACGAAAACGGCATATTGCAAAAATTGTGGTGCGAATGACACGGTTACCGACGAAAAAACCGCCGGTCACATCGGAGAATGGGTATACAACAATGACGCAACATGTGCTAAAAACGGTACCGAAACAACTGTCTGCACACGCTGCAACATCAAAACAACACGTGAAGTTGAAGGTTCAAGACTTGAACACACACTTGTATCCGTTGAAGCGAAAACGGTAACTTGTACCGAGGACGGCTGGGACGCTTACGAGGTTTGCACGGTTTGCGGTGAAAAGGTAGGATACGTTAAGCACGTGGCTCCCGGTCATAATAAGGTGGCTATCGGTGAGGGCAAGCCTGCAAGTTGCACCGAGGACGGACTTACGGCAGGTGTTAAATGCTCCGTTTGCCAACTTGTTATAGAGGAACAGGCTGTTATTGCAAAGTCCGGTCACAAGAACAAGATGGTTGACAGAGTTGAGCCTACTTGTCAGGCGGACGGTCATACGGCAGGAATAATCTGCGAATATTGCGGAACACCTCTCGTTGATATGCAAATACTTACCAAAGTGGGACACACTAACGTTGACGGCAAGTGCAAGTACTGTGAAGTACTTATGCCCACGCTTGCAGATGCGGCGAAACTTGATAAGAAAACAAACGTCATTATTTACGGTATGGTATGCCAGATCAATACGGCATACAGTTCGGAATTCAATAATATTACAGTTACTATTGTAGACGAAAACGGCGATACATTCTATTTGTACAGAGTAAAGGGAAATCTTCATCTCGGTGATCACATAGAAGCCATCGGAGCAATAGACGTTTATAACAACAAGGTACAGTTGGGTCAAGGTTCCACTGCAACAATAATTTCTTCGGAAACATTTGAAGAAGTAACCATCGGAGAGGCACTCAAAAAGGCTGATTACGAATGTGTAAAGATTACAGGTACTGTTATAAGTGCAACTGCTTGGGAGACGAGTTTCGGTAATATGAGTGTTACGATAAGAGACGCCGAGGGCAATGAAATTTACATTTACAGACTCGGAACAAAAGTTTCTCTTTGCGACACCATAACGCTTGAAGGCGTAATGGCAACGTACAACGGATCAAGACAGATTTCCGCTGGTTCTGTTGCTACGATAGGCGAGAAGAACCACATATTCAACGAAGAAAAGAAGTGTCTTGAAGACGTTAAGTGTCTTTGCGGTTCGGAAGTAATCGTAGCATACGGCGAACATATTGACGAGGACGGCGATGGCATTTGCGACAGATGTAAAGAGAACCTCAGTTCGGGGGGGGGATCAACGCAAGAACCTGTGATTAAAACATATGACTTTAAAGCAATTAACGAAACAACATCATCAACTATGGATTACAAATTAGACAATGTTACATTTAAACTTGTTAGTGGTTCGGCGGCGGCAAATAAAGCCGGTCAGATTAGAATTTACGCAAATACCGGATTTTGTGTGATGATTTTTGATGATGCGATAACATCCATAACTATTACAGCGTTAGGAAATAACGGTACAGCAAAGGCTACTATATATGTTTCTGATGACGGTGAAAACTACACGGCACTTGATACAAAGGACGTGGCAAAAACTGCCGGAGACTACACATGGGATTGGGACGGAAGTTATAAATACGTGAAAATAACTAATACAGCCAGCAAGCAACTTAGAATTACGGGAATGGAAGTTACAATGGCGTAAACTAAACTGTACACTAACTAAAAAAGCACTGCTCATGCAGTGCTTTTTTATTGTTTGGAAATATAAATTATTGTTCGAGTTTTTCCATTATTTTATCAAACGTCAAGCCGTATTTATCTGCAATATCGTGAGCGTAACTTTTAC
>CAZGJC010000026.1:16114-24843 GCA_964526505.1 uncultured Clostridium sp.
ATTTTATCAAACGTCAAGCCGTATTTATCTGCAATATCGTGAGCGTAACTTTTACCGTCGGGTTTTGCACGATAAATTTTGAATGAGCGTTTACCGCTGTCGATACCTGCAACGAGGGTATCTATATGGGAACCGCCTTTTGATTTTGATATTTCATTTATTTTATCTATTTCCGAGGCGAGTTCGTGGAGATGAGTTGCGAACAGGCAACGGCAACCTGATACCGCAAATCCCGCAAGAGTTTCAGAGGCTATATACGAGCCTTCATAGGAGCCTGTTGAGGAAAGAGATTCGTCAAGCAGGACAAGGCTGTATTTGGTTACGGCATCGAATATTTCCACAAGTCTTGCACATTCTTCACCGAGACGTCCCTTATCTATGGTATCATCGGCACCTGTCGGAAAGTGGGTGTAGATTGCGTCGCAGAGGCTGACAGTAGCACTCTCGGCAGGAAAAAACAATCCGAGTTGCAACATTGCCATGCCAAGCCCCAAAGCACAGGTTATTACGGATTTACCGCCACGGTTAGGGCCTGTAAGAACGTAGATGAGAGTATCGTCTTTGTCAAAGGAGATACTGTTCGCTACTATTTTCTCACCGACGGGAAGTTTCAGGGCGACTACGGGGTTATACAAGTTTTCCGCTATCAATTTACGGTCGTCACGTGGAGCGAACGTGGGTATGCACAGGTCAAAGCCACGTGATTTGAGATTTACGAGAAGAGACGTACCTTTTGTTACAAATTCGATTTCGGGAAGCAGGCGTATGAGAAAGTCGGTATTTTCGAGGATATATGTCTGCACGATTTTTTTCCACGAACGGAGAGACGATTTATAAACTTCGTTTATTGCCGAATTGAATGCGTTGGAAAGTGCGAGTTTTTGATTATCCGACTGCTTTTTGGAGAATGGGACAAGGTCTGCGATACAGGTATACTCATCGTCTTTGAAATTCAATCGGAGAATTTTTTCAAGTGCGTCGCCTGATTTAAAAGGTTCGGAATTGACGGAAAGCACGCCTGCACTTGACGGATGAAGTTGGGAGTCGAGATTTACGCCGACGGTTATACTTTTTATCTCTCTTACACGGCGTGTAAGTTCCGAGAGTTTTTTATTGAGTTCGGCATAATATTCGGAATTTGCAAGTTCGGTAACTCTTTTAGTTAGAGCGGTCAAGGCACGGCTTTTTACTTTTTGTTCGGATTTTGCAAGCCCGCTGTTTAAAATATCTATACAGGAGATATAAAGTTCTATTTCCGTGATACTTGAAAGGTAATCGTCGGTATTTCCGCTATCTGATTCAAGGCGACGAAGTTCGGTAATATCACGCACTACGGGAACCACACGTTCGAGTGTTTGTGCGATTTCGGGGCAGTTCATCATATCATCGAAAACTTCCATACGGTATTTTATTACTTCTTCATCTTGTGTGAAGAGCGTTGATGGGTCAACACTTTTGATATCGAGAATTTCGGATAATCCGAGTTCGTCGAGTGTATACAGGTCGATATCTGGAAGATTGGTGCCTGCCATATGCTCCTGTTTTGATTTTTCGTTTGGATACAGGAGACTGAAATCTTGTAAATTCATAAACACCTCTATTTATAAAACTATAAAACGCAGAATTACTTATTTTTGATATGTTAACTAATACATTGTAACATATTTTTTGTGATTTGTACATATTATTTCAAATTTTTTTGCTTGAAAAAGGCAATCAAGTATGTTAAAATGAAAAAAAGGCGGTGATTTGGTGTCGATAACAAACGTTTATGAATATTTGGAAGAAAAGTGTCGAGGTGGCGTTTTAGAGTTGTTTTCGCTTTGCGGTATTGACGTGAAAGTTTGCGACGGTGCTTCCGATTATGATAAGTTTTACAACATATATCGGCATATGGGTGCGTTTGTCGGAAATGATGCATACGGAGAAATAAACGCCGTGTTATCGGACTATTTCGGGAGAAAAATCGACTTATGCACGTGCAATCCCGAGCAGGTGTGGAGAGCGTTTTATGAAAACGGTATTGTTGAAACTTTTGAGAAGAAAACCGAGATAAATATATTTACACCGAACTATGATGTGTTATACGATGCGATTGACATAAGAGGGGTGACGGAGTTTATTTCTCCAAATCCGTATCACGTGGGTTTGGCAAGGTCTACAATATTACAAAATATCGACGTCGGTCAAGAAGAGAAAAATATGCTCATCATACAGTCGGTGCGTGAGAACGTTCGTGCGTCAAGCGTGAAAATTATTGCCACGCCACGGCAGGTCGATATTATTACAAGGCTTACGGATTATCTTAAAAGGACGATGAGGGTCAAATCCGTCTTTGTCATATTTGACGGAATGGCACCCACAGGCGATGAATATCGCAAAGTGTTAGGTGCGGGTGTTATTTCGGGAGTTATTTTGCACGGCGAAAATTTAACGAGTGAAATTGAGAGTGCTGCGAATGCAGTGCCGATAGGGAATATTTATCTTTTTTGCCACGGTGCGGAGTGCGATATATTAAAAGAATTCAATCGTGCTGTGGAAGAGTTCGCATACAGGGATCTTGCACCGAAAAGTTATTTTATATCGGTACACCGTTGCGACGATTTATTGAGTTTTGTCTATTGACAAATTTTTGTATTTTGTGTATAATAAACACAGATGAAAATGATTTCAGACTTGGAGGAAGACAGCGTGAAAGTTTCATCCACCAAATAGTTAAATCCACTATTTCACGCACGAATTTTGTCATGTGACAAAATTCACCAACACTATTTGTGCCACCGCACGGTGGCGGAATGGAGATTAAAAATGATTTTTTGCGAAAAAAAGAAAAAGCACAATGCATTGAAAGTTGTTCTTATAATTATCGGAGCGATAACGGCGGTTGCCGGAGTTGCCACCGCAATTCTTCTTATCAAGCAGAAGAAAGACAAAAAACTTGTTGAAGAAACGGTCGAGGAACTTATGGACGAAAAACTTTCGTCGGAAGAGTCCGATTGCACTGAGGTTACAGAAGGATAATTGGCGTTAAGACCGAGGGCATACACCTTCGGTCTTAACTAATATGGGGATATTGAAGTATGAAAATAAAGGTACTTGATGCATTGACGCTGGGCGAAGATATGGATTTATCGGTTTTTTCGGAATTCGGTGAACTTACCGTGTATGAAAAAACAGATCCGTGCAACGTTGAGGCAAACATAGGCGACGCCGATATTATAGTTTTGAACAAAGTGCGTTTGAACAGTCAAAATTTATCGGCGTGCAAAAATTTGAAGTTAATATGCGAAATGGCAACGGGGTATGACAACATAGACGTGGACTTTTGCCGTGAGCGTGGAATTGCGGTTTGCAACGTGGTTGGTTACTCGTCGCAAAGCGTCGCACAGATAACCGTTGCGATGGTATTAAGCCTCATTTCTCACTTGGAAGAGTATAAAAATTCCGTGGCAAGCGGAGACTATTCGCATGGAGGCGTGGCAAACATACTTACACCCGTATATCACGAGATAAGCGGTAAAACCTGGGGCATTGTCGGATACGGAAACATAGGTTCGGCGGTTGGAAAAGTTGCACAGGCACTCGGTTGCCGTGTGATAGTCAACAAGCGTGTGCCGATATCGGGAGTTGAAGTGGTTGACATTGACACGCTTTGCCGAGAGGCGGATATAATCACGGTTCACACTCCGCTGACCGAACAGACGAAAAATCTTATAAGCAAAGACAGAATAGAAATGATGAAGTCGGATGCGATATTTGTGAACATGGCACGTGGTCTTGTTGCGGACGAGGAGGCTCTTGCACAGGCTATCCTTTCCGGACGTCTCGGCGGACTTGGGGTTGACGTATATTCCGTTGAACCGTTCTCGGAAAATCATCCGTATTATAAAATTGCGAATTTACCGAACGTTTGTATGACTCCGCATATGTCTTGGGGATCATATGAGGCGAGGGTACGTTGCAGAGACGAAGCCGTGAAAAACATACGTGCGTTTATTTGCGGAGAAAAGAGAAACAGAATTGTTTGATATTGAAGTGACAAAGACGTTGGAGGTTTGGTATGCGACTTGATAAATTTCTTTCGGAAGCGGGCATATTTACACGAACCGAAACCGCAGTCGCCGCAAAAAGCGGACGCATATCCGTAAACGGTGTAACAGTGAGGCGGGCAAGCGGTCACATTGATCCTGCAATTGACAAGGTTTGTTGTGACGGGAGGGACGTCGTATACCGGGAATTTACGTATATAATGTTGAACAAACCCGAAGGTTACGTAAGTGCGACTGATGACAAGTTGTCTACTACCGTACTTGAACTTTTGCCCGAGGAACTTCAAAGGATAGGTCTTTTTCCCTGCGGAAGGCTGGATAAGAACACATTGGGACTTATGATACTTACGAACAACGGTCCGCTTGCACACAAGTTATTGTCTCCGAAAAATCACGTGAGCAAGGTTTACAGGTTTGAGGCGGAGAGGGCGGTTATGCAAGAGGACATTGCACGGCTTGAAAACGGAGTTGACATAGGCGGATATTTTACGGCACCTTGCAAAGTGGAAATGATTGACGACAAAAACGGATACATTACGCTTACGGAGGGAAAATACCATCAGATAAAACTTATGCTCAAAGCGGTATGCAACAAGATAGTTTTTCTGGAAAGAGTGAAGTTCGGTCCCGTGGAACTTGACAGAGGACTATCACGGGGCGAATGGCGACATTTGACGGATGACGAAAGAGCGTCGCTTGAAAATCACGGACTTGAAAAATAAAATCGGGTGATTAAAATGAGATTTGAAAATGAATTTTTAATAAATTACTGGTATGGAATACCGTTCAAATATTTGCTTGACTCGAACGGAAACGTTGACAGAGACAAAATTCTCGATATGAAGACGGCGGGATTTAATCACATAGATGCAAGTTACGATGCCGAGCATAACAAGGAAATACTTGAAATCGCACGTGAACTTGAATTATACGTTACCGTGAACGACGTTCGAATCAGCGAGGCGTTCCATAACCCCGAACGTGCGGAACAACTTATACGTGACGTTATTTGCGATTACAAAGACTATCCGTCGCTTCTCGGATATCACGTGTTTGACGAGCCGTCGCCTGCGTGTTTTGAAACACTTGGGAAGATAAGGCGTATTATATCGAAGTTTGACCCCGATCACGAGGCGTATATAAATCTTTTCCCGAATTATGCTTTTCCCGGGCTTCTGGGTGATATACCTTATGAAGAATACGTGGAGAATTTTATAAAAACGGTAAATCCCGAGATTTTGAGTTTTGACAATTATCATTATATGGACAGAGAAAAACTCGAACACACCCAAATTGACAGTGAACTTAAAACGGATGCGTCGATTGCGGTGGCTTACAACAAGGTGAACCGTCTCGGATTTCTCGATAATCTCGAAGTTATAAGAAACAAGGGTATTGAACACGATATTCCTTACATGAGCATTATACTTGTGGTCGAACACGGTCCGTACAGAAACGTCGGTGAGGGAGAGATAAGGTGGGACGTTTTTCACAGTCTTGCGTACGGTTGTTCAAGACAATGTTATTTTACGTATTGGACACCGGGCGTTGACGGTTCAGACAACGATGAATTTTGGCATTGGCAAAACGGAATGATCTCGAAAGACGGCGAGAAAACCGAACATTACGACATTGTGAAACATATCAACGAGGAACTTGTAAAAATCGGAAACGAACTTATCGGAAAGAAAAGTCTCGGTGTATTTTACAACGGCAAATCTCCCGAGAGTCTGACTTCTGTCTTTGCCGGATACGGATGTGTTGACAAAATCGAGGGCGACGACGTGGCAATAGGATTTTTTGAGGGAAATTATGCCGTTATTGCAAATCAAAGCGAAGAAAAAGAGTGTGAGATTGTCGTGAGTGCGGATTGCACCATGGATTTTTACGATCCGTATGAGGATGAGTGGATATCCATTGACAACGCAGACGGAAAGTACGCTTTGGGACTCGATGCGGGAGACGGAATTTTGGTAAGATTTATAAGTAAATTGAGAAAATAAAGCAGAGGTTAAGTTTAGAAATGGACATTATCAAAAAACTTGCGGAAGAATTTAAACTGAAAGAAGAACAGGTTCAAAAAACCGTGGAACTTATCGACGGAGGCGACACCATACCTTTTATTGCACGTTACAGAAAGGAAGTTACGGGGAGCCTTGACGACGAAACTTTGCGTAATTTGAACGACAGGCTCGAATATCTTCGCAACATAGAAAAAAGAAAAGAAGAAGTCAGAGGTCTTATTGACGCACAGGGCAAATTGACTCCCGAAATAGAAAATGCAATCAACAATGCAACAACCATTACGGAAGTTGACGATATTTATCGTCCGTTCAGACCGAAGAGAAAAACACGTGCGTCGGTTGCAAAGGAAAAGGGTCTTGAACCTCTTGCAAATCTTTTGCTTGAACAGAGAAAAGAGTACAGTCCGACCATTGAAGAAGAGGCTGAAACTTACGTCAATGAAGAAAAAGGTGTAAAATCGGCGGATGAGGCACTTGCGGGTGCGTGTGATATTATTGCGGAAATCGTATCCGACAATGCCGAGTACAGAAAAGCCGTTCGTTCTTTGACTTTTGAACACGGCACGTTGAACGTATGCAACGCAAAAGACGAGGATTCGGTATATGCACAGTACTATGAGTACAGCGAAGCGTTAAAGAAAATACCCGGTCACAGAATTCTTGCGATAAACAGAGGCGAAAAAGAAGAGTTTTTGAAGGTTACGGTTGCCGTTATCACCGACAAGGTTATTGATTTTCTTATGGCATGCGTTATATCAAATTCTCAAAGCCCTGCGTATAAATACGTATCGTCCGCTGTTATTGACGGATATGAGAGACTTATCGCACCGTCGATTGAGAGAGAGATAAGAAACGATATGTTTGATAATGCGTCAGAGGGGGCAATAAAAGTATTCTCGGATAACCTCGGTCATTTGCTTATGCAATCTCCGATAAAGGGCAAGACGGTACTTGGGTTTGACCCCGGATACGTGAACGGTTGCAAACTTGCGGCTGTCGATAAAACGGGAAAGGTACTCGATACTGCCGTTGTATATCCGACAAAGCCACGTTCCAAAACCGAAGAGGCTTCAAGGGTAATCAAGGGACTTATAAAGAAGCATCACATTGACGTTATTGCAATAGGAAACGGAACCGCATCCAAGGAGAGTGAAATATTCGTTGCCGGGTTACTCAAAGAAATTCCCGAGGCGAATTGCAAGTATATTATAGTAAGTGAGGCAGGAGCGTCAATATATTCGGCGTCCAAACTCGCAACTGAGGAATTTCCGGATTTTGACGTTATGCAACGTTCCGCCGTGTCAATAGCACGCAGACTTCAAGATCCGCTTGCGGAACTTGTGAAAATCGATCCCAAGTCGATAGGTGTTGGTCAGTATCAGCACGATATGAAACCCGCAAGACTTGACTCCGCACTGACGGGTGTTGTTGAGGATTGCGTTAACTCAGTCGGAGTTGACGTCAACACGGCATCGTACTCGCTTCTTGCTTACATTTCCGGTATCAATACGACAAGTGCGAAAAACATAGTTAAATATAGGGAAGAAAACGGGGAATTCACATCACGTTCTCAGATAAAGAAAGTTCCGAGAATAGGAGACAAGGCGTTTGAACAGTGTGCCGGATTTTTGCGTGTGCCGGGTTCGAAAGAAATACTTGATAACACCGGCGTTCACCCTGAGTCTTATGCAGCGACAAAGGCATTGTTGGATGCATTCGGATACACACTTGACGACGTATCGTCGGGCAACGTGAAGTTCTTGCGTAAAGACGTGGAAAAACGTGGAATGAGAAAGGTAGCGGATTCACTCGGAATAGGAGAACCCACTTTGGTTGACATAATCGGAGAACTTGAAAAGCCGGGTCGTGACGTGAGAGATTCGTTTGAACCGCCAATTTTGCGTGACGACGTCCTTGATATTGAGGATTTGAAGCCCGATATGATTTTGACGGGAACGGTAAGAAACGTTATCGACTTCGGTGCATTTGTGGACATCGGTGTTCATCAGGACGGTCTTGTTCATATTTCACAAATATGTGATAAATATATAAAACATCCGTCGGAAATGCTTTCTGTCGGCGACATTGTTAAGGTGAAAGTTCTTGCGGTTGATGTAAAAAAGAAGAGAATATCACTTTCAATGAAACTATAATCGGCTTGAATTTGGTCGATTTATTGTGAAAAATATCAAAAAAATTCGGCATTTCGACGCTTTGTGACAATTGCATAAAAGATAAAATGCAATTTTGTTTAAATAGGCTATTTAAAAATAATGGTTTTTTTGATAAAATTATATGTGATATATTAGGCTCGTGTAAAGGCTTTATAGTTTATAGTTTTTTTGAAATTTCAGGAGGAAAAATTCCATGGCAAGTTTGTCGTTAAGACATATTTATAAGAAATATCCCGGTGGCGTTACCGCCGTTTCAGACTTCAACCTTGAAATTAAGGACAAGGAATTTATAGTTCTTGTAGGACCTTCCGGATGCGGTAAGTCTACAACACTTCGTATGATCGCAGGACTTGAAGAAATTTCTGACGGTGAACTTTTCATCGGCGACAAACTCGTTAATGACGTTGCACCCAAAGACAGAAATATTGCGATGGTGTTCCAGAACTATGCACTTTATCCTCATATGACGGTTGCCGAGAATA
>CAZGJC010000027.1:0-15107 GCA_964526505.1 uncultured Clostridium sp.
AGTCCGTATTGAAAGAACTCAGGTTGAAAAATATCTTAAAAACGGAGCGAAAGAAACGCCGCAAGTTATGCTCGATTTATTGGTTGATAAAGTATTCGTTCATAATGATAAAATTGAATTAGTGCTAAAATATACTTCAACGCCGAAGCCTACTCCACCCGACGATGAAGAAGAAAATAACCCCGATGGTAACAAAAACCGTCGGGGTTTTACTATTATGCAGACTACTACTCAATACGAAGTTTACACCACAAAAGGATTAAAAAAAGGCTTTGAGCCAAGACTCAAAGACACCTACGAAATTACTGTTATTGTTGAAATATGATGATTTTGAAGGGAAAACTAATGATTTACTACTATAAAAGGTGTTCTGTTGGGGTTAAACAAACGCATGACTGCCTATATTTGTCACGCCATCGGGAATTACAACTGTTTTAAGACTATTACAAGCATGAAACGTGCTGTTTCTTATTGCCGTTTCAGTATTAGGGACTATTAGTTCCTCTACTTCATATTCAGTAATAAAACTTGACCAGCGACCAACCGGAATATCACGAAGTATTTCAGACGCTTCTTTATTGGCACAAAGTTTTTTGAGGTCTTGGCTGTCTTTATAGTCACCCAAATCGTCAAGCATATAATAAGCGTCGTAGTAGTTTTCATTTGCGATTGCGTCGGTTGCTTTATTATATTTGCTATTGGGGATAATGCGACACGTCAAAATAATGATAAACAAAACAATCGTAAGAAGAGCCGTTGCCGAAATAATTGCAATTTTTTGGACTTTCTTTTTTCTTTTTTCCGCTTCTATTATGGCTTCTTTCGCACGACGCCTGCGTTCTTCTTCCTGTATCTTTAACTGTTCGATATTATTTTGGCAAACGCTTATCAATTCATCTGCATTTTTCCAACCGGGAATAGTTTGAAATATTCGAATTGCAGATTGATAATTTGAAATAACATCGATGCTCATTTCGGATTTGCCACGTGAAAGAATATCATCTTTTCGCATAGATTCGGCTTTTTCATAGCACGCTTTTGCCAAGGATGCGGAATCCTTATATTTACTGATAGATTCAAACACTCCTGCCACATTTTGGCACGTTGACGCCATTCTTGCCTCATATATATCTTTTTTTGCCTTGGTATAAACAGCGTTCAAACGTTTTTCTTCATTACGTTCTTTTATGTAATCTATATATCCGACAAGTACCGATTTCAGTTCTTCGTTCGCAAAGCGAAGGGCTTTTTTATAATTGGGATTATCGTCAAACGGTTCGGGGTTGTTTTTCAATTCGTCCTGTTTTTTTACGTGCAATCCAGCCATCAATTTACCGACATACGCTTCGGCACATTCAGGGTCATTATCGAGAACTTTCTCCGCATATTCCGACGCCTCAAACCATTCTTCATCTTCAAGGAAAAAGTGCAAACGTTTAAGAAGCGGTGCGACATTTGCCTTTTCGGTCTTTTCTATCACCGTTTCCTTGACCACGGTGGTTTTCGGCGTATCTACACGAGCGATTTTTTTAATTCCACGCACAAGGTCCTGCATAAAGCCCAACTTTGACATATCCTGTGCTTGCAGATGAGAAAACTCTTCCGGCAAGTCATACGGGTCCATATCTCTATATGCGGGGATAAGCATTTTTTTCTGTCCTTGTTTGGTAAGGGACAAGTACCTCGACCACTCGTTTTTCACCCACACGGCATTGAAATACTCGGGTTTTGTGCCGAGGACAACCATAACCTTTGCACTGTTAAGTGCGGCAAAAATATAAGGTTCGTAAGCGGTGCCGAGTTTATCTTCAAGCGTTATGCGGGAAAAGAACACTTTAAAGCCCTCTTGCTTTAACTGATAATAAAGTTCCTGTGCCAGGACACTATCGTGTGTTCTTCTGCCGTTATTATCGCTTTCTTTATAGCAAATAAACACGTCAAAAGGTTCTTCGTTTTGCGAAATGGCAAGTATTCCCTTTTGAATTTCGTTTATTGTTTTCGCTTCTTCTTCATAAATATGACGTTGATATTCATCCGCATATTGCAGAGCGGATTTATAGTTATCGTCATCAAAAACAGAGGTGAACTGTGTACGGTTTACCGTTGGGACACGCTTATGCGAGGTCGGGTCTTCGACGTATTCAATACCGTAACGGCAAAGAACAAGCGACCAATACGCTTCGGCGTCGGTATTATCTTCATTGAGTATATGCTCATAAATTCCCATTGCCTTATCGAACTCATTATCTCTACGGAAATGGTTCGCACGGTCGTACATATTCGCACGCTTATCGTCATCCAACTTCGGCAGAGTTTGCTTTGTACCGCAATACTCACATTCCACAACCGTTTTTCCCGATTCAATATTAAGTGAACCGCCACACATTTTACACTTGAACAGTGGCATTTTATTTAATTATCCTTTCAGACAAGTTTATTGTTTTCTTATTTACTACTTACGGCTGTTCCAACTCTTTGAGTTGTTGATTTATACTATCAAGCGTTCTGTTATGGGAATCAATATCCGATTGAATTATTGACAAGCGGTATTTCAAATCTGATATTTCTTTTTCGCTTCTTCTTATATTTTTCACTCCGCCCTTACTAATTAACGCATTTAAGGCATATATCAGAGAATACAGTCCGTAAGTTACGAGATTTATGGTAACCAGCCATCCCGATTTTCCGCACGCTTTTAAGAACGTCACGCCGAATACAAAATACAATATAATTGATGCGGAAAATATACATCCGGAGACCCCGACAACGTCCAAATTTTCACTGTTTATCGAAACAATCATTGATATGAGTCCCACAAGAGCGACGACAAGAATTTTAACGGCGTTTTTTACTACCTTTTTGGGGTTGGCAAATATATTTGCATTCTTTTGCTTTTTGGAAATTTCGTCCTGCAATTCTTCCGCTTCTTCGGTCTTATCAAAAATTCTATCAGCCACTTGTTGGCGAGATTGCATAAGTGAATTCCGTCTTTGACGAAGTTCATTTTCCAGTTCCCTTGCCTGTCTTTCAAAACGCTCACGTTCGATACGTTCGTTTTCTATTTCCTTTATATTTTCTTTGATATTATTATTGGCATCCAAAAGTACACGCACGGTATTGTCGTCTGCAAAACGCAATGCGTTTTTATATGCCGACATATTTTCTATATCCGTGCAAGCGTTATTCAAATCCTCAATGGAAGAAACGTGCAACTCGGAAAGGATTTTATAAACGTATGCCATGACGTTTTCGGGGTCGATATCAAGTACACGCTCGCAATACGCATCGGCACTTTTGAAATCTCCGCCTTCAAGAAATATGGCTACACGACGCAGGTACGTATCAACACTACCTCCACGAGGTATGGAATTTTGCGACACGGACGCATTTTTTTCGGATTTTTTTGTTACAGGTGTTACGTTCGCTCCGAGAATTTTTCTTATACCACGAATGAGATCCGTCATAAAACCGAGTTTATTCATATCCTGTGCCTGCAAATGAGAGAACTCATCGGGCAAGTCATACGGGTCCATATCCCTATATGCCGGAATTAAAACTTTCTTTTCACCGTTTTTGATAAGAGAGAGGTATCTCGACCACTCGTTTCTCACCCACACGGCGTTAAAATATTCGGGTTTTGTACCGAGGACGACCATAACTTTCGCACTGTTAAGTGCGGCAAAGATATAAGGTTCGTAAGCGGTGCCGAGTTTATCTTCAAGCGTTATACGTGAGAAAAACACTTTCAGTCCGCACTCGGTTAATTCGTGATAAAGTTCGTTTGCATAAACGGAATCGTGCGTACGTCTGCCGTACTCGTCGGTTTCCTTATAGCAGATAAACACGTCAAAGGGTTCTTCTTTTTGCGAAATGGCAAGTATTCCTTTTTGAATTTCATTTATTGTTTTCGCTTCCTCTTCATATATATGACGTTGATATTCATCTGCATATGTCAGGGCGGATTTATAGTTATCGTCATCAAACACAGAGGTATACTGCACACGGTTTACCGTCGGTATTCTTTTATGAGTTTTGGGGTCTTCGACATATTCGATACCGTAACGGCAAAGAACGAGCGACCAATATGCTTCGGCATCATCGCCGTTTTCCGCAAGGATCTGCTCATAAATACCGATAGCCTTATCAAATTCATTACTGCGTCGGAAATGGTTGGCTCTATCGTACAGACGCTCCAATCTATCGCTGTCCATCCTCGGAAGAGTTTGCAGACTTCCGCAATATTCGCACGTGGCGGTTGTAAGATTCGGGGTTACCTCAATTGTACCGCCACACATTTTGCACTTAAACACTGACATAGTAAAAATACCCTTCGGTGATTATTATTTAAGTATTTGGCATTTCTTATTTCTGTTTTCCACAAGGACCATTACATCCTTTGACAGTTGTGTCACTCTTTCTGTGTCATCGGCTTTAACCGCATCTGAAAGTTCGGCAAATTTTAAAGTGATTTGGCTCTCAACGGGTATGAGTGCGTCGTTGCTCATAGGGTCGGAATATCTTATAGCCTCACAAACTTTACGGCATTCCGCTTTTGCCGTTTCGGATTTTGCACTTGCAAGAAGTGTATCTGCATCAACCGTCATGGATTTAATGAAAAACGTTTGGTTCTTAACTTTTTCGTCCACTCTACCGACTTCTGTTGCTACGGCACCTGCTTTTACCACCGAAAGAATATTCAGTGCAAGAACAATCGCACAAACAAGAATTCCTATCCAATAAGGCAGAGGCGAGATAAGCATACAAAGTCCGCCCACGATAAACGACGCTACAAGACCTATGTAACTCGCTCTTATCAGCGGTATATTATAAAATGTCTTTTGAGAATTATTCGATTTAAGTGCTACAACGGCACAAGCAAGTTGACCGACAAATTCCACCGTTATAAAAATATAGCCTATCCAAAACGAATCGGAATATTTTTCATAATCAGTCCAGCCGACGGACACGAACGCTATTACGTTAAACAATGCGAGAAGCACTGCCCAGACAGTTAAATACAAACCCAATCTTTTTTTCATTGCTTTACCCTCCGTTAAAGTTTTTCACCGCATTCGGGGCAGAATTTTGCGTTTGCAGGGAGAGTGGTACCGCACTTTGCACATTTAGCGGTTGCGGTTTCGGTGGTCGTGGGATTCATTCCTCCGAACATCTCGCCGAGTTTGGGAGCGACAACGCCTGCCGCCGCCATACCGACGCCAAGACCTATCATATCGCCTGCCACTCCGCCGCCGTTACCGCTTATTGTCATATTACCGATACCCTCGGCATACGCTTTTTGAACTTCGGCATCGAGAACGTCTTTTTGAGTATAGCCTTTGGCTTGCATAACTTCCGCTTCGGCAAGACCTGACAATCTTGCCGCTTGTGCTTTTGCCTGAGCGTCGATAAGTTCTCTTTGAGCCTCTTGTTTTGCAACTTCGGTTTTTGTGATTTGTTGTTCCATTTCGATTTTTCTGCGTGCCGAGGTCACCTCCGCTTCTGCGTCCGCCTGTGCGGATTTTACAAGTGCCTCTGCCTGAATCATTCTCGTTTGGAACGAAACCGTATGCAATTCTTTCATGCGTTTGAAATAAGGATCGGTCTCGGGGAGTGCAATATTCGTAATATAGAATTGAGGAACGGTCAATCCGTATTCTTCAAAGCCACCCACAATACTCTGACGCAAAGTTTCGGAGAGAGTTTCGAGGTGTTCGTCTATTTCGATGATATTTATATTATTCGCCTTTACGGCATTTGCCAGATTTGATTTTACAGCCGTGGAAATAAGCGGACGGAAAGCGTTTTGAATGGATTTTGTAAATCCCACACCGTTTTCGCCCCATGCTATACCTTGCATTGTGCCTACAAGTTTGAGCAAAAGTTTACGTGAATCGGACACAGCAAGATTCATTTCACCGCACGCACCGATTTCAAGCGGAATACCGAAATTAGGGTCTAAAAAGCGGATTTTGCTATCCGTCCCCCACTTAATTGCCATTTGTACGGTTTTATTGATGAAATAAACCTCACAATGGAACGGTGTTTGTCCTCCCGTCGGGAGAGCGGATATTTTACGAAGTAGGGGGATATTTTGCGTTTCAAGTGTGTGTCGTCCCGGTCCGAACAGGTCAAGTGCCTGACCGTTCATAAAGAAAATTGCTTCCTGCGACTCGTGAACAATCAACTGTGTCGTTGTGTTAAAGTCCTCGCAAGGGTGTTTCCAAACAAAGGTGCTGTTGTCGCCTTCATACTTGATGATTTCTGCTATTTTCATAATACTCTCCTCTCGTTCTTGTATACCACATAATTTATATTATGTGGTGTAAATTATACCGGATTTTTACGGTTTTGCGATTTTATTGTACGACAAAGGAGTAATTAAAAAATGATGAGTATATTTTTATGTGTTTGTTGAAAAAAAATCAGAAAGAATGACATCGCTTTTTGTTGACAAAATGTTTTTGCGGTGATATAATGAAACCAAGTATATAAACTTTACCACATAATATAAATTATGTGGTGTTTTTATGTATTTTCAGCACCGCAAAAGTCCGAGTTCCTGAATTTGTCGGCAGTGCATCTCACCTGTTTCCATTGTATAAATCCTCGTGGTATTGACACTACTGTGTCCGAGGATATCCGCCAGACGAACAACGTCTTTTTGCACATTATAATACGTACGTGCGAAAAGGTGGCGTAGATTATGAGGAAAGACCTTCTTCTCCGACACGTCAGCCTCTTTACACAATTTTTTCATATCGCTCCAAATATTCGATCTATCAAGCGGATTACCGTTTTTTGTCACGAAAACGGCTCCGCTTTTTATTTGTTTTTCCTCGGCATAGCGTTTTAAAACTTTACATAGTTGTTGTGGCAAAAAGACTCGTCTGTTTTTACCCTTACAGTTAATGTCAGCCACTCCTCGCTTTACCGCCTCAACGGTGATATAACGCACTTCCGACACACGAATACCCGTAGAGCAAACTGTTTGCATAAGCAGGCAAAGTCGGTCTTTTTTTCTCTGTTTGGCGACTTTTATCAGACGCTCATATTCCCGTTTGGTCAACTCTTTATCGGCAGGGATAAAAATCGGTTTTTGAATTTTGAGGTTTTTCACTCTCAAATTATACAATTCCATAAAATCGAAAAAACTGTTCAGTGCGGAAATTGTGACATTGACGCTTGTCGGAGCATAGCGATCGCAAAGATAAGATTTATATTTTAGCACATCGGTTTTACAAAGTTTTCTTTTGCCCATCCACTCTGCGAATTTACGCACGTCATGCAAGTATTTATTTACTGTTGATATCGACTTTTCCTCTTCTACAAGGTATGCACGAAATGAATTTATGGTCTCATCAGTTATCTTTTTCATATCTGTATTCTCCTTTTTAAAATCACAAAATCAAAGAAAAAAAACACTTGCACCGCAAACAGGCACAAGTGTTAAATTTCAAGTTTACTCTTTACATATATCTTTTATTATCTCGCCTGCCATTATCAGTCCCATGACAGACGGAACAAACGGCACGCTTCCCGGAACGGGTTTTCCGCTCTCAGAATCGATTACGTCGCTTTTATGCGGTTCTTCTTTTGAATAAACGACTTTAAGCGACTTAACTTTCGCCGCTTTGAGTTCTCTTCTCATAACACGGGCAAGCGGACAGACGGACGTTTTGTAAATATCCGACACCTCAAAGGCACATGGGTCAAGTTTATTTCCAGCACCCATAGCGGATATCACAGGTACTCCAAGGGCATTTGCACGTTTTACGATTTCTGTTTTTGCACTCACCGTATCTACTGCGTCAGCGATATAGTCATATATCGAAAGGTCAAAATCGTCTGCGTTTTCGGGCAAAAAGAACACGTGATTTGCACTGACTCTACACTCGGGATTTATATCGTGTATTCTGTCTTTCATAACGTCAACTTTGGATTTTCCCACTGTTGAGTGTGTGGCGATTATTTGTCTGTTTATGTTTGAGATTGAAACAACGTCTCTGTCGAAAATATCAATCGCTCCGACTCCCGCACGTGCCAAAGCCTCGCATATATATCCGCCGACACCTCCAACGCCGAAAACGGCAACGTGGCTTTCCGACAGTTTTTTTACTCCGCTCTCACCCAAAAGCAGAGCGGTTCTTGCATTTTCGTCTGAAACCATAACTTCCTCCGATACATCGATTAGGATATTATTTTACCACAAATTTGCGTCAATATCAAGATACCGCTTTACAAATCGCAAAAAAAGATTTATAATAAGTGAGAATAATTATCGGACGGTACTTAAAAATGAGCAAACTTGAACAGTTACAAGAAAAAGAGATAGACAGCACGCTAATCTACGACGGAAAAGTACTTCATTTATACTGCGACAACGTGTCTTTACCGGACGGTCAAGTGGGTATCAGAGAATATTGCAAACACAACGGAGGTGTATGCGTACTTCCCTTGACCGATGACGGCGACGTGATACTTGTGGAGCAGTATCGCTATGCTCACAGGGAAATAACGCTTGAAGTCCCTGCGGGAAAACTTGAAAAATCAGACTGCGACGTTGAGCGTGCGGCATTACGTGAACTTAAAGAAGAAGTCGGGGCAACTTGCAAAAAACTTACTTTTCTCGGTCAAATCTACCCGTCTCCCGCACTTATGGATGAGGTAATTTACGCATATCTCGCACAAGATCTCACGTTTGGAGAACAGCATCTCGACAGCGACGAATTTCTCAATTGTACAAAAATCTCACTTGACGAACTTGTAGATATGGTATGTCGTGGCGAAGTCCCGGATGCAAAGACACAAATTTGTGCCTTACGTGCGTGGAAAGCGGTAAACTGTGACAAGTGAACTTAAAAATCACCTTGAAGTTGAGTTCAAGGTGATTTTTTCATTTATTTACGTTTAAAAATTTCAATTTCTTTCGCAAACGGAACATGTACAGTGAAATCATACGAGTGAGAGCGATATCGTAAACCACGAACACCAAATTGACAAACGCCCAAAGTCCCACCGCAACTGCACGACCTGCATTTTGAAATCCGAGCATAAGGTTGAAAAACTCGGCAAAACTTTCCGCTTGACCAGATGCAAACGTAAAGTATGCGACAAGCAGGCAAAGTATGAGTGCGGTATTAAAGCACAAAAGTTTTAAAATCCAAGAGATGTATTTACTTAATTTTTCGATTTTTTCTTTAATTATGGGATAGTATCCGAGAAAAGCGACGTAGACCCAAGGTGCGAAACTTGTAGGTCGCAAAATCACAGACAAAAATCCAACCGTGGCGTAAACAAGCCACGCCCATTTTGTGCCGAGTTCTATAACGGCGACAATACAGACAAACGATGCTATCGCCGCCATCGACAGGTCAATTACCTGAAAAAGCGATCCAAAGAGCAACAAAACCGCACCCATTGCGGAGAGCATCGCTCCGAGGGTCAATTTTTTGGTTTTTTTTGAAATTCCTCTACTCATTTTTCAGCAACAACGTATGAGGTCTCCACCCATACATTCACAGCAACAGTCTGCACATATTAAGCCCTGGCAAACATCACACGCCGTACAGCCTCCGCTATTTGCGGTGTTATATCCTCCACCGTAGTTTCCGGCACCTCTACGCAAGTTTTCTCTTGCCGCACGATATTCACGGTTTGACGGGTCCATTTGGCATGCGGTGTCAAACATTCTTTGTGCATCGTTATAATATCCCTTTTTAACAAGAACACATCCCATAAGGTAATTCCACTCTGCGGCACGGTCACCGGGATCTATGGAATTGAGTTCGGCTTCGGCGGCACCGACGTTACCCGAATTTATATTTCTTCTTACGTTGGCATAATTATATCTGCCTTGCGACGATGACTGAGACGAATAACTGTTATATCCGTTTTGAGAACTCTGCTTATTGGCACGCATTTTTTGTATTTCTTCATACGCAGAGTTGATTTCTTTCATTTTTTCGTCAGCCAAATCTTTGAGGTCACTATCCGAATATTTGTCGGGGTGATATTTTCTCGCAAGATTTCTATACGCCGTTTTTATATCGTCGTCACTTGCGGTGGGGTCAACTCCCAATATTTTGTACGGATCCTTGTATTCTGCCATTTTCTGAAAACCTTTCAATTGTTTCTATTCTTTTTAGGTCGTTTTTTATTTGAGTTATCACGGCAACTCTTGCCCGACAATTCGTCGGCGGTGCGTGGCATACTCACATATATTATATTGTCTATTATACCCCTGATATCTCGCTTACCGTCGCAGTCAAGCAAATCAAAAGCAAGTTCGGCACGGGCAAGTTCAAGACGAAGAGATTCGGAGACGTTGAGTCGCTCTTGGGCGGTCGGAACTCGTCCGCCGTAAAGACACACGAACGGGTTATATCGCCCTTCCCTGAAATCGTCGTCACAATCGTCGATTGCGTCGGCTATGTATATCCATCGCCCGATATGGCGACCTATATCGTAGAGAATTTTTCTGTTCGCTCCGTCGTATCCTCCGGCACATATCTCGCCCAAAATATCACCGAAGCAATCGGCCGGGATATCAACGCTTGGCAATTTTTGCTTTTCGGTTTGCGAGAGTTTATACAAGCCGTCGGTTATGATTTTATCAAGTGCCGAATATTTTTTAAGGCTTTTTTTTCGCATATGCGACGCAAATGGTAATTGCAATTTCGCTTTGAATTTTTTTATACCGTGTTCATCCGACAAGTCGTCACGGCATTTACCGTACACGAGTAATGCGGAAGCGTAAGCACAATAGTCAAGTTCTTTACATCTTTTGGCATAAGAGCGTTTTTTCAGCGGATGTGCCATACAACGACCTTGTGCGAACTCTACTTTTTCATCCGACAAAGCAAGGCGGACAAGTGCCAAAAAAGCCATATCGTAACTCAAAGTAAATCGTGAGCATTGACCCGTACATTTTCCCTGAGCCTTACAAAGACCGCAGTAAATCGCACGGTAATATTCATTTTCTCTCACACGCAACTCGGGCGTATAAGTTTTAACGTATCCGAACATAAATTATCCTCCGTGTGAAAGTCTTCAAATATTATAATACACTAAACGCCGAAAAAAAACAAGGCTTTTTTTCAAAATACAAGAAAATTCAGTCGTCTGTCACGCCCACTTCACAAAACAAAAGGGACTCACGTCACATACGACCGAATCCCTTTGTTTATAATGCGTCCAAAATTAGCCTTCCTTAACGTTGAGAACTTTCTTACCGCCGTAGAAACCACATACCTTGCATACGCAGTGATTTTTAACCATTTCGTTGCAAGCAGGGTTTGTACATTTTGCAAAACCGGGCATTGTAAGTTTGCTGTTATTGGATCTTCTCTTGTCTCTGCGTGCGGCGGAGACTTTCTTCTTCGGTACTGCCATCTTAAACCTCCTCTTTGATTTGCACCTACGGTACAAACCATAATACATATAATATTATAAACTAAATTACGCCTTCTGTCAAGGCTTTTTTGCGTTTTTATTCTTCGCTGTCGTCAAGCAGGCTTGCAAGCACGGCAAGTCTCGGGTCTATCTCTCGTTTCGGGCAGGAGCAATCGCCGTATTTGAGATTTTTTCCGCATTTTGGGCAAAGACCCGGGCAATCGTCACTACAAAGAATTTTACGTGGAAATTCAAGCAAAATCGCTTCGGTGAGTTGCTCATCGATATCAAGTTTTCCGTTTGAGACAATGACGTACTCATCGACGTTATCGTCAATTTGCTCTTCGGTAAGTGTTCCTTCATCGGCAACGGTTCGCTCAAATTCAAGCGTATATTCCCCGTCCACAGGTTCAAGGCACCTGTCACACTCGGACGAATACGCAAGGGTTGCGGTTGCATACAGTCTCATATATCCGGCATTATCGGTTATATGACCCACAACGTGAGCGTCGCCTTTGAAGTTAATCCTATAAAGAGGCGTAGGCGTTAGATAATATTCAAAATCAATTTTGTTTGTTTCTCCTCTCAAAAGAGAACCCATTTCAAGAATCATACGCTACCTCCCATAAAGACATAAAACGCAACTGTAATATTATAAATGAAGATTTGAGTTTTGTCAAGTGTTTTTTTGATTTTGGGTGCTTTTTTTGATATTTTCCCCCAAAAAACCAGATAAAAAATGCCGTTTGACATTTCAGGCACAAAATGATATAATAATGTATCATTGCAAAAGCGACAAGGGGTGACAGGGTGAAAGTTTCGGGCGTTATTTGCGAATACAACCCACTACACAACGGGCATAAATATCAACTTAACAAAATGAGAGAGAACGGTGCGGACTGCATAATTTGCGTAATGAGCGGAAATTTTACTCAACGAGGGGAACCCGCACTTATCGACAAATACGCACGTGCAAAATCCGCAATTCTTTGCGGAGCGGACATTGTGCTTGAACTACCCGTTCCCTTTTGCTGTTCGTCTGCCGAAATATTCGCACGGGCGGGAGTACACATATTAAACGGCATCGGAGCGGACGAGATATGTTTTGGCAGTGAATGCGGAGACGAAAGAATTTTATCTCGCTGTGCGGACGCTTTGACAAGCGAAGAGTTTACGGAAAAATTCAAAGAATTACAAAAAAGTCTCAACGGGTCAACATCTGCGTTTTTCAAGACCATTGAGCAAATTACGGGTGTTTGCGACACTTTGGGGTCAAACGACTTGCTCGGCATGTCATATCTTTCGGCAATAAAAACTTCGGGGTCGGATATGAAGCCGTTTATAATTCACAGACAAGGTTCAAATTACAACGACGATAATTTATCGGGTGAATTTTCAAGTGCGACCGCAATACGGAAAATTTTAAAAGACGGCAATGCGACAAGTGACGAACTTTTAAAATTTATGCCACGGGAAAGTGTTGACGTCATCGAAAGTGCAAGAAATTACGGATACATATCGGACAAAGAAAAATTTTTCGCATTTGCGGTAACGTTTTTCAATATCTGCACACCGGAGCAGATAAAAAGTCTTGCCGGGGGAGACATACTTGACGACGGCGACGGCATATGCGAGAGAATTTGCACGTATGCACGCAAGTGCATCAGTTGTGAGGAATTTTACAAAAACATTTACACCTCACGATACACGGATGCAAGAATAAATCGTGTGATATTGTATTCCCTGCTCGGCATATCAAGCAAATTGAGAGAACGCTTACCGCAGTACACCACGCTACTCGGAGCCAGCCGTGTCGGATGTGAATATCTGTCGGAGACACGCAAAAATCGCAAGATTGACGTTATAACAAAACCTGCCGATATCCCATGTGGCATTGACGCCGACATATCGAAAAAGGCAGACTCACTTTACGCATCGGTAATGAAAAAGACGGTGAACGGTGACTTTTTTGCAAAAAAATCCCCTTTTATAATTAAATGATTTTTCGGGTTGACTTGACGGCTTTTTTGTGGTATAATGTATGATAGTATATTATCAGTCAAAACCTCGTTACAGTATCACGAAGCGTTATTATATATGGGAAAGGAACTCAGATTATGGCAGAAACGAAGCAAAAAGTCAAAGGCGAATACCTTTACTACAAAAATAAACCTCTTGTAAGAGAAAAGGACACAATTTGTTACGGAGATTTTTCAGAGAAGTGCGTTCTTCTTCTCGAAATTATTTCTTACAAAGAAGATGAGGGCGTAAAAGTCCCCGACAGCATTATGGTTCAGGTACTTGATTCAAAAGACGGTCAGATACTCAAACAGGCGGCAAAGAACGGTCTTTACGAAGCGTTTACTTACGGATTGTTCTGGTATGAGAAAATTCTCACGGAATGAGAACAGGCATAGAAAAAAGCAAGCACATTTGTGCTTGCTTTTTCATTTGCTTTCGATTTGCTTTTGAACAATCCCTCCGTCACGGCAAAGCCGTGCCACCTCCCTTTACACACGTGAGGATTTGGGCTATGACTGAAAAATCCCCTACGAAATTCTACGGAGAGGATGGGAGAGGTTATATTTTTCCCGTCGCACGGCGGGTATGAAGTCGCCGTGCGATATTGGTTCAACGTCAAACAGACTTGCATAGAGTGAGGAAACAAGTCCGTTTTTCGTTGAGGAGGAGAGGCGGGAACAATATGTCCTCCCCGAAAATCAGACATTATCACGTTAAAAGCCTGACAGAACGGCGGAATAAACCGCCGTTCTGCGTGTTATGTCATACTAAGAGTGTCAGAGTCCTCTTCTCTTCTTCCAAACGAGAGCGAGAGCAACGAGGGTTGCATCTGCTGCAAAGAAGAACGAGGAGATACTTACTATCCAGATTGTCGTTGACTTATCGGACTCTTTCAGTTGTTCTCTGAGGTCGTCGATTGCATCTGCGTTACTCTTTACGTCGTTTTCAGCCTTTTCAAGTTTATCGGAAAGGGCTTTGATTGCGTTTTCAAGAGTTGTTTTAGCAGTGGCAATTGCATCTTCGAGAGATTTCTTATTATCGCTATCCGCAACTTTAAGAACGTCGGACATTTCGTCCATTGCCTTATTGAGTGCGTCAATCTTATCGGAAAGATCCTTATCGCCGTTTGCTATTGCGTCGCCGAGTTCGGATTCTGCCTTATCGAGATTATCCTGAACCTTATTGATTGCGGTCTGCAAGAGGTCTGTTGCCTTGTTCATCGAAATCTTAAAGGAATTGAGATTGAGAAGAAGTTCGGCATCGGTAGCCTTCAATGCAGATTGCATAACAGCCATATTATCGCTGAGATTTTTGATAAGTTCTTTAAGGTATTTGTCTCCGCTTGCGATTGCGTTTTCAAGGTCTTTGACCGCCTCATCGAGGTTCTCTTGAACGTCGTCTATGCTGTCTTGGAGTTCCTGTTTTGCGTTGTCGATAAGTGCTTTAAGTTCGCTCTTGACGGAGTCATCGGCGTTCTTATATGCTTTTTCAAGTTCTGCGATGGCATTGTTGAAGTCTTCAATTGCCTTTTCGAGGTCTTTTGAGTCTGCCTTTGTATTGATGGATTCTTGAAGTGCCTTTCTGGTTTCTTCGAGGTATTTCTCCAATCTGTCTATTTGTGCTTGGAGCAATTCTTTTGCGTTGGCAATATCCTTTTTGAGTTCTGCCTTATTATCGGCGTCTGCCTTTTCAAG
>CAZGJC010000027.1:15207-22942 GCA_964526505.1 uncultured Clostridium sp.
AGAGTTGCCTGTGCAGAGGAAACTGCGTTTGTAATAGCCTTTTCGAGGTATGCCTTATTATCGGCGTCCGCTTTTTCAAGAGCGATTTTAGCGTCTTGGAGTACTTTTACCGCTTCTGCGAGTTCGGCAACCTTACTTGCTATATCCGTACTTCCCGCACCGAGAGCGTCATCGAGGTCTTTTCTAAGTTGTTCAACGTCTTTTGCCAAATCCTCAACTGCGTCGAGGTCGATAGAATATATTGCCGTGAGAATGATATCGCTGTTTACGGCAGATGAGAAATCATATTTGGACGTGCCGTTTGCCCAATATTCGAATTGAGAGCCTGCTTTTGTGGGATTGACAGCGGGGGCGATAGCCTGTTTGCCGTTCGGAACTACCAAATAAATGTATTGTTCATCGCCGTTCATATAAGTGACTTTTTTCCCAAAGTTTATATTTTTTAATTTTGTTAAATCTGCGTAGAAGAAACCTGATTCGAGAGTTGCACCCGTTATGGCTGTAACATCGCCATAGAACACCGTATATCCTGTCCCGTCTCCGGTTACTTTTGCGGTAGAGAAATCCAAATCCAAAATACCGTGAACCTCACCGCCATTTGCATTCATTACTCCCTTACTAGCAACACATATGCCTTTGCCCGTGATTTTCCCCCCCGTCATTTCAAAAACAGCAGTACCACTTATATCTACCGCATAAGCCTGTTGGTCGATCAGCGTTCCACCGGTTAATGTAAGTTTTGCTCCCGATCCATTCACATAAAATATTTTGCTGCTCTGATTTGTTGATATTATAACACCACCGAAAGGAAGAGAAGTATCAGTATGCGTCGAGTCGGGATCGGAGTCACACACGGTAACTTGTTTCCCATAATATATTTTACACATGGTATCCATATATTTGTTGTATTCTATTACGTGACCGTTAAGGTCAAGCGTGAATGATACCTGACATTCACCGAGTGCTGCATTTAACGAAACATCGGCAAGCAGTTTTATGGTGCTGTTTTCCGTCATAGATTTATACGCTTCACGGAAATCGGCATAATATTTTCCGCCAACTTCAGCTACAATTGCGATAGCACAGTTTGTGCAGTTTGCATTCGAATCAATTGCGGTATGAGCACAAGTGCAAGAGCAGATTGTACACTTGCCTTTTGACCAATTATGGTCTTCGGACGTTTTTGTTACCTTACCGCAAATATTACAGGTTTCCTTATGTGTTTTCTCACTCAAAGAGGTATAAGTATAATCGCCGTGCTGACAAATTTTACCACAACCGATACATACTCCGTCGTTCCAAATACTATGGTCACATTCTTTTACTGCGAATGCGGTATTTTCCGTAAGGGACGAGGAGGATATGAGAACGGTGTAGTTACCGTCGGCGTCTTTGGTATAGTAGACGTAGTTGCCGTTCGCAAGATATTGATGTGCGTTATCAGAGGAGAAGCTTCCCCCACTATTCGGAGCATTTTCAAATCCGCTTGTTACAATAACTCTATCTCCGAGTTTAAGAACGGTGGAAGTCCAAAACTCTATTTTACCTATTGTGGTACGCTCTATTCTCGTTGTGCCACTACCACCTGAAAATGTAATTGCATCTGTTATGGTACAATCGGTTATTGTGAGTGTGAATCCACTACTGTTGGTACCGATTTTTTTCACCGAACTATCGGATATCCGGATAGTAGAATCCCCATAACTACTTACGCTTTTTATTATCTCACAACCGGTAATGGTAAGATTGCCGTTTAACTCGGCAGTCACGTAATCGAATGTTCCGCCGATCATATCCATTGTACAGTCGCTTGAACACACAAACAAGATATCTTTTACACTGTAACCCGTAGCGTCAATTACAATGTGTACATTTTTTATTTTAACATGTCCGTAATTATCGCTATAATCCGCCTTCGCAATATCGGCATATATTTTAAACGTGATTTTCTTGCCATTCGGAATATCGGATACAGCATCCTTGAACACTGTGTAGTAGGTTGTAGTGCCGTCAACCGTGATTCCGACAACTATTTGGGACGCACAGGTTGCACATTTACAGTCGGAGTCGATGCTTGCGTGTCTGCATACATATCCGCAAGTCGAGCATACACCATTCGACCAAGTATGTGCACATTCGTCACTGCAAACAGTACATACGCCGTCCTTGTTCGACCAATCGTGAGTGCAACTGCCATTGCCGTAAATCACCAAATTATCAACATCTGTTGCATTTGTCGTGTGATTTGGATTTGTGTATATGGCTTTACTCTGATCCGTACATTTAAGCAAAACGTTTGTATAGTTGCTTATGGTGAAAGCACCGGTAGCAAGAGGTCCCTTCCCCTGTATGGTAACGTTTTTACCCTTTGTTCCAGATGTGACGCTAAAATTGCTGAGACATACAAAACCGTCGCCGGAATTCAAAATGTCTACGCTTCCGCAGTCTTTAAATTGTGTAGTACACGTAAACATCGGGTTAGAAGTCGTGCCTTTGACTTGTGCCATATCGGTTGCCGTGCAAGTAAACAAATTTCCGCCTGACGCAACCTGACCCTTATCCGAGTCAATCACAACGTTTTTCGCACTAAGTGTAGTAGTCGTTATACTCAAAAAAACAGGAGCGTTTCCGCTATTTGTTATTTCAATTGTTTCGGTTGCGGTAATTGAACAAGAATTGCTTTTTTCCATATAACCGTTAATCGTTACGTTCTTTCCCGAAATTACAACATCAAGCGTGTTGTCAGAATAATCAAACACAGGATTGGTGCCCTTGGCAATCAACGTAATATCACCGGTTGTTTGAAGATTTATACCGCCCAGACCTAACATCACAACAGTACTACCTGATTCCATTGTTATATCTCCGGTATAATTTTCCGTTTTGATTGTACTGTCAGAACCTATTACAAATGCCGGTGCATTATCGGATTTTACTTTAAAGTCAACGTCTCCCGAAAGGCAAATATCCACTTTGACATTACTCGCCACAATGGCGGAACTCGTTTTGCTGTACATTGTTAAACTCGAACCGGCACTTCCGCTGATACGCAACGTGCCGGACTTTGTTATGCTTAATGCGTATTGGCTATCTTTACCGATATTCACGTTACCGATAACTTTTATTTCACCTTGATTATAAAGGAAATAATCGTTTACGTCCGTAGGTTGCGTGTCGGTTATAACCCACGCTCCGCTTTCGCTTGAATCGTCGGGGTAATAATATTTTCCGTCTTCAAGTGTTACAGATGCTTGATCTGCACCGTTGAAATATCCGTTTACGGAAATTGTCGATGTTTCCTCCGCACTTACAACTGTTGCGAATGCAACTCCGAGTGTTATGCAGAGAATCAAACAAAGCGTTACAGATAAAAACAATCTCACGTTTTTCATACTTTTCTCCATCTGCCGTTTTACGGCTTTAAATTTGAAGTTTGTTTATGTTTTTTTAAAAATTTAAGCACATATAAGATAAGTGTGCGTTCTCACTCATTGAATTTCGACATAAGCATTTGCACGTTGGCTTTTATGAGTTTAAGTTGTTCTTTGAGATAAAACTCATCTTCATACAAAGCAAAATGAACGCAGGAACGGATAAACACGAAGATAAGAGGTAGGAGCGTGGTATACGGTATTCCCGTTTTCTCCGCAAGGCTTTTTGCGTGTTGTGTATATCGTTCGTTTACTCCGAGGAAGAATTTCTTCCCGTATTCGTGATATTTCGGGTGGGTATACACCTGATACATCAAGCGGTATTGTTTTCCGTGGACTTTTGCCGTCCAATACGGAATTTCATCAATACATTCCAAAATGTCTTCAAGTCGCTGTGGCATTTGTTCAAGGAAATCGTCCTCAATATGGGTCATATACCATTCTGTGGACTGAATTATAAGGTCATCGACGTCACGAAAATAGGTATACAAATTTGCCTTTGACACGCCTGCCACAGACGCAAGTGTGGCAATGCCCGTACCGAACAAACCGTTCTCGGCGTAGCATTCATAACAGGCACGCATAATTTGCTCTTTTTTCTCTTCAAATTCAGCCTCGTTTCTCACTCTCACGAAACAGTTGCCTCCCCTCGTATTGACCGAACGGTCGGTCATTTAGTTGCGAATATTATACCACAGGACCCCCCCCCGCACAAGTACTTTTCGCAAAAAAATCAGTGTGATTTTTCACAAAATTTTATTTTTTAAAATGTAAATTTTGACAAGTCAAAAAAACGCAGAAGATTTAAAGCGTGACGCTCTTATTTGAAAAATCGCCATAGCAAAAAGTTCCCACAAACCATTAAAACGGTTTGTGGGAACTTCATTGATTCCACAGAGGCATTTGCCGTTGAACAATCCCTCCGTCACGCTATGCGTGCCACCTCCTTTGCACAAGGGAGGCTTTGGGCTATATACATACACCATTATTACAGCACAAAACCGCAGAAAAGTAATCTGCGGTTTTGTGCGTTTTTGCGATTTCTCCGTTTGGAACAACAGAGTAAGTCTTCTGCGTTTTTTTAAGGTTAATTTATAGTATTTACAATGACAATTTTATACACGTTCGCATTAACAGGTGTTTAAAGGTGTATTATTTAAGCCTATGCAACAAATTGTCACAAACTAAATCCGCCGTTTACTCCGAGGAATTGTCCCGTTACAAAGTCGGCTTTTTCGGATGCAAGAAATTCCACGGCGTTTGCAACGTCGGAAGTTTGCCCTATTCTGCCAAGCGGGGTTTCTTCTTTTAGTTCGGAGAGGGTAATCTCATCAAAGCATTTATTCATATCGGTATCAATCACACCCGGTTCAACGCAATTGACGGTAATTCCCGACGGTCCGAGTTCTTTGGCAAGCGAGAGAGTGAGTCCACGCAGACCCGCTTTTGATGCAGAATAAGCAACTTCACACGACGCACCGACACGTCCCCACACCGACCCTATATTTACAATTTTACCGTGTTGATTTCTTATCATTTCTTTTGCCACGCACTGCGACAAGAAGAATGCGGACGAGAGGTTTGTATCAATAACGTCTCTCCACTCACGGGTCATCATATCCGTGAAAAGTCCGACGTAAGAGATACCTGCGTTATTTACAAGCGTATCAACGCCGTTTAAGGCGTCTATCGCCTCGCTTGTCGCTCTTTTCGCTTCATCGGGGTTTGAGAGGTCGGCACAGATTGCAAACGCCCCGTATTCTCTGCTTATTTGTTTTGCCAAATCGTGAGAGTTTTTATAAATGAATGCGACACGGTCACCGCACTCACAGAATTTTTTCACACAGGCAAGTCCTATTCCTCTGGTGCCTCCGCTGACTATTACTTTTCTCATTTTTACATCCTTTAAGTTTCAAAGAAGCGGAATTTTATCTTGATAGAGGTTATAAAATTCCGTATTTGTGACAAGTTTTACGTCATCTGCGTCTTTCATCATTTTCACAAGTTTTTCAAACTCGGGGTAGGAATTAAAACCTTTAAGATCAAGTTCGTATCCGTGACCCCAGACGTAGAAGAGTTTATCGCCGTCGTCCGCTTTTTCATTCAAGAATTTTTCAGCCATTTCAAAAAGTCTGCCGTCCATAAAACAGCAAGTGGGGTACCACTTCATAAACTGTTTCGGCAAGTCAAAATTATAGGTTGAAGTGGACGCTCTGGCGTATTTAACTTCCGTGTTTTCGACTATAATTTTTGCGGTTTCGTCTGTATATTCCGAGTCGCCACCGGGCCAAGCCATACCGGTAGGTCTTTTACCCGTAAGTCTTTCGATACCGTCAACGTCTCCCTGCACTTCCCTTATAATATCCTGCGGAGAATTATCATAGGTTTTAAGCGACGGATGCGTACAGGTATGTACGGCAAGGTCAAATTTATCATATATTCCGCTCTTCATTTGTTCTTCGGTAAAACGCAGGTGGGAAAGGCTTGTGTCTCCAAGCAATTTTCCGACCCATTCGCTATTTACACCGCAAAGTCCGGAATTTATATTAAACGTACAGCATTTTACGTCATTTTTCTTCATTATATTTATAAGTTTCAAGTCCTGCGTCACGCCGTCGTCAAAACTCAACGTAAAGTATTTTTGTCCCACGAAAATTTCCTCTTAAATTAAAATTTGTGGCGTCAAATCGCCCAAATCATTATATATCAAAAGGGCATAAAAGTCAAGTGGGCAGAAATTTTTACAAAAATACTCGCATTTTTCACTTTATTTTTTGCATAAGCCCTTGCAAAATTCGTAAATATAAGGTATAATATATTAGAATAGTCTAACAAGGCTTTAAATTCGTAAAAAAATGAAATACATAATTCAAGGAGGTCATTATGACACAGAATGAGCGTTATCTCTCTGCCAAGGAAATCTACGCAAAATACGGCGTAGACACCGAAGAGGCTATTGAGAAACTTTCTAAAATCTCCATTTCCATGCACTGCTGGCAGGCAGACGACGTAAAGGGCTTCGACACTGACGGTCCTCTTACGGGCGGTATCCAGACAACAGGTAACTATCCCGGAGCGGCAAGAAATCCCGATGAACTCTTCGCTGACCTTGACAAGGCTCTTTCCCTTATCCCCGGAACACACAAAATTAACGTTCACGCTAACTACGCTATATTTGAAGACGGCGAAAAGGTTGACCGTGACGCTCTTGAACCCAAGCACTTCAAGAGATGGGTTGAATTTGCTAAGGCTCACAACTGTGGTCTTGACTTCAACCCCACTATCTTCTCTCACCCCAAGGCAAACGGTCTTACACTCTCCAACCCCGACAAGGAAATCAGAGATTTCTGGGTTAGACACATTACCGCTTGTATTCGTATTTCCGAATATTTCGCTACGGAAACAGGTTTCCCCTGCGTTATGAACATCTGGACAGGCGACGGAATGAAGGACGTTCCCGCTGACCGTCTCGGTCCTCGTCAGAGATACGCTGACTCCATCGACCGTGCACTCGCTTGCGGATACGACAAGAGCAAAGTTTACGTAACTGTTGAATCCAAAGTATTCGGTATCGGCGTTGAGGCTTACACAGTAGGTTCGGGCGAGTTCGCTCTCTCTTACGCTATGACAAGAGGAATTACTCCTCTTATGGACAACGGTCACTATCATCCTACCGAGGTTGTGTCCGACAAGATCCCCGCTCTTCTCGTATTTAACGACAAGATCGCTCTTCACGTAACACGTCCTATCCGTTGGGACTCCGACCATGTTGTTTGTTACGACGACGAAACAAGAGAAATGATGAAAGAAATCGTTCGTTGCGACGCTCTTGACAGAGTATTTATCGCAACAGACTACTTTGACGCTTCCATCAACCGTGTAGCCGCTCTCGTTATCGGTATGAGAAACGTTCAGAAAGCTCTTCTCAACGCTCTTCTTACTCCCAATGCTGAACTTAAAGGCATTCAGGATGCAGGCAACTACACAAAGATGCTTATGCTTCAAGAAGAAATCAAGACGCTTCCTCTCGGAGACGTTTGGATGGAATTCTGCGAAAGAAACGGCGTAAAGGGTTGTTCCTGCTGGTTTAATGACGTTCTCGACTACGAGAGAGACGTTCTTTCCAAGAGAGTTTAATTTAAAAGATAAAAAAGCACTTCTTGCGAAGTGCTTTTTTTGTGGACTTATATTTTATGAGGTAGTTTTGCAGTGATATAATGTTTACACGCATATTAACGGTCATATATTCTCCCTCTAACGTACAAAAAAGCACCTGCAATAGCAAGTGCTTAATTTGGCTCCCC
>CAZGJC010000028.1:0-21894 GCA_964526505.1 uncultured Clostridium sp.
GCGAGAACATTGTCTATACTTTTTTGGGTGTTGCACTTGTTATTATAATCTGCCGAGGTGTCACGCAAAGCGTGACGGAGGGATTGTTTAACACCAAAATCCCCTTCGAACCCCCGTCTGGCAGGTAATCTCCCAAAGCCCCAAAAAATAAGTGAAGTCAGAAATACGACTTCACTTATTTTTTGCTTATTTGTTTATATAAGACACACACAGAACGGCAATTCCGAGAACTATGAGTATCACACCCGTAAGGCGGTTAAGCGTCGAGGGCTTTGCTTTGTTTGCAAACACCGCCGCCAACCGAGCGAACAGAAGCGTCGATATTACGCAAACTATAAGACACTTCAAATCAGGCATACCGCCGATTGCAAAATGGCTCACCGCACCCGTAAGAGCCGTAAATGTCATAATAAATACGCTTGTGCCTACCGCTGTTTTAAGTTCGTAACCGAGTACACTTGTGAGAATGAGAAGCATCATCATTCCTCCGCCCGCACCGATAAATCCGCATATAAAACCGATAAGTATTCCGCATAACACCGATTGTATCGCTCTCTTTTTTGCACTCACTCCGAGCATTTTTTCCTTTGTCGTCATAACGGGCTTAACCACAAACTTGATTCCCAAAATCATAGTCATAAAGACCGAAAAATTGCCCATTGTGTTTGACGGAACAAGACTTGAAATCCAACTTCCGACAAACGTCATAATCAAAACGGATATCATCATTATAAGCCCGTTTCTGATGTCGATATTTTTATTCTTTCCGTATGTGTAAGCACTCACGGCACTTGCAAGCACGTCCGACGCAAGTGCGATTCCGACAGCGGCATATGCGTCCATACCCAAAAAAGTTATAAGCATGGGGCTGATTACGGCGGCCGCACTCATTCCTGCAAATCCCGTGCCAAGCCCTGCCCCGAGTCCTGCAATTATACATATTATTACTTCAAACATAACTTCCTCCGAAATATCAATCAAATTGTATTATAAACCCTTTTTGTTAAGTGTGTGTTAATTGAAATATAAATCTTATGCTTTTTCCGATTGACAAACACCACTAAATATATTATAATTTACATATAATATTTGAAAGGATTAGTTTAATGCAACTTGTCGCAACCTGCCTTTTCGGGCTTGAAAAACAACTTGGAGAAGAAATAGACGCATTGGGTCTTAAAAGAATAAAAACAATAGATGGAAGAGTTATTTTTGAGGGTGAAGAAAAAGATATCCCACGAGCAAATATAAATTTACGCTTTGCCGAAAGAGTTTTTATCTTGCTTGGAACTTTTCACGCAGAATCCTTTACCGAACTCTTCGACGGCACAAATGCAATTCGTTGGGATGAATGGATTGGCGTGTCTGACGAGTTTCCCGTCACGGGACACTCCATCAAAAGTAAATTAACGTCCATTCCCGATTGTCAAAGTATAGTAAAGAAAGCGATAGTAAACAGACTTTCGGCATCTTACGGCGTGTCGTGGTTTGAAGAGACGGGCGTTAAGTATAAAGTCGAATTTTTCATATTAAAAGACGAGGCGTATCTTATGATAGATACCTCGGGTGCCCCTCTGCATAAGCGTGGATATCGCCCTGCATACGGCGCCGCACCCCTCCGAGAGACGCTTGCGGCCTCTATTGCAGCCCTCTCACGCCCCTCTGAGGACGTCCTTTTTTGGGACCCTTTCTGCGGTTCGGGAACGATAGCAATCGAAGCAGCCCTTATAGCAAAAGGGATTGCACCGGGATTAAATCGTGATTTTGTATCACAGAAATTTACACGTATCGCCTCTTCAATGTGGCTTGATGCGGTTGAAGAAGCCGAGTCAAAAATCATAAAAAACAGCAAATTTGAAGCGTGGGCGTCGGATATTGACGAGGATATACTTGATATTACATATGAAAACGCACTTCGTGCAGGCGTTGAGGAAAACATAAATATTTTTTGTGCAGACGCACGCAAAATAAAAAAACCATCCGAGCGAAAAGGCAGTATCGTATGTAATCCGCCATACGGGGAACGCATGGGCGAAACGGAAGAAATAGAACAACTTTATCGTGAAGTCGGAAAAAATTTGTCTGATTTTGAGCCGTGGCATATATATTTTATAACATCTTGCGATTATTTTGAAAAACTTTACGGCAGACCCGCAGATAAAACAAGCAAACTTTACAACGGAATGATTCCATGCCGTTTATACCAATTTTTCAAACCATACAACGGAAAGCCTTTAACTTATCAATCACATAAAACTCCAAAATCATATGGTGGAAAATATACGGATAATTGCAGAAGAAAAAATAATTTGAACATGCGAAGATCCGAAGATAAGAAAGTCGGCATATCCGATAATTCGAGAAAAAGAAAGGAATATAAATAATGTTGAATTTATGTTCACCAACAACAATCCGACAAATTATGGATATGTTTGGATTGAATTTCAAAAAAGAATTCGGTCAAAATTTCTTAACCGACAATATGGTTGTTGAAGATATAGCATATGCTTGCTATCCCGATTCGGATATTACCGTCCTGGAAATAGGTCCGGGCATTGGATGCATGACACGTTGTCTTTGCGAAAGATACCGTGATGTTGTTGCATTGGAAATTGATTCAGGGCTAATTCCGGTTTTGAAATATACGCTTGATGGCTACAAAAACGTAACTATTATAAATGATGACGTTATGAAGGCGGATCTCGGAGAAGTTTTAAAACCATATTTTGCCAAAGGAAAGGTTGCTGTGTGTGCAAATCTTCCGTACTACATAACAACGCCCATACTTATGAAGTTGATAGAATCCGGTCTTCCGTTTGAAAGCATAACTGTTATGGTTCAGACCGAAGTTGCACAAAGACTTTGTGCCGGTGCAGGAGGAAAAAATTGCGGAGCTATTACCGCCGCTATTGACTATTACGGTCAAGCGGATTTATTATTTACCGTTAATGCGGACAGATTTATGCCACCGCCGAAAGTAAACTCATCGGTTGTACATATAACATTATGGAAAGATAAACCAATAAAACCTTTGTCAGAAGAAATGTTTTTTAAAACTATAAAAGCGGCGTTTGAACAACGAAGAAAAACTCTTCCGAATTCACTTTTAACCGGATTTCCTGAAATATCAAAGGAACGTCTCACTCAAATAGTAATCGAATGCGGTCACAGTTCAGATATTCGAGGTGAGCGTTTGACTGTAAAAGATTTAGCAACACTTTCCGATAAACTTTATGCGGAACTTCAATGATAATTTTGATATGAAGATTACAAAATTACTACCAATACTTACGGGTTTGCTCATTTGCTGTTGTCTAATAGGTTGCGAAAATAATAGCCTAACTGATGAGACAACAAACGTATCGTTACCCTGTCAACACGGTGATATAATCAGTGAGACAATTGCTCCGACTTGTGAAAGCAATGGATATACAGTAAACAAATGCAACAATTGTGATTTTTCATATTGCTCTGATTTTATCCCTGCCACCGGTCACACATATTCAGATACAACAACATCTCCAAAATGCGAAAGTGCGGGTTACACCGAATATACGTGTTCCTGTGGATTTTCATACAAATCCGATTTTGTGAGTGCATTGGGCCATAATTATATAAAAAAAGAAACCATTGCTCCAACTTGTTCTCGTAAGGGATATGCTGTATACGTATGTTCTTCTTGTGACAAATCTTATAATTCCGACTATACCGAGCCGATTGGACATATTTATACGATTAATAAATCGGTACCAGAAACATGCACATCTTATGGTTTTACAGAATATACTTGCGAATGCGGATATTCATATCAAGCAAATTTTGTTGAACCTACCGGACACAATTTTGTTCTTGCCGAAAGAAAATATGCCACCATTTCACAGCGTGGTTTCAGTGTTTATAAATGCAACTTATGTAATTATGAATATACCGGAGATTATGTTTTTTATAATCAAATAAGTGCAAATGCTTATTCTGGCAGTTCCGAACCGGTCGCTTATGGAATAGATATTTCACAATATAATCACACATATGACAATGACGGAAATCCTGTGTCGTTAAATTGGCAAGCCATAAAAGATGAGGGTGTGCAATTTGCAATTTTACGTGCATATGGCAAAAACAAGGACGAAGCGTTTGAATTAAACTATAATGACGCAAAAGCAGTCGGCATGTCGGTTGGAGCATATTTGTATACATATGCAACAACAGTTGAGGAAATAAAAGCGGAGGCATATAAATTGCTTTCATGTCTTGAAGGAAAGCAATTTGAATATCCGATTTATCTTGATATTGAAGACCCGTCGTTGCAAAATATACCCACCTATGATTTAATGCAAATATGTATTACATTCGTTGAACTTTTACAAAGCAAGGGATATTATGCATCAATATATGTAAATAACAATTGGTTAATCAATTATTTAGAACCCGACTTTATACTAAACAATTTTGATGTATGGTATGCAAGATATCCATCCAATGTAGATATTGAATTTATCGACAAAGAATCTTTTCCCACTTGGAGTGTTGAGCAATATGGGCAACATCTTGGAATGTGGCAATTTACTTCAAACGGAAAACTAAATTCCATTGAAATCCATGATAACCAAGGTAATAGGCTGTATACAGATTTGAATGTGGCATTCAAAGATTATCCATTAATTATGAACGTTTGGGGTCTTAACGGGCATGGCGAAACTCCAACAACAGAAAAAAATTATTTATGGGTTCTCGCAAATCTTAACGTTCGCAGTACCCCCGATTTTGATGACGCAAATAATATCATTGGATTTATAAAAAAAGGCGATATGGTTGAAGTACTCGAAAAAAATGAAAACTATACAGTTATTAAATACAATGGCAGTATTGCATACATAACGGCTAACACAAAATACATATCTTTCAGCGATCCGTTGGAAATGATATAATAAATTCACAAAAAAGTCGCAAGAAATATTTCTTGCGACTTTTTATAATTATTTATTTTCCTGTGCCGCTCTGCGTGCTTTCATCATTTCTTTCATGCGGAGTTCGGTATTAAGAATCTTTTTACGTAAACGTATGGATTTAGGTGTAACTTCAATAAGTTCATCATCGGTTATAAACTCAATCGCTTCTTCAAGACTGAATATTGTAGGAGGCGTAAGCAACAGTTTTTCGTCAGCACCTGAACTACGTATAGCGGTAAGATGCTTTTCTTTGCACGGATTGACCGCTATATCGTCATTTTTGGGATTTTCACCTACAATCATACCCTCATAAACAGGCGTTTGAGGACCGACGAAAAGATTTCCTCGCTCTTGGGTATTGTAAAGACCATAACGTGTGGTAACTCCCGCCTCGGACGCAACAAGTGCACCGGTAAATCTCATAATAATACCACCTCGGTATGGCTGATAACCGTCAAACAAGGTATTTAACACACCCTCACCGTGTGTTGCGGATAAGAACTCAGAGCGATAACCGAAAAGACACCTTGATGGTATGAGATATTCTACTCTCATTCTGCTACCCATTGGGTTCATTTCTATAAGGTCACCTTTTCTTTGTCCGAGTTTTTCTATAACGGCACCAACGTATTCAGACGGAACGTCGAGAGTAACTCTCTCCATCGGCTCACATTTTATGCCGTCTATTTCTCTTAAAATAACCTTAGGATTAGAACATGTTAACTCATATCCTTCTCTTCTCATATTTTCAATGAGAATTGAAAGATGCATTTCTCCTCTTCCGGATACAATAAATTCGTCTGTCGTCTCTCCGTCACGAACACGAAGCGAAACGTCTTTGAGGAGTTCTCTGTAAAGTCTTTCACGAAGTTGACGTGAAGTTACGTATTTTCCTTCTTTTCCTGCAAGTGGGCTGTCGTTTACCGAGAAAGTCATCTCGACAGTGGGTTCACTTACTTTGACAAATTCAAGTGGCTCCGGGTTTGCAGGGCTTGCAATTGTATCGCCGATAGATATGTCACCTGCACCTGAAAAACATACAATATCGCCCATTTTGGCATTTTCAACGGGAACTCTAACAAGACCATCTATCTGATAGAGTGATACTATCTTGGTTCTCACGGGTTTTTGATCCGGTTTATGATAGTTACAAATTGCAACTTCTTGACCGACTTTGATACTGCCTCGTTCAATTCTTCCTATACCGATACGTCCCACGTATTCGTTGTAATCGATAGACGATACGAGCAGTTGGAGATCTCCGTCCATGTCACCTTCCGGTGCGGGTATATATTCAAGAATTTTCTCGAAAAGCGGAACAAGATTTTCACCGGGAACATTAGGATCCTCAGACGCCGTTCCCTCTCTTCCAGAGCAATAAAGCATTGGAGAATCAAGTTGTTCGTCAGATGCACCGAGATCGATAAGCAGTTCGAGAATTTCATCTTCTACTTCTCCGAGACGTGCATCGGGTTTGTCTATTTTATTGAAACATACTATAACCCTATGATTGAGTTCCAAAGCCCTTTTGAGAACAAAACGAGTTTGAGGCATGGGACCCTCTGCGGCATCTACGAGAAGTATAACGCCGTTTACCATTTTAAGTACACGTTCGACTTCGCCTCCGAAATCGGCGTGACCGGGAGTGTCTATAATATTTATTTTTACATCTTTGTAATGTACAGCCGTATTTTTTGCAAGAATGGTAATACCTCTCTCACGCTCTATATCACCGGAGTCCATTACACACGTAACGGTTTCTTGGTTATCACGATAAATTCCACCCTGTTTAAGTAAGCCGTCAACAAGTGTTGTTTTTCCGTGGTCAACGTGTGCGATTATCGCCACATTTCTTAAATCCTCTCTTACCATACTTACCCCTTTTAATTTCATTAAAAATTTACGAATATTATTATATCACAAATTGTTAAAATATTAAATTAAAAAAATGACGATTATTTACATCTTTCGTCATTTTGATTTGTGCAATCTGACATTGTTCCTTTTTGAGGTTGATTTTTAGAATGTTTTGTGATATAATTTTCTCAATTAAACAATAAAGGAATTATAGAATGATTAAAGCACTTATATTCGATCTTGACGGTACCGTTGCAGATACCATTTATGCTATCAATGAAGGAATCAACTTAATGCTCAAAGAACTCGGATATCCTCCAATCGACTACGATGACGTTCTTTCTTTTGTAAATTTCGGAGCAAGAGGATATGTTGAATGTGCGTTACCCAAGGATGCTCCTCATGATGATAAATATATAGACCATGCATTGGATATATACAATGAAAAATATGCACTTACGTATATGCATACGAAGAGTTGCTACGACGGTATACCCGAAGCAATTGAACAACTGTCGCACAAATTTAGATTAGGAATGTTGTCAAACAAACAAGATGAGTTTGTAATAAAACTTGTAGATCAACTGTTTCGTCCCGATCTTTTTGAAATCGCACACGGAGTCAGGTCAGGTATAGCACCAAAGCCGAGTCCGGATGCACCATTAGAATTTGCAAAATTTTTCAATCTGGAACCGGAAGAAATGGCATTTATAGGAGATAGTGATATCGACGTAAAAACAGCGATAAATTCCGGGATGATGGCTATTGGCGTTTCCTGGGGATATAGGGATGAGCAAATTTTGCGTTCGGTAGGAGCTAAATATATAGCACATACACCGAAAGAACTCGTTGATATTTTACTGAACATGGAAAAATAATGAAATAAAAAATCGACCGTCACCTGTGTATGGCAACGGTCGATTTTCTATTTATTTCAGCAACTCCATAACTGATTCGTATGGAATATATCCTATTGTCTTATTCAGCAACTTACCGTCACGCAGTACAACGAGAGTCGGTATACTCTGAATTGAATATGCATTTGCTATTTCGGGTTCTTCATCAACATCTACTTTTGCAACAATCACATCATTTTTTTCGTTTGCGATGCGATCAATAATCGGTGACATCATTTTACAAGGTCCACACCACTCGGCGTAAAAATCAATAAGAACAGTTTTTTTCGTGGAAAGTGCCACATCACCGAAGTTATTTGACGTTAATTTCACAATGGGCATATATCACTTATTCTCCTTTTGTTTATAATACAATCTGCAATGGCAATATCCTTCAAAATCAGGGTCTTTGATCTGATTTTTGAACTCTTCACACATACATTTGAATTCTTCGAGTCTATCACGACGGCAAGGACAATATCCTCCTGTTTTTTCAAGTCCCTCACGAATTACTCTTACAATTTCTTTATCGGGATTTTCAATTATTTTCACATTATCTACCTCGCAATTATTAGTTGAACAAACTGACACGCTCGTATTTGATGTGTTTTCCGTCACTCCGACGTTACAACACTTGGCGTATATATAGTCACTCGGAAATTCTTCCAATGTATTATAGCATACCCTATTTTTTTCTGCGATTTTTTTTGCATTGGAACAAGTTGCGTAGTGTATTTTCTTGGCACTTTTACTTGCAACATATGTATATTCCGAAACGCTATCTATCACATTTTTTGTATAATCCCCATTGCTGTAATCAATAGTATACCCCGGCTGAACGTTATACGCAAATATATTAAAGCAAATTCCCTCTCCGTTATCTTCGACGGAATACCCTTCCATAAGCACGCCGGTACATACGAGATTATCGCCTTCGAAAACCGGCGTTACTCTATACATTACGTGATTATTGGTTTCTTTTACGTAGTCTTTAACTTGATTTTCAAACAAATACATTGTTGTTTGATTGAATTTTGCTGTTCCGGTAACGAGATTAAGTTCATTTGCATTTTCACCCGTGAGGCAATGGGCGATCAAATGACTGCGATTATAAAGTTCCCCACCACCGTGCCATCCGGTAGGTTTTACAGAAGAAATATCGCCCCTATCCTCGGTAGGCATAAGATCTTTTCCTATACACGCCACGGCAGTACCACATCTACCAAGCGAATCAAGAGGGCTGTAATATTCATATGATTCATTTACAACTTGATTTTCGGTGAAATACGGTTTATTGCTATTTATTATACGATATATTCCACCATCCGCTTGATCGTGTTCCGAACTGTCATACTGAGGAAATACAAATTTCTCCATAGTAAGTGCAGGGATTTCTTTTTCAATCGTAGATGGTACTTCTGTTATATCTTCTATTGTGTCGCTTTCGGTATTTTGAGGTTCGTTATTCTGTATTTTGTCAAGAGGTTCATCGGAATCTTTTTTACTACAACCCACAAAAGATGCAATTGCAACTGTAAATACCAATATAAGAACTAAAATTTTACGTGTGACATGCTGTTTCATATTAATTCCCCTTTTTCTTTTTTGACTTATTTCAGAAATCCGTTTATAATTTCCTCTTCCGCTTGCTTTTCGTCAAGACCGAGAGTCATAAGTTTTATCAACTGTTCACCGGCTATTTTGCCGATGGCCGCCTCGTGTATCAAAGAAGCGTCGACATTGTTCGCTTCTATTTCGGGGATTGCTTTGACACTTGCATTATCCATTATAATTGCGTCACATTCGGTATGACCGCTGCATCTTGCGTTTCCTTTTACGTTTGATATAAATAACTGTTTGGAATTATCTTTGGCAACAGAACGTGAAACAACGTGTGTACCACAATTTTCACCGTTAAGTTCCACTTCAAATTCCGTTTTTGCGTATTGATTACCATGAGTCATTATTTTTTCATATATCACAAGTGTTGAGTCCTTATCGAGTTTTGCAACAGTCTTTCTGTCTGTTGAATCAACACCTTTTATTTGTGCGGTTTCCATTTCCATGTATGCACCATCGGACAATTCTACAACTGTTGTGGGATTCATCACGTTTTTTCCGTTTCCATCACCTTCTCCGTAGTGTTTTTCAACATACTTCACTTTTGAATTTTTTCCAACGTAGAAAGAATGTATACCACTATGCTCGCTCATTTCGGTGCCGCAATTGTGTATTCCGCATCCTGCAACAATTACAACATCTACGTTGTCTCCAATATGGAAATCATTGTAAACCGTTTCCGTAATGCCGGTTTCAGAAAGGATTACCGGAATATGCATACTCTCGTTTTTCGTGCCGTCTTTTATATATATATCTATACCCGGCTTATCCGTCTTTTTTTCGATTATAATATTCTCGGATGAATTTTTGCCTACAAGTTCACCATTGACACGAAGAGAATACGCACCTTCGGGGACCTTGTGCAGTCCTGCAATGTTTTCCAACATGTTTAACTCGATTTTGTCAAGCGTTTTCTGTGCCATTTGAATTCACCTCCCCATTTGTATATCTGCAGCCTGCATTGGGATTTAAAAGTTCGGGTAAAATCTCATTTTTAGCACCATAAGCAACGACTTTTCCTCCCGATAATACAACAATCTTATCGGCAATGTCAAGTATACGTTCTTGGTGGGAAATAATAAGTATATTTCCGTGGGTCCTTTCGTGCATTTTTTCGAACACTTTTATAAGATTATTAAAACTCCACAAGTCAATTCCTGCCTCAGGTTCATCAAAAACGGAAAATTTGGTTCCTCTGGCATTGATCATGGCAATTTCTATTCTTTTAAGTTCTCCGCCTGACAAAGACGCATTCACCTCTCTGTTAATGTATTCCTTTGCACAAAGTCCGACTTCGGACAAATAGGAACACGCATCTGCCACTGAAATTTTCTTTCCTGCTGCAAGAGAGATTAAATCTTTTACGGTTATACCCTTGAATCGTACCGGTTGTTGAAATGCATAACTTATGCCTGAACGTGAGCGTTCTGTTATACTCATATCGGTTATGTCAACACCATCAAGTATAATCTGACCGCTATCGGGCTTGATTATTCCTGCGATTAGTTTGGCAAGGGTAGATTTTCCGCTTCCGTTAGGACCTGTTATGGCAACAAATCTTTCATTTATAGTGAGATTTATATCATCAAGTATACAAGTCGTCTTCCCCGTCATTGGATCAGTTACCGTATATGATAGATTTTTTATTTCAAGCACTTTTTAAACTTTCCTGCCCTTCTGAATTTTTACATATTATTTTATCACAAATTGTCATTTTATTCAATAGGTATTTTGAAAATTTAAAGGCGTGGGGCAACAAATTATACCCCACGCCTTATTTGTTTATACTCTATTATCCAAATATCTGCAAGCAGCAAGTGCTGAGATTGCTCCATCACCACATGCAGTTGCTATTTGTCTCACGTTTTTTGTACGACAGTCACCTGCAACAAAAAGTCCCTCCGTCGTTGTCAGACAGTTTTCGTCTGAAATAATATATCCGCTTTCAGATAACGATACAACGTTATCAAACAACCGATTTTCGGGTTCTTGACCGATTGCAACAAAAATACCGTCCACATCAAGCCGTTCTTTCTCACCGCTTACAACACGTCTTATGATTATTCCGCCGAATTCATCCTCGGCATATATGCTTTCAACTACCGCCCCTGTAATAAATTCGACATTTTTTCTCTTTTCAAGAGCGGATACAAGTCTTTCTTCACCGGTCATATAATCAAGATTTTGGACAATATACACTTTCAAGCATCCGTCTGCCAGCATCATTGCTTCCACCAAGGCGGAATTTCCGCCACCGATCACGGCAACTGCCTTCCCATTATAAAACGCCCCATCACATACAGCACAAAATGATATGCCATTTCCTATGAATTCCTCTTCACGATCAAGTCCGAGGCGTCGGTGTTTGGAACCCGTCGCCAATATTACCGTTCCGGATAAATATTGAGAACCATCATCACATGATACAACGAAAACATCACTATTTTTTTCGATTTTTACAACTTCCGACATTTCTATTTCGGCACCCATTTCAAGTGCATGATCTACAAGTCTTTCGGCAAGTTCGTTACCACTGATTTGCGAGAATCCCGGAAAATTCTCGATTTTCGGCGAAAACGTTATTTGACCGCCAAAGGTACCTTTTTCAATTACCAAAACACTCTTTTCCGCTCTGCGTGCATACACAGCCGCCGTAAGACCTGCCGGACCGGCACCGACTATAATTACGTCATACATTTAAGTAATCACCTCGTAAATATCAGTTATTTGATGAGTCAATATACTTTCTTATATTTGAGAGATTAACTGCTCTCTCAACCTCAATTCCACCGGATGTTACAACCAACGTAGGAGCCTGCTTTATTGAGTATTTTGTCACAAGTTCTTCGTTATCCTCAGCATAAACTTTTTCATAGGAAATTCCCGCTTTGTCAAGGAATACCCCTGCCATTTTACAGTTAGGGCATGTTTTGGTTGCGAAAAGATAAATTACATTTTCTTGTTCTGCATTACACTCGTTTATGGTTTCCGCAACCGGTATTGCAATTGTTCTAACGCCACCGGATCCAATATTTATTTCCGGATGAAGTTCTGTGGAACGTTCAATATTATACGTGCGTCTTTCCTTAAACTCCTGAGACTTTCCATCATTCCAAGCCTGGACAGGTCTGTAATATCCGGTTATTCGGCTGTATACTTCCGTTGTCTTTCCGCAATGGGGGCAGGTATATTCTTCTCCCGGTATATAACCGTGTTCGGTACAAATACTGTAAGTAGGAGACAATGTGTAATATGGAAGTCTGTAATTTTCTGCAATTTTACGTACCAGTGTTGCCGCCGCCTTCCAATTGGGGAGTTTTTCACCCAAGAAAGCGTGGAATACTGTTCCCGAGGTATAAAGTGTTTGAAGTTCATCTTGTATATCAAGTGCGGCAAAAATATCTTCCGTGTATCCGACAGGGAGATGCGAAGAATTTGTATAATAGGGACTATTTCCCTTTTCTGTTGCCGTTATTATATCAGGATAATTTTTAAGATCGTGTTTTGCAAAACGGAATGATGTTGATTCTGCGGGAGTTGCTTCAAGATTATAGAGATCTCCATATTCTTCCTGATAATCCGAAAGACGTTCTCTCATATGATTAAGAACGTTCTTGGAGAATTCCTGCGTCTCCTTTTGCGTCATATCCGCACGAAGCCATTTTGCATTGAGTCCTGCCTCGTTCATGCCGACAAGCCCTATGGTAGAAAAATGATTGTTAAACGTACCGAGATATCTCTTAGTGTATGGATAAAGTCCTTCATTGAGAAGTTTTGTTATAACCGTTCTCTTGATTTTAAGAGAACGTGCGGCAATGTCCATAAGTTTGTCGAGTCTCTTGTAAAATTCATCCTCAGTCTCTGAAAGATAAGCAATTCTCGGCATATTGATTGTTACGACACCAACCGAGCCTGTCGATTCGCCAGAGCCGAAATATCCACCTGATTTTTTTCTGAGTTCACGCAAATCAAGACGCAAACGACAACACATCGAACGAACGTCGGACGGTTCCATATCAGAATTTATGTAGTTTGAAAAATAAGGCGTGCCGTATTTTGCAGTCATCTCGAACAAGAGCTTATTATTTTCCGTTTCAGACCAATCAAAATCTCTTGTTATGGAGTACGTGGGGATGGGATATTGGAATCCTCTTCCATTAGCGTCACCCTCAATCATAATTTCGATAAACGCTTTGTTTACCATGTCCATTTCGACTTTACAGTCTTTATACTTGAAATCAAGTTCTTTTCCACCAACAATACAGTTCAATTCCGCAAGGTCATTCGGAACGGTCCAGTCAAGCGTAATATTTGTAAACGGCGATTGTGTACCCCAACGACTGGGTGTATTTACACCGTAAACAAAAGATTGAATACATTGCTTAACTTCTTTGTATGTAAGGTGATCTGCCTTTACAAACGGTGCAAGATACGTATCGAATGATGAAAATGCCTGTGCACCCGCCCATTCATTTTGCATAATTCCGAGGAAGTTAACCATCTGATTACAAAGCGTGGAGAGATGTGCCGCAGGAGAAGACGTAATTTTGCCTGTCACGCCTCCGAGCCCCTCTTGTATCAACTGTTTAAGAGACCATCCGGCACAGTATCCCGTAAGCATTGAAAGATCGTGTATGTGTATATCTGCGTTTCTGTGTGCATTTGCGATTTCATCATCATAAACTTCGGAAAGCCAATAATTGGCTGTTACCGCCCCGGAGTTTGAGAGAATGAGACCGCCAACGGAATATGTAACGGTTGAATTCTCTTTTACTCGCCAATCCAACACTTTGAGATAACTGTTAACGATTGCCCTATAATCAAGAGCGGTTGATTTCATATTTCTTATTTTTTCTCTTTGACGGCGATAAAGAATATACGCCTTCGCAACATCTGCATAGCCTGCTTGCACAAGAACCGATTCAACGCTGTCCTGTATATCCTCGACAGTTATCAGCGAATCCTTGATCTTCGGTTCAAAATCCGCTGTGACTTTCAACGCAAGAAAATCGATAATCTCCATATTATACTGTTTTTCCTGTGCCTCAAACGCAAGTTTTATTGCATTCGAAATCTTGGAAAGTTCAAATTCAACTTTTTTTCCGTCTCTTTTTTGCACACTATACATTTTCATTCTCTCCTATATATGTTATTTGTTTTGCGATAGAAATACGGTGCGGTTTAATACCTGCACCGTATTTTGATTATACAACATATTGTGTGACTTGTCAACACAAAAGCACAACATATTGTGGTTTTGGTTGAAATTTGTCATTTTTTATAATTTCACATCCCTCTCAATTGTGCGTTTGGCACTAATCGTTTTAAAATATCAAGAAATGCTATCATATCATCGTCAGAATATGAAGACATACCCTGTCCCACCAAATCTCCCGAGTCAACAAACTTTTGCAAATAAAACTTTTCATTTCCCGACAACCATTTTCCGATATCAATAAAATCATTGGAAGTATGCAATGGATTTACAACCGTTGTTCTAAATTCAAAATCTATATTTCCGGACATAATAAAATCGACGCTTTCATCTATTTTTACAAGATCAAACGTTTTATCGAAACCACACGTTTGTGCATACTTTTCACGTGAGTTTTTTATATCCATTGCTACGTAGTCCAACAGTCCGTCACCAACCAGCCTTTTTAAAATGTCAGGATTTGTTCCGTTTGTATCAAGTTTTACGCTGTATCCCATTTTCTTTATCGTACTCACAAAGTTGTACAATCCATGATGTAACGTGGGTTCTCCCCCACTTATACATATGCCATCTATTATTCCTTGTCTTTTTTTCAAAAAATCGAGTATTTCCTGTTCGTCATAACTGATTGCCTCATTACAACGTGTAACAAGCAACGCATTATGGCAAAACGGGCATCGAAAATTGCAACCGGAAGTGAACAGCGTACAAGCCACTTTGCCAGGGAAATCAAGCAAGGTTAATTTCTGTATTCCCGAAATATTCAAATCACTCATAAAATCCTCAATTTACTCATAATATCTTTGAACGGAGATAACCTTTCCTATAATCAGCACTTCGTCTAAAATTATCGGACTCAATTCCGAGTTTTCGGGTTGTAAACGATATTGCCCGTTTTCTCTGAAAAATCTTTTCACCGTCGCCTCGTTATCAATCAAAGCCACAACAATTTCTCCGTTTTCTGCATAACAAGTTTTTCTTGCGACAATTATGTCTTTATCTAATATGCCTGCTTCTACCATACCGTTACCTTTAATTTTTAAAGCAAATAGTTCGTTTGTCGGATAGTTTCCGACGCATCCGACATAGCTATCAAATTGTTCGGAGGTTAAAATCGGCACACCTGCCGTAACAGTGTCTACGATGGGGACTGCCAAAACATGGCTGTCATTAGCAAGTTTAACCGCTCTGCTTTTTCCATCTTCTTTTGATAAATATCCAAACATTTCAAGACGATTTATATACATATGTACAGTCGACGTGCTTTTATATCCCAAATCGTGGCAAATATCTCTAACAGACGGAGCATAACCGTTTTTCTTGATGGATCGAACTATATAATCATAAACTTTTTGTTCTTTCGGATTTAATTTTTCCATATTAGACCTCCGTACATATTTACTCAATTATTGTATCACAATTTCAGATGATTGTCTCTATATTTTTTTGTAAATTTTTTTAGTATTGAAATTCTGTCTTTTTTAACCGAATATAGAAAATATTAACAATCTGCAACTTTTAAAAAATTCCCTTGCAAAACAAGCAAAAAAGTTGTAAAATATATAATGGCGAGAAGATTTGTTTCGCCCCAAAAAGTTTAAAATTTCTTAAATATAAAAGGAGAAAAATCATGGCACCTACGAACAACAAATTTGTTCTTAATTGGGTCAAGGAAATGTCCGATATGACTCGTCCGAGCAATATAGTTTGGATTGATGGAACAAACGAACAGGCAGAGCGACTCAGAGCGGAGGCTTGCTCAACCGGAGAAATGATAAAACTCAACGAGGAACTTCTTCCCAATTGCTATCTACACAGAACGGCAATAAATGATGTTGCACGTGTTGAAGGCAGAACTTTCATTTGCACCTCTAAAAAAGAAGATGCCGGCAACATCAATAACTGGATGGATCCCAAAGAATGTTACGCAAAACTTTCGAAGCTTTATGAGGGTTCCATGCAAGGAAAAACAATGTATGTAATTCCCTATTCAATGAGTATAGTAGGTTCTCCCTTCGCAAAATACGGAATAGAACTTACTGATTCGATATACGTTGTTTTGAATATGATAATTATGACACGTGTCGGAATCGACGTTCTTGACGCACTTGGTCAAAGCAGTGATTTTATCAAGGGTCTTCACGCAAAGGCAGATCTTGATGAAGAAAATCGGTATATTTGTCATTTTCCCGAGGATAACACTATTTGGTCCGTAAACTCAGGTTATGGCGGAAACGTTTTGCTTGGAAAGAAATGTTTCGCACTTCGTATTGCATCTTATCTCGGACGCAAAGAGGGCTGGATGGCCGAACACATGCTTATACTCGGTGTGGAATATCCTGACGGCGAAACAAAATACGTTTGTGCGGCATTCCCCTCTGCATGCGGAAAAACGAATCTGGCAATGCTCATACCGCCTGAATATTACTCAAAACAAGGATATAAAGTATGGTGTGTTGGCGATGACATTGCATGGCTCCGTGTCGGTGAGGACGGAAGACTTTGGGCGGTAAATCCCGAAAACGGATTTTTCGGTGTTGCTCCGGGTACAAATGAAAAATCTAATCCCAACGCACTTCACACAACCATGAGAGACACAATATTCACCAATGTTGTTCATAACCTTGATAACAATACCGTTTGGTGGGAAGGTTTGGATAAAAATCCTCCCGCAAACGCCATTGACTGGAAAGGTAACGTCTGGGATTACAGAAAATACGATAAAAACGACAAATCAACTTGCGGTGCTCACCCCAACTCACGTTTCACCGCACTTGCGAAGAATTGTCCCTGCATTTCAAGCGAATTCAATAATCCCGCAGGAGTACCAATTTCCGCAATCGTGTTTGGTGGTAGACGTGCAAAAACAGCACCGCTTGTATATCAGTCAACTTCTTGGCAAAACGGTACGTTTGTAGGATCAATTATGGCATCGGAAACCACCGCCGCAGCATCAGGAGCTGTTGGTGTAGTTCGTCGTGATCCTATGGCTATGAGACCTTTTGTTGGATACGATATGGGTGATTACTGGGCTCATTGGCTCAAAATGGGTACCCTTATTCCACATGCCCCCAAAATATTCCATGTTAACTGGTTCCGTACTGATGATGAAGGCAACTTCATTTGGCCGGGTTTCGGCGATAATATGAGAGTTCTTATGTGGATTCTTGCACGTTGCGAAGGTAAAGTTGATGCAGATATCACTCCCATTGGATATGTTCCGAAGGCAGAAGATATTTGTATAGACGGTCTTAACGACATAACTATCGATACAATCAAAGAATTGCTCACAGTTGACAGAAGTGCTTGGCTTGAAGATGTTGAAAACATTAAAAAGTTCTATGCACAAGTCGGAAATAGAGTTCCGGAAACGCTGTACGATGAACTTGCGGCACTTGAAGCAAGACTTAAAGCATAATCAAGCAATATAAAAACCAACTAAAAAACTCCGTATGATTGATTTCATACGGAGTTTTTCAATTTCTTTTATTTTTAAAAAATTTCGTCAAAATTTCTGCACATTCACATTCGCAATGTCCGTTATCAATATCAGGTTTGTGATTAAACGGGTAGCAATTCAAATTAACGACACTGCCACACGCCCCTGCTTTCGGATCTTTTGCACCGTAAACCAAACGTTTTATCCTTGAATTTATTATAGCCCCCATGCACATGGGACAAGGTTCGAGTGTAACGTATAGCTCACAACCATCAAGATGCCAAGAATTTAAAATACGGCACGCTTCACGTATTGCGACAATTTCAGCATGCCCTGTTGCATCATTTGTCTCTTCCCTATTATTTTTTCCGACGGAGATTATTTTGCCATCTTTAACAATAACAGCACCAACCGGAATCTCACTACATTCGGCGGCATCACAAGCCAAACGATATGCCTCGTACATATATTTTTCTTCCAAATTGTCTCTCATTGCACAAACCATGCAAGTGCAGATACAGCACTTATAGATACAAACACTATCATTGTCGGAACAAAAAATCCTTTGACAGACATACCTTTGCTCAAAGATTTATCTGTACCGAAGAGCCATCTGTCATCATTGGTAGTTGAGTGTGAGTATTTTGTAAAGTAACAAATCGCAGATATGACTCCTATAATAAGTATAACCATCTCCATTGCACAAATAATAAAGGTTGCTCGTTCTTCGGATTGTGTTTCTTCCAAGGACGTCATAATTACCTGTGTAAAATTATTTACGAAATGCAGGATAATTCCTCCCCAAATAGATCCGGATTCAAGTGCCATATATCCAAGAAAAACTCCCAAAATAAACGTATAAAACAGTTGTGCGGGATGTTGGTGCATCAATGAAAACAATAATGCAGATATAATTATCGCTTTTGCTTTTCCAAAGCGTGACAAACGTTCGAGAATCAAGCCCCTAAAAAACAATTCCTCGCAAAAAGCAGGTACAATTGCAAGTTTTATTGTATCAAGAACAAAATTATACGAATGGTATTGATTGACATATTCGCCAAACGTCAACGATGAAGTATCCAGTCCGGCAAAAGTGACAATTATTGCATTTATATACGAAGCAATATAATTTACAGCTAAACCGGCAAAAATAAGTAGTGGCAGATATCTCGAAAATTTTATTTTGCACGGCATTTGCACAAAAGAATATGTCTTGTCTATTTTTTTGTAAATAAGCACCGGAATAAAAAACATACAAAAATATAACGCCGAATATAATAATTCGTATATTATCTCGCCCGTAATGGATTTTGAACTTATTTCAAATATCTGCAAAATATTTAAAATAAGCGAAACGGCAAATGATGCTCCCAAAAACGTCAGCATCAATACACCTAATTTGTGATTTTGTTTTTTATATTCAATATCGCTTGTCATATTTAATCTTTCTTGCGTCGAGCATTATTGATTTTTGACTGAACTTACTGTATATTCGGTTACGTTTAAAACTGTTTCACCGTCAATTTGCAAGGCACACGGTTTATCAAATTTTACAGTTATATTATTTCCTTTAATAACGTCTATGCATTCCGTGTGTTTTATATGTTTACCGCTAAAAATAGACGGGAAAATCATAAGAGTTTTGAGTTTACTTGATCCATAAAATACCATAAGAGAAACCTTACCATCATTATCAAATCTATCTTGATTTGGTGTAGGCATCATTCCTCCGCCATACTTTCTTCCGTGCATGGTAGGTGCAATCCATACTTTTTGGTATTTACGCTCTTTTCCGTCTATAATAACCGTTGCGTTTTTGGGTTTGAAGTGAAAAAGCAATCCTTTTATCGCAATCAATGTATAGTTTGCTTTCTTACCTTTACTGTGAAGTTTATCTCCCACCTCACAACAATATCCGTCAATTCCATATCCTATACCGTTTATAAAGTTGTATTCATTTCCGCTTACGGTTACAACTGGCAGATTTTTTAAATATTCGTTTATCAAAACAGGAGCGATATCATCGCCGGTTTTGATATCGGCATAAAAATCATTTCCCGTACCCACCGGGAAATAATAAATGTTATTTGTAATTTCTATGTTTTTCGTATCGTTGACAAATCTGTTTAGTGTCCCGTCGCCGCCACAAATCATAATTTCGTCTTCTGCTAAAATATTACTAAAAAATTCATTATAGTCGGATATTTCGGTCATATCGACAACAGTTGCATTATTTTGTGAATTCATCAAGAATTCTTCTGTTTTCTGCTTGCCCGAGCCGTTTCCCGAATTCGGATTGAATAATATGTATTTCATTGCATTGTCCTGCCTTTTTTGATATATACTCTGTTATTATATATGTGATATTTTAACTCAATGTAAACAAAATAAAACATTTGCCAAGAAGACAATAAAATCTTCTTGGCAAATGCAATTTACAGAACAAATTATTTATTTCCGTTTGTAAGTTTTTCGATTTCAGCGGCGAAGTCTTCTTCTTTTTTCTGAATACCTTCACCTTTTTCATAACGATAGAAACCTGTAACCTTGATATTACCGCCGAGTTCCTTAGCGGAAGATTCAATATACTTGCCAACAGTCATACTGTCGTCCTTAACGTATGCCATGTCAATAAGGCAGTTGTTTTCATAGAACTTTCCGATTCTGCCGAGAACCATCTTTTCGATGATATTTTGAGGCTTTTTGGAGTTTGCGGGATCGTTTGCGATTTGAGCCATAAGAATGGTCTTTTCGTTTTCGATAACAGATCCAGGAACACTTTCTCTGTCAAGATAAGGTGTTGCATAAGCACCGATTTGGAGAGCGATGTTCTTCGCAACCTCTGCAAATCCGTCTTTGTCAGCAACATCGGTGTCAAAACAAACTATAACACCAATGCTTCCGGCACCGTGAATGTACGTGCTTGTGGTTCCCTCTGCTACTGCAAAACGACGAATAGTGATTTTTTCTCCAATCTGGAAAATAAGTTCTTTGAGTTTTGCATCAACAGTTGTTCCCTCATAGTCGGAAGCCAAAAGTGCATCAACGTCTGCGGGATTTGTATCGATAATGCATTTAAGAATATTCTTAACGAATGTTTTAAACGTTTCATTTTTTGCAACGAAGTCTGTTTCAGTATTAACTTCTATAATTGCAGTTTTGTTGCCATCTTTAAGGATGTCAACTATACCATCAGCGGCAATTCTTGTTGCCATCTTTGACTGTGCTTTAAGTTCGCCCTTCTCACGAAGAATGGTTATTGCTTTTTCAGCATCGCCATCAGCCTCAACGAGTGCTTTTTTGCACTCCATCATGCCTATACCAGTTTTCGCACGGAGAGCCGCAACGTCTTTAGCAGTAATTGTTGCCATTTTCTATTCCTCTTTTAAACTTAGATTTTTTGAGTGATTTAAGCGTTCGCTTCGTTGTTTTCGATTTCAGCCTTTTCTGCTGCCGCCTCTGCCGTCTGCTCGCCTTGCTTTCCTTCGATAACTGCGTCTGCAATTACAGAGGAGATAAGTTTTATAGCACGGATAGCGTCGTCGTTACCGGGAATTACATAATCTGCATCATCAGGATCGCAGTTTGTGTCAACGATAGCGATTACGGGAATGCCAAGTCTCTTTGCTTCGAGAACAGCATTTCTTTCTTTTCTGGGGTCAACAATGAAAATAGCGTCAGGAAGTTGAGCCATTGTTTTGATACCGCCATAGTTCTTTTCAAGGTCAAAGATTTCCTTTTGGAGAGAAGCAACTTCCTTTTTGGGAAGCATGTCGAACGTTCCGTCCTCAGCCATCTTGTTAAGGCTGTTCAGACGTGCGATAGACTTCTTAATTGTCTTGAAGTTAGTCATCATACCGCCTGGCCAACGAACGTTTACGTAGTACATTCCGCAACGTGTAGCCTCTTCTTTAATTG